>CAYTAS010000069.1:0-18504 GCA_964435885.1 uncultured Nitrospira sp. | reverse complement strand
CCGCCGAGCAGACCACACTGTAATTTGTCAATGATCTCGCGCTTGACGCCACCATGCTAGACTGCAGCGGCAGGACAACCGCTACCACTGGGGTTGCTCCCATCGCGTTTCCCCACACTGGAAATCCTCCGCAGTTGTCGCCATGGTTTGAGCTCGGTTATATGTCGTCGTTAATCGTATTCAATCTATTCGCGACATGATGGGAGAAGACAAACGCAACAGTTCTTAGCGGCACAATCTTGAAAGCTGGAGTTGAATATGAAACCGACCTCAATTTCTCAATTCATTGACCATCACTATCGGCATTTCAATGCGGCGGCGATGAAAGATGCGGCCCATGCCTACAGAGCTCACTTGGACCGAGGTGGCACAATGCTGGTGACGTTGGCCGGCGCAATGAGTACAGCGGAGTTAGGTCTATCGCTGGCTGAAATGATCCGGAGTGACAAGGTTCACTCGATCTGTTGTACAGGAGCCAATCTTGAAGAGGATTTGTTCAACCTGGTGGCGCAAAAACATTACGAGCGGATCCCGCACTATCGAGAGCTGACGGTCCAGGATGAACAGAACCTCCTGCATCGACATCTGAATCGTGTCACTGACACCTGCATTCCTGAAGCGGAAGCGATGCGGCGCATTGAGGCAGCGGTTGCGACCGAATGGACGGCAGCGGATCGCGCAGGGGCCAAAGCATTTCCGCATCAGTTCCTTTACAAGCTCTTGGCCAACGGCACGCTGAAAGAGCATTACCAGATTGATCCAGCCGACAGTTGGATGTGCGCAGCAGCAGAGCGGAATCTTCCAATGTTTGTTCCAGGATGGGAAGATTCGACCTTGGGGAATATGTATGCGGCACATTGCATCACAGGAGCCATTAGAAACGTGCACACCGTGCGATCCGGCGTCGAATACATGATGCAGTTGGCCGAATGGTATCTGGAACCAGCAGAGGCACATCCGATCGGATTTTTTCAAATCGGAGGCGGGATTGCCGGTGATTTTCCTATCTGTGTCGTGCCGATGCTGAGCCAGGACCTTCGAAAAGAACAGGTGCCGCTCTGGGAATATTTCTGTCAGATCAGCGATTCGACAACGAGCTATGGGTCGTACTCCGGAGCGGTCCCGAATGAAAAGATCACGTGGGGAAAGCTGGGTGTAGACACTCCGAAATTCATCATCGAGTCCGACGCCACGATCGTGGCCCCATTGATTTTTGCGTATGTCCTCGGTTGGTAGAGTGCAGAGCTTGAAGAATTCGCATGTGCTCGCCACGGGTGGTGTGGGATCTGTTGGAAGGCTGTCACAATCTGCGACCTATTTTCATGCAATGCTCCTCATGCTCGCTTCGGTTTTCTGTCTCTATTCCGCATAACGAGGACGGAAGCTGCGTACCCACCAAGTTTTAACACTCTTCGTTGTGGGCCTAACCATTCCCTCATAGGTCACCGATCGCGCAACGCCTCTATTTACCGAGTGCCTCTAACAGCCTATAGTGAGGCATGGTTATCGGAACGCAAGAACGCAACCTATGACAATGTTGGGGTACAAAGTATACCCATGTTGGAGCATGTGACAATTACAAAAGGTACTTGCTTCGCCCTTTTCGCCTACGATATTGGTCTCTCAATCAACCTCACGGAGGCGGAGCAGCGAATCCTCGAAGGGACCGAGCGCAGCCACCTTCGGCATAAGACTAGGGCCCCTCAGTACTTCGAATATCGGCCGGCTCCGCTACGGCTCGTTCAGGAAGGCAGCGTTTTCAGTATCAGCCATTATCAGGCGAGCCCTACCGTCGAGGTCATGGCGTACGATTTCGGTGCCGTCACCATTACCTATCGCTTTCCCATCAATGGCCCCTTCCATCAACTGCTGGAGCTGAGTGAGTCGCTGTATGAGAATGAGCGATTGCTGACCGAATCCCGAACCCGTGTAGAACAGTTAGTCCAAGCCCTGGGCCCAGCCATTGAGCGTCCAGCCATTGCGGGGGACGTAGAGGACTACATCATGTTCGCGATCGAGTCCTCTGTGCCGGTGGATGCTCCTCCGTTATGGACAAGCAACGAGACCAATTTGGCTCAGATTCTGCGAGCAGAGCGAGCACCGTTTTCGGAGCAGGAAGTGGCCGACGCACTGTCCTGCCGAATCTCGTTCGGGCAAGAAGATGCAGCTGTCATCGACTGGCATTCCGCAGTCCTGTTCGGCAAGGAGATGGACGACGTCCGAGCGGTTCTCGAATTTGCCAACGTCGAGCTGCTGGAGATGCGAATCCTCGATGAACAACTCGATCGTGCGCTGGATGAAGGGTATGAGGCGCTGTCACGTAAGCCACGCCTCCTCTCCCTGCCCGGCTCGCATGAAAAGGATCTGACGCACATTGCACAGCTGCAAGTCGACAGCGCCCTGATCTTTGAGCGCGTGACCAACACCTTGAAACTGCTGGGAGACCAGTATCTCGCACGCGTGTATCGACTCGTCTCACAGCGTTTTCACTTAGAGGCATGGGATGCCAGCATCCTTCGGAAATTGCAGACACTGGAAAGCATCTACGGCAAGATGTCGGATCGAGCCGGAACCAGACGGATGGAGGTCCTAGAATGGATTATCATTGCACTCATCACACTGTCGATCGTCGTGTCATTTCTTCCGAGTAGCCACGGATAGGAAGTCAACGGCACTGCATCGCTGGACAGAATTTACAAAGCGTTAACAAGGAATTAATCGAGGCCCTGTCAAGTTGCGCTACTATCCACCACCAACTGCTAGAGCAACTTTATTCATTCGAGGCGTCACGGCTATGGAACTTCTACCGAACACGGTTGTCCAGAGGGGGCGATCGACCGAGGCACTGAAACGGGTGCACGTGCTGCTGGTCGATGGTTCCATCATCACTCTTCACGGCCTGAAAAGCTACCTCTCAGAGAGTGACCACATCATAGTTGTCGGCATGGCACGCACGGAACGAGCGGCTTTGACCGCCTTGAAGATCTGTCAGCCGGACGTGGTGGTACTGGGAGTTCGTGTTGGTCGAGCCAGTGGAATCGATATCTGCAGGGTCATGAGGGAGTCATATCCGAAGATCGCGGTCCTGTTTTTCAGCGAATACGATGACAAAAATCTCCTCCAATCCGCCATCCTTGCCGGTGCGCATGGCTACCTTTTGAAGATGGCTTCCCCTGAGGCTGTTGTGAGGAGTATCGACCTCGTGGCGACCGGACAGTCGGTCCTAGATCAACAAGTGACCCAACAGGTTCTCACCTTGGGTGCGCCACGGAGGTCGGAAAATCCAACAGACAATCCTCCAAGAGCTCTCGGGTGAGGATGAACGAATCGTTTCTCTTGTAGCAGCCGAACAAACGAACGAAGAAATCGAGTTGGTGCTGAAGATTGCCAGACCGTCATCACCGCACGCCTCCAGAGACTCTACAGACGCTCGCGGATCACGAGGAGAACCAAGGCAGCGAGCCACGTTGTACGGCTCGCGAAGGGACGTTTCACACATTTCGACGGTCAAAACGCTGCCTGGTTTTTCTTCACAGCCGTCGAACGAGGCTCAGGCAAACTTACGCCTTTTATATCGCCAGCACTTCTGACTCGAGACCCCACCCATTGTGAATATAGTGTCACGACTACCTATCTCTTCAGGCGATGCATCTGATGGGTCATGCGTGCTTCGAATCGCTTGTTGTACTGGTCCTGTAACCCGAGCCAAAAGTCGGCGGTCGTCCTGAAGCGCACCGCAAGCCTCACTGCCAGAGGCCTGGTCACAGGCCGTCTTCCTCCGATGAAGCTGCTGAGCTCCCGTGCCGAAATATCGAGCGAACCCGCCAAATCGGCCACGGTGATGGGAGGGTGGAACGGTTTCATGTAGACCTCCCCCAACACTTCACCCGGATGGATCAATTTTTCAGATGATTCCGTCATAATAGATCTCTTCTTCCCTATACCCTCTTCCCTATACATACCCATTGATCATCATTTACAACAGGGAAATAACCTTGCACCCTCCTAGTGGAAACACTAGGACTACCGGCAGGAGTGCTATGCAGGAAGGCTTATCTTTCTTGAACATCCCCGGAAATTCAGCACGAGTTCTCCTCATCAACGTTACGCCCTCTTAACATCGGCGTAATCTCCTTGGAATCTGTCTCAGGCATGAATAAGACCCTTATAGGGCCTTTCACGTTCACTTCAGATCAGGAGGAAGTATCCATGGCCATTGAACGGCTGCTTGTGGGAGTCGGATTGCTCGGCATCTTAGGAACAGCGGTCACCGTCGACGCGTCTGAATCCAAGACAATCACACTTAAAGAAATTGGCCGGTACAGTGCCGGAGTAAGCACCCACCCAGATGAGCCACGGACGGAGATCACAGCCTTTGATCCGGCCTCGAAACGGCTGTTCAGCATCAATCTCAATCTTCGTCAACTTGATGTGTTGGATCTCAGCGCGCCTGAGACACCTGTGTTGGTCCAGGCGGTTCCACTCGGCGGCAAGGCGAACAGCGTCGCAGTGCATCGCGGGGTGGTTGCCGTCGCGCTGGAGGGAACGCAGAAAACCGACCCCGGTAGCGTAAAGTTCTTTAACACCAGCGGGATGTTGCTCAATCAACTGACCGTGGGATCACTGCCCGATATGCTTACGTTTTCGCCGAACGGTCGCTGGCTGCTTGTGGCAAACGAAGGCGAACCCAACAGTTATAACCAGGTAGACTCGATAGATCCGGAAGGTTCGGTGAGCGTTATTGACATGCGTGACGACGTCACCAGTCTCACGCAATTCGATGTCCGTACCGCCACGTTCAATCCTGCCATCCCCCAGGAGAATGCCTCCAGCATCCGCATCTTCGGCCCAAATGCGACCCTCGCCAAAGATTTGGAACCGGAATACATCACGGTGTCTAAGGATTCTCGCATGGCCTATGTAACCCTACAGGAGAATAACGCGATCGCCATCCTCGACATCCGTTCGGCCACCTTCACCAAGATTGTTGGGTTAGGGTTCAAGGATCACCTTCAAGCCGCCAATAAGCTCGATGCGAGCGACCGCGATGTGCCTGGATCAAGCAATAATGGCGTGATCAATATTCGAAACTGGCCGGTGCTCGGCATGTACCAACCGGACAGCATTGAGGCCTATCGCGTGAAAGGGAAGACCTACTTGGTCACGACCAACGAAGGTGACGCGCGGGATTACACGGGCTTCTCCGAAGAAGCCAGAGTGGGCTCGCTCACACTCGACGCCGTGAGTTTTGCCGCCCAGGGATTTCCCGACGTAACCACCGGTACCGACGGTCTGCGCAATAACGACCATCTTGGGCGCCTGACGGTCACCAACACGCTCGGGAATACGGACAGCGACCCAGAATTTGAAAAGCTCTATGTATTCGGCGCCCGTTCGTTCAGTATTCGGAACGCTGACGGTGGTCTGGTTTACGACAGCGGCGACGAACTCGAACAGCGCACGGCTGCCCTGGTCCCGACGATCTTCAACTCCAACGGAACCGTCGATACCTTTGATACGAGAAGCGACAATAAGGGACCCGAGCCCGAAGGGCTTGCGCTGGGGAAGATCGGTGGAAGAACCTATGCCTTTATCGGCCTTGAACGAACCGGCGGCATCATCGTCTACGATATCTCCGACCCCAAATCTCCTGAGTTCGCGACCTATGCCAACACCACCCCTACCGACCTGTCGCCGGAGGGGATCCTCTTCATCAAGAGGAAAGATAGTCCCAGCGGAAGACCGCTCCTAGTTGTATCGCATGAAGTGAGCAACACCGTTACGATCTTCGAGATCGAACGCGAGCGACAGGATAACGAGGAGGATGACGAAGATTAGGAAATAAACGAGCTCTGTCATTTTCCAGAATCAGCGGAACTTTCATGAACGCGAGAAATGTTTAGGATCCAGGAACCTCGTTGAGTTGGAGCCGCGGAAGACACATTGGTTTCATTCTTGAGGTGCGCCGGTGACACCAAGCATCGCCGGTCCCGGCATTCATCTTGGGGCTACTGATCTTGAATCAGTTCTTTGTGAGCTTGCGGCCATTCGGGCGGAAATGGTTGCAGAGCCGGTTGCCTCCGACACACGCCTCGACACCATTCATCTGAATTACAGAGCGAGCGCTCAAAATCTCCTCCATTACCTGGTTCTCCGTCGACGAGATCTCCGTCCATTACAGCTCCGGCTGGCTGCTATGGGGTTGTCGTCTCTCGGTCGAACGGAATCGCACGTCCTGACCACCGTGGACACGGTGTTGGACGTTTTGCATCGTCTCATGCAGCGACCATGGCGGAAACCGCCTGGCGAAATACCAGCGCTCGATTTTTCCAGCGGGCAGCGGCTGCTCGAGAAACATGCCGAAGCCCTACTAGGCCCGTCCCCTCCCAGGCGGCTGTCGAGAATCATGGTCACCATGCCGAGTGAGGCCGCGGACGATTACAAGTTGGTCCGCGACCTGCTCCAACAGGGCATGGATTGCATGCGCATCAATTGTGCGCATGACGATGCGGCGGCGTGGTCGAGGATGATCGAGCACCTGAACCGGGCTAAGCAGGCGCTGAGGATCCCCTGTCGGATCATCATGGACTTGGCCGGTCCGAAGCTCCGCACTGGACCACTTGGGCCCGGTCCGGCCGTAGCCCGTATTCATCCGTCTCGCGATATTTTTGGTCGAGTCATGGCTCCAGCCAGGATTTGGCTGACTCCGGCAGCGGCGCCACATTCACCTCCTTCGCCGGCGGCAGCCTGCCTATTCGTATCTGCGACCTGGCTGGCTCGCCTTCGTGTTGAAGGACGGGTAAAGCTGACTGACGCTCGGGAAGCGAAACGCACGTTGCAGGTCGTGGAGGTGAGCGCGCGCGGCTGCTGGGTGGAAGTGACGAAAACAACGTATGTCGTCCCCGGCACAGTCATGCGATACATCGCAACGGGTACAGAGCAGGGCGATTCCGAGACATTCGTCGGGAAATTGCCTCCCAGCGAAAACCGTATCTTTCTCAGACTAGGGGACCTGCTCATCCTCTATCGAGCCCTCACGCCCGGACATCCTCCCACGTATGATCGTGTGGGGAAAATGCTCAGCCCTGCCTCGATTGGCTGCACCATGCCCGAGGTTTTCGAGGACGTTCGATCGGGAGAGCCCATTTGGTTCGATGATGGGAAAATCGGCGGGGTGATTGAAAATGTTGAACACGCAAGAGCGCTCGTCAGAATCACCCATGCGTCAGCGGCTGGAGAACGGCTCCGGGGCAATAAGGGAATTAATCTACCTGAAAGCACTCTTCGGTTGCCGGCCCTGACGCCTGATGACCTGGAAAACTTGCCCTTCGTCGCCGAGCATGCCGATGTCGTGGAATTGTCCTTCGCGAACAGCGCGCAGGATGTAGAACTACTTCAGCAGCACCTGACACGACTGGGCAGTCGACAACCGGGCATTGTCCTGAAGATCGAAACGCGACGCGGATTTGAGAACCTTCCAGAGATGCTCCTGGCAGCGATGCGGTGGCCAAGTTGTGGAGTGATGATCGCGCGAGGCGATCTGGCGGTCGAATGCGGGTTCGAACGTCTTGCTGAGATCCAGGAGGAGATCCTCTGGATCTCGGAGGCCGCCCACATGCCCGTCATCTGGGCAACGCAAGTCCTGGAAACGCTCGCCAAAACGGGAATGCCGTCCCGCGCCGAAGTGTCGGATGCAGCCATGGGCCAGCGTGCCGAGTGCGTGATGTTGAACAAGGGACCTCACATGCTCGGTGCGATTCGTGTGCTTGACGACATCCTGCGGCGGATGCAGGCGCACAACTCCAAGAGACGAGCCTTACTTCGGGAGTTACGTCTGGCCAAATCGCTCCTGCCTGAATCCAATAGGGGATCCGACCGACGCACCGGACGAGAGTCCAATTCTGCATGATCGTTGCCTCAACGCACAGGGCCTGATCGAGAATTTACCGGGCGTGGACTATTTCCCGACCGGGTCGTAACACACCTGCCATATCCTTGGCTTTAAGAATTTCCGGTGAGCCGTCCGAACACCGACGTCATCTTGGAATAGAACAGGGCCTGGACTTTGAATGGCACGATCTGGACGAAAGGAGTTTTCCTATGGATATCAACCGTATAATCCTAAAGCCCCTCGCTCATCTCGCCGTTATGGGCACCCTGTACTTGAGCGCCGCCTGCGCTATGTCGCCCGCATTCGCCGAGGCTTTGGTCGAGCATCATTCCCACGAGTGGGACCGCGACGACGAGGCCGACGATACGATTGAGATGCGCCAGGGCGCAGGCCAAAAGCTGGAATGGCGTAGTCCCGAATTCCATAAGCGAGAGAAAGACTCACTGCTCCATGTGCAATTGCTCGGTATCAACGACTTTCATGGGCAGCTTTCTGCGGGCCGATTGGTCGCGAACCGCCCAGTGGGTGGTGCCGCTGTGCTTGCCGCCTACCTCCATGCCGCACAACAAGATTCGCGTGACCCGGACCTATCCGACCGTACGTTCATTGTCCATGCCGGTGACCATGTCGGAGCGACACCCCCTGAATCAGCGCTCCTCCAAGATGAACCGTCGATCAGTTTCTTGAATATCCTGGCCAACCGATACTGCCGTTATGAGGATCGTCGGGAAGAGCGTGATCGCCGGCGCGGGTGGGACGATCATGAGGCCAAGGAGGATCGCCGCGATCGCCGGATGCATCCCAAATGCAACCTTGTAGGTACGCCGGGCAACCATGAATTCGACGAAGGCAAAGACGAACTCTTTCGCCTTCTGAACGGGGGCAATCACCCGGCTGGCCCTTTTCTTGAGAGTCCCTACCGCGGCGCACGGTATCCATCCGTTTCTTCCAATGTCGTTGAGGAGAAAACCGGCAAGCCCATCTTGCCACCGTTCGTCATTAAACAGGTCAATGGCGTTCGCATCGCGTTCATTGGGGCAGTCTTAAAGGAGACTCCTACGATCGTCACACCAAGCGGCGTTGCCGGGTTGAAGTTTTTGGATGAAGTCGACAGCATCAATCGCTATGTCCGGTGGCTGCAGATGACGGAAGGCATTCATACGTTTGTCGTCCTGATTCACCAAGGCGGTCGCCAGACCACCTATGAAGGACCGACACAGCCGGGCGGACTCATCAACGGTCAAGATATCGTCAACATCGTCACTCGCCTTGACGATGATGTGGATGTGGTGGTCTCAGGCCACACTCACTCGTTCACGAACGCGCTGCTCAAAAATCAGAACGGCGCCGAGATCCTTGTCACGCAAGCTTTTTCGTCAAGCACCGCCTACGGCGATATCGATCTCATGATCGACAAGCACACGAGAGACGTCGTCGCCAAGAGCGCGGCGATCGTCACCACCTTTGCCGATGCCGGGCCAGGCCTCACACCAGATCCTCACGTAACAGAATTGGTCGCACAGGCCCAAGCGAAAGTGGCCCCGCTCGTCAACCGGGTAATCGGTGACGCCGCTACGGAACTGGTGCGCGCGGAAAACCCAGCCGGTGAGTCGTCGCTCGGCAACCTGATTGCCGATGCCCAACGAGCGGCACTCGAGACCGACTTTGCCTTTATGAATCCTGGTGGTATCAGAGCCGACCTCTCTGCCGGATCCGTGACCTACGGAGAGCTCTTTACGATTCAACCGTTCGGCAACAGCTTGGTACGGATGGATCTGACCGGACAGCAAATCTATGAACTGCTCAATCAACAGTGGGTGAATCAGCCGTTTCCACGCATCCTCAAAACATCGGGGCTGACCTACACGTGGGATAACAACCGGCCGATCGGCGATCGTATTGTCGACGTGCGGCGCAATGGGACACCGATCGACCGGCAGGCGACGTTCTCTGTGACCGTCAATAGTTTCATGGCGGCAGGTGGGGACAACTTCAGGGTCCTCCTGCAGGGGGGCAACCAGGTAGGGGGGCCGTTGGATCTGGATGCATTGATTTCCCACATCCAGAGCCTTCCGCAGCCCTTTTCTGCTGTTATCGAGGGGCGAATTGACCGGCTGAACTGATTTTGGAGACCGGTATGGGGAGTCCCCGTTCCACTGAGGCACTCCCCATCTGGGAGAGCAAACGCTTACTGCTCGAAGTGAAAACGGCCCAGCACGGCGTGGTGGAGTTCGTGGCCACAGACTTCGAAATCCATTTTGGGGCAGTAAATCGTGCGTGTGCGAAAGTCGTAGAACCCGACAACCACTTCTTCCCGCCGGTGGGTGTTCAGCGCGAGGCGAGGCGTCATCATGACGGCTGACTTGCCAGTGATCTCTTCGTACTTGGCTTGCATGTGGGGCGCATCGAGGAAAACAACCCTGAGAGACGACAGTTTATACTTTTCGCCGGGAAGAGCGTGGTCTGTCATGCAACCGGAGAGGGACAGTAGAATGACACTGCTTGCGAGAATGTCCAAGCCCCATCGTCGAATCGGGAGGTGACCAGCCAGCATGATGACAAGCATCCTCAATGGCTGAACCATTGATTCAGCCATCCATCCTCGCCTTTCAGACACCGATCGTTTCGGACCGGGATCCCGCATGGAAAGAATAGTGTAAGCGTAGCAGGGGTTTACAGACCGTCAAGGAAAATCTACATCTCAAAAAAAGAAGAACGGCGGAGGAAGCGCGTGCGTTTGGCCACAGATTGTTACACAGTCAAAATAATTTGGTAACGCAAACCTAATACGATCGTGACAGTGAGATAACGAGCTTCTGGTAGGTCTATGCTCAACCGAACGATGAGGCCGAACCTTAAGACGTGGAAAGGGTGAGACCGATGGGAATGTTGATCGTCGAAATGCTCGTACTCAGTGGAATCGTCGTGGGCCTACTGTATCAGGCGCTTCACCTTGAGCCTACGGACGCCGAATAGTCGAAAAACGCATCGCCGGTTGGAGAGATTTGGCCCAAAGCTACACCAAAACTTGTAGGAGCAGCCACAGAGTTTGCAAATCCATCCAACGCAAGTCACGCTGTCGCAGAAGAACAGGAGCAGGAGGAGCTTCTGTTAGACGATCATACGAAATTCTGTTCGGCTACAGCCACTTCTGCCTTTGCCTCGATGATAAGCCCCGACTTGGCATCCACATGAACTTTGACTCGCTCACCGTCTCGTACCATTTTGATACGCCAGATAATCCTCTTACGAGCTTCTTTGAGTCTCACGTCAAAGATCGATCCTCCGATGTGAGAGACGGCATCGATTGCCTGATCAATCGACACGGTCGCATCATTGACGAGCCCAAGCGTTCGTTTTACTTTCATTAGCCTATTATGATCGGACTTCATATCCACACTCCTTCCGCTAACATTGACCCAAATGATTGGGAGGGAGTGTAATATGCGAGAGATAGGGCGGTCTAGAGACAAACGTGTATCGTGCACATGAGCACAACATATAGAGTGACTTTACTATAATACCTCTATATATTGAATCAAACAGGCCACATCTTCGTTCCTTGGCGGCGTCCTTTCCTTGGTCTGCCTGATCCAGACGCTTGCATGTCGAAGAACAATCGCAGGCGTGATCCGATCGAAACAGTGCCGAATGGCATCGAACCAGTCCCTGGACGATTCTACGCGATACTCTTTTTTACCGAGAGGACATCAGGCTGCCACCGAGAGCCTCTTGTTTTCGTTCGATCTTCCTTCGCTGGCAAGCCTTGTTCGCTCGCTCCATCGATCCGGCAGCATGACCATACTGAGGGCAAAGATCCCGACAATGATCAAAAGAAAGACTAATGAGGCGAGGAGAATCAATCCTGCGCGGAACTCGGCAAACATGATAGTTTCCTCCTTTGTTCGGACCCCCCCCCACGCTCACGCTAGACACTCTACCCCCTTCGTGTCACTGTTTCATTGCCGAATCGTTAACGTCCGGTAACCTTGTCTCCCGGGCTCTTCTTCCTTTTACCAGCTCATAATCACAGGTTGACGCTGACGCAATGCCCTCAGGATAGGCTCACTATAACTTCACTGCTCCCGGCACAGGAGGATACGGCATGGCGATAAACAGAAACTCAATGCGGGAAGAGCTGGTCACAGTTGATGCCGGTACGTCGGTTGTCGAAGCGGCGAAGGTGATGAAAGCGCGTAATGTAAAAAGTGTGCTGGTGGTCAGCCAATCTCAAATCATTGGAATCCTGACGGAATCGGATGTCGTCAAGAAGTTTGTGGGCGCCGAGAAGGCGATATATTTCGTGCCCGTGGAAGAGATCATGAGCAGTCTGTTAGCGATCAACCACACCAACCGAACCTACACCCGAAGCTTGTAACCGATTCCACGTACCGTAACGATCAGGCTCGGCTGGCCGGGATCAATTTCAATCTTCTGACGCAGCGAATGGATGTGGACATCCAACGCGTGTTCTTCCAGCGCGTAGCCTTCCCCCCACACGCGGTTGAGCATTTCCTGCCGTGAAAAAACGCGACCCGGTGCTTCCATAAATTGGAAGAGGATCTTGAATTCTTTCGGGGTCAACTCGATACTTTTCCCGTTGACAGCGACTTCGTGCCGATCAAGATCCATCCTGATGTTCCCGGCGCGGTAGTGCCTGTGCGTCAGTTCACCTCGTTGGGCGCGGCGCCGTAAGATCGCGCGCACCCGGGCGACAAGCTCACGAGGTGTCTGGCCCGCCACGACGAGGTCGACTTCTTCGTCATAGTCTTGCAAGAATTCTTCATCCGAATAGGCTCGATCTCCGTGCGAGAGCGCCACAATCGGCACGGTTGTGAACGTCCGCAGCTGCCTCAGACAGAGCGGACGCTCGACCTGTCGTTCTATAATGATCAGAGACGGCACGACCTCTTTCGTAGCCGTGAAGATGGCGGTCTCAGTCGTCACGACCATAATCTGAAAGCCGTGCGCGATGAATGCTTTCTCTAGGGATCGACCCAGCAATTCGGATTTCGCAAAAAGAAGGATCGAACCTTGCTGGCCAATCATTGATGATGAGGGCAACATTATTGGGTGGAGATAATACTGCAACACCGGCTTGAGGCTCGTTAGGATTACGTAAATTGTTCGTAAACTCACCAGATCTGCCGGTGAAGGCTGGAGAGAAGGTACACATTGATATTACACGGAGTTTACAATGGCTTAATCATGTTGAAATGCGGCGGTGCTAGAAAGGTACTAAGTTAGATGGGTATTCACATCACGTGTCCAATATGAGGAGAACAGACATTGCTTTTTCGTCACCTTGTTTTTGGCCTGTACCTGATAGCCACCGCGATTCTGTTATCGCTTCCTCCTACAAATTGGGCACAGACGCGGCCGACCCTTTCCCCGACCATCCCCTCCTATCTCCCGCAAGGGGACGTATCCGGCACGTTGAATATTTCCGTAGCGGAGGCGATCAAGCCTTTGGTTCGAGCCTGGCTGGATACCGTGGCTGTCCTCCATCCCAACCTGAAGGTCGCGGTGGCTTCTGACAAGTCCGGGAAGGGACTTGATGCTCTTCTTGAACACCGAACGGATGTGGCCGCAATGCCTCGACGCCTGACGGCCGGCGAGCTTGCCGAATTCGTCAGGGAGTATGGGTATGAACCGACGGAAGTTCCGATCGCCAGTGACGCGCTAGCCATCTACGTTCACAAAGACAACCCACTGACCGGTCTTTCTCTTGAGGAATTGGACGCGATGTTCTGCCGTGAGCGGCAACGTGGGGTGCCCTATGACATCAATTCGTGGGGCTTAGTGGGAGTCATGGACGAATGGTTTGAAGCTCCTGTCCAGCTGTACGGTAGAAACGGAACGTCCCCCACCAGCACCTTCTTCCGAGAAGAGGTGTGCAAACACGGAACCCTCCTTCCGAAACTCGTCGATGCCGAGGGGTCGGCATCGGTCGTATTGGGCGTCGAAGGGGATCCACACGGGATCGGGTTCGGAGCGGTCGGCTACGCAACCTCGATGGTAAAACCTGTTCCCATCGCTTCAGTCAAAGGCGGTCGGTACGTCGAACCGATCGTGCAGACCGTCCTGGATGGGTCCTATCCGCTGCGGCGAAATCTCTACCTCTATATCGCCAAGCCGCCGAAAGCGCCGCCGACACAGCCCTCTGCGGAGCTAGTCCGCTACGTACTGAGTCGGCAAGGCCAACAGGCAGCTCTGGATCTAGACTACATCCCACTGGCCTCGGAGGATGTGACGCGTCTGAGAGCCAAGTGGTCTACTCCCTCCAAAGCTGTTTCAACCGGAGATGCTCCGTCGACCCGTAGTTGAGCGATCTTGGTCGCTTTCTTTATTGTGCTGACAATTATCCCAATGAACCGACTGTTGTCACGCCTGTTCCGGCCCGGATGGTGTGCAATCTGGATTGCGGCGTTCGTCGGATGCTCCCCGACGCAGTTCACAACCATCACCATTTATGAGACTCCACAGTCGTTCGTCCGTCTCGAAGTCGATCGCACCCTTGAACAGGGGGCAGGCCATAGCCATCCCTCGAACATTTCCTCGGCACAGATGGCGGCTGTGCTCCGAGGTATCACCGTTCAGGAACCATTGACGAGAATTCCATTCTATGACGATCTGAGCGTGCCTCGTACACACCGAGCCTTCACTGATCCGGCGGTCGCGTTTTGGGCGCCCCTACTGAGCCTAGCCTTGAGTAAGGCGACGGAGCACGAAATCGTCACCTTTTATCAGAGCACGAAGATCTTGGGGATCTCTCGCGAAGTGACGTCCGGCGGGGTATTCGTCGATGGAGACAAGCTGCATGTCATCCTCAGCAATCTGCGCTCCGGCACCCACATGACGGCGGATATCGGTACCGTCGATACGCAGGACGATCGACTCGCCCCCATGAGATCAATCGCGCCCCAGCGAGGGAAGTTGCTGTTCGTTCCGGAGTCCGCCCGCGTGGATGAACCAGCGGAGGGGGGGCTCGCTCGCGTTTTCCAAGTGGATCGGCGTGAACTCATCGTGCTGTACAAGACGCTCCCAGCACAGCAAACAGACCCGTCCGCTCCTGGTTCCGAGAGTCCTGCGGAAGACCGGCCACGCCTACGTTAGAAGTTCCACTGCAACTGAAAGCGAAGCAAGTTCCCCCCCTGAAGCTGATATGGCGTCTGGAGGCACGGGGCGAGGCTGCTAGCCGCAAGGGCGCACTGGCCGGGAGGGCTTCCAGTCGGAGAAAAGGTGGCATCCGGCGAGTTACGCTGCGTCCAGCTATACGACACCGTGAATTCCACAGCCTTGTTGAGTTGATATTCGACGCCGAGTTCCCATTCACGCACAGAATTGCGTGGTGCGTTCGCTTCGAACTTGCGTCCGCCGAAATACTCCTGGACCCGAAAGAAGGGAAAGATATTCTGACAGAAGGTATCGCACTGGTACCGATAGAATACCTGCAAGTAGCCGCCACGCACGTTTCCAAGCACGACATCGGTCCGCGTCTCGTTCAACTCCGGCCCTCTTCCGATCATATACTCGGCCTGGAAGCCAAAGGGCTGCGGGAACAGCGTGACGTGCCAGCCGATACGCTCATCGAGGTAGTTTCCATTATTCGTCACGCGTGGTGTGAAGGCCTGTCCAACGGCTTGGTTCACGTCAAGCGGCACGACCGGCGTAGTGGAGATGTTGAATTGGCCGCGGTAGGCATCCATCCCCACTTCGAAGATCTGGCCGTTTGGAAACTCGAAGGGGTACATGGCGTGGAACACAATGTGTTTGTCCTTGTTCCGATCGCGGACGTTGATGCCCTGTCCGTTGAATACCCCGATGCCCAGCATGCCGTAATCTCCCGAACCCTTAAGGCCGCTCTCGACCAGTCGACGGAAGCGTTCGCGCACCGTAGTCGGGGTATAGTAGAGAAACAGACCGAGATCCCGCTCGTTGGGTGTTCCTGAATTGAGGGCATCATTCCGATCCAAAGCGAGTCGGTTTTGACTCGACTGCATGTTTTCAAAACCGAAGGGAACCTTGGAAAGCCCCGCCCGGATACGCCATTCTTTGTCTTTCGTCAGAAACAGATCCGTGTAGAAATCGCGCAGCGCTGCCACTTGTTCCGATCCTCCGACTGCGCTGGCAAACTCCGGTTGAATATAGACAAACACCCGATCGTGGGGTTGGCCGCTGATGATTAGCCGCGCGCGGCGGAGAAAGAAATCGTTGTTGCCAGATACCGAACGATCGGCTTGATTACTGCGAAGAAGATCGTTGTCGATCGTATGGTTGTACCGGAGCTGTACGTAGCCGCGAATGCTGATGTGTTCGTACCAACGCTCGCGGACTGGGGTATCGCCGATTCCACGACTTTGCTCCATTGCCTTGGCTTCGCGCTTTTCCTCTTCTGCTTTGATCTGCACCCATTGGTCGACGCTAATCTGTTTGTTTTCCAGAAGCACGTCTTCCAGCTTGCCGGCCCATGAAGTCGAAGCCCACGAGCAGAACAGACCGATCATCGCAACACAACTCAGAATCCACCTCATCCTCGCAGTTTTCATTGCACCCCCTTGTCCAGACATTCCTACCCGGTGGGCACAATATGAAGAGTGGATTACAAGTATGTTACGGTAAAGTCCTGGATGAGTTAACTTGTGTGGGTGCCCGGATGGTGCCATGGGAAATTTCAGGCGAGGCGAGGGCAGGCCAGATAACCAAAGGAATTGCAGGAATTAGGTGAACCGTCCCGCCACCGGCGCTCGCGCGCCGGACAGCGGGACAATGGTGGAGAGGACCCAAAAGTACCTGATCGGAGTTTATGCCAGCCTTTTGCCGAACTGGCTCAGCGTAGACGTTTCTTCCTTACGCGGCCATCCGACTAAACGACCGTCGGGCGACTCCGATCAGCCCGATCACGCCCGTGCCGAAAAGCACCACGCCTGCCGGCAAGGGTACAGGATTACTACCAAGCCCGATGGTGAAAAGACCGCCCGGCGCCAGCGTCGCCCTACCAACCTGGGTAAACACGCTCGTGAGGACATCGCCCTTCAAGATATGCAGGTTGTCACCAGGCTCTCCAAACATCCCCACCGGCCAGGTCCCGGAGAAGTTGCTGTCCCCGCTCGGATCCAAGTTCGATGAAAACGACTGAGGATCCGCCTTTGCGACGGTATCCCCGGTGAACCCTCCCTGGCCCGCCTGGTTGAGGGAGAATCCGAACTGAATCGTGATTCCCAATAGACCTGCGTTGATCTGGGCAGGGTCCACTCTGGTGCCCGCCCAGATCGCGAGGTTGTTCGAATCGAGCGAATCATGCCCATAGACTGCGTACCGGACCGGATTAATCCCGACACCGGCAGCTTGCAACCCAGCCGAAACGTCCAAGCTGGTCGGCTGTGAACCAGGAGCAAGTAGTGTGTTCGCCTTGCCGAGGTTGTAAAGCGCCTCGGTTTCATTCCCGTAGATCGCCAGGACCAGGTCGCCGTCGGTGAATGAGAATGCCTGGGCCTTTCCGGCCAGACCGGCGATTGCTGTAATCACAGTCAAGACCGCCATTATCATGATTGGCTTGATTCCGCCAAGTTTCATATCCGTTCCTCCTCAAATGTATTAATGGTAATTAAGGGACAAACGCCCACTGCTTGCCCCTTCAGAACTCCGCCATCACACTACTTTTCAGGTTGTCAGCAGAGTGCGGCTGCGGTTCCACCAGGTCCATGAGCCGAGTCCAAAAAGACCCGTCGCATAGAGGACCAGGCCGGCAGGAATTGCGACCGGATGTGTACCGACCTCGGCTACCCCGCTCAGGAAAAACCTCGCGAGTCCTCCCTCATGCTTACCGCTGTCGAACATATGGTCCCACGAAATAGTAAACTCCCGTGTTTCCGGATTGTACTGGCCTGTCGCCAGTTCACCGATGTTCCACGTTTTGTGGAAATCGCCACGACTGGCGCCGAAAAACAGGGAGGACAAGTCGAGCGAGATCGAGGATCCAGAAATCGTGGCCGATGGGGCCGCCGCGCCGGCAAACCCCGACGTAAAGAGCGAATAGGTTTCGCACGCCTTATCGATCGACGGCAGAAGCTCCCCGATTGCTTGGAACTGGCCCAATTTCAACATGCCCTCTTGACCGAGTAAACGATCCATCATTTGGCTATACTTGCCGTCGTAATTAACGGCCCCCCCCGTCAACTCCAGTTGTGCCATCATTGCTGCGTGAACCGGCGTCCCAAGAGATAACGCGGCGCTGAATATCCCCATTGCCATGAGCAGAGCTACTCGCTTCATCGTATGAATCCTTTCGTTAAAATGGAAGTAAAAGCCCGACTTACTGATGAATCCGAACGATAATACCCTTCATGTAATCGCTTCTTATTCCGTCAAAGCCGTTATACAAGCCGTGGAAAACATCGATGTAAGATTTGGGTTTGGAATGTGTTAAATATACATCAAGAGACTTTGATAATATCAATACGAACTGGATGCAGTGGACGTGCACCCATGGAGTAGTGGGTCCACCTGCCAAGGGATTGAGGGAGAATGTAAGGGGAAGAACGGTCAGCGGACGTGAGAACTTACGATAACGGACTGGGGGCGACTGTGTCCAGCTTGAATGCTTCCGCTAG
>CAYTAS010000068.1:0-18637 GCA_964435885.1 uncultured Nitrospira sp. | reverse complement strand
TTCTGCTTACCGGATTCCCTCGCATCACCTACCTGCCGTCAAACGGATCGCACGCCGAACTCCCGGTCGGATGCGCCGGAAATCGGCATCAACAGCCATCGGTCAATTCAGCCATGCGGCGCTGGCCGGATAGATGATTTCTCCGTATGTTTCCTCGTGATGAATAGAATCGTATCGAAGGGAAAAGAAAGTTCCTCCCTAGAATGGGCTGGAGCAAAGATGGATGGTTGATTGAAGAGGACTCATGCCCGGCCTGGATTTTAGGAGTCGGCATGCTATTCGGGGGATGGTCGGCATCATAAAGGGGAGGCGTATGAATCGGCTACGAATCGGGTTGGTGTGCATGGCAATCGTCATCGGCTGTAGTAGCTGGGCTCAGGCTGTGACGGAGCGAACGGTCATGTTGATGCTGGGGGGAACCTACTGTGATCTCTATCTCGGCGACGTCGAATCAGCTCTCAAAAAGGTCGACGGCGTCAAAGCAGTCGATCTCAAGAGCATGAAAGGACATGCCGTCGTCACGGTCGAGAACGGCAAGGCGAGTGCGACTCAACTCGTGAAAGTCGTGAACGGCGTCAAGGGAGAGGGGTGGAACTGCAGCGCACAGGTGATGAAGTAGCGGCGCGTTGCTGATTGCGAAAAGAGCGCTCAGTTCTCGATCTTGCCGTAAGTTATGATGGACCCGGTATTGATACGTGTTCAAGAAGCCGCCAAGGCGCTTCAAGTCAGCAAATGGACCATCTATCGATGGGTTGCGGAAGGCCGCTTGCGTGGCACCAAGATCGGCCGGGGGAGCCTCCGCGTGTTTCAGACATCGGTGTATCAGTTGATCGACAAGGCCAAATTGGATGGCGAAGCGACTCGGGAGAAAGTGCAGAGTAAAACCCTTGGGGTACGTTCAGCGAAACAGAAAACCCCTTGATCGGCACCCTGTTGCGGCCCCGGCCACCTCACTTCAAGCGCGGCTTTCTTCATTGATGAACACCCGATAGACCTCGTGCTGCCGGTCGTCAGATCACGCGTCCTCTGAGGCAGGATACCTCACAAAGAGCGATCCGGATTTTCGATGGCGGGACCTCGCTGCTTCAGCCTGATGGCGGTATCTACCAATAAGACGGCCACGGACTCCAATATGGCGACCAGTAGGGCCCCCGATAGGGTCCTGGGCCGATGGGCCAGCGGATACGAGGCGCTTCCTCTCCAGTCCACACGCGCAGCTTGCTGATCTGTATGAGCGGGTAGGTATACTCCGTTTTTGAATGCTGCGGCTGGCTGGAACAATCTACCGTGGTTGCCGTGCCAGGTACGACCGCCAGCCGCCGTAGGCGGTGATCTCTCGCTGTCCTTCGACGAGCGCCGGTTCGCCTAACACACCCAGAACGATGCTCCCATCTTCCAGCCGCACCTTTCCGATGCACAGACCAGGGGGCTCGTTCAGCAGGATCCGCGCCAGCCCTAGGGTGGGCACCGACCAGACTTCGACCGAGACTTTGCCGCCGGTCCCATCGGTGACACGCAGCATCGCAGGATGTTCGTCGTTGATCGTCCAGAGGCGATATGCCGGCTCGGTCATCGCCTCACGGACGAAGGTTGCCTTGGCCTCCACCATATTGGGGTTGAGTTTGAGGCCACGCATCAGTGTCCCGTTGACCGCGAGCAGCACTTCGTTTTGATTCATGAGGCGCTCCCTGTGTAGGCATTCCGAAGCGATGCAATGAGACGATCAGCCGTCGTCACCCAGCCGACGATGCCGCCCTGCGATTGGATCATACGGACTGTCGCTTGTTTGAACTCAGGGAAATAGCTCTCAGTCCCGTCCTCGACCAGGAGGCAATCATATCCGCGGTCGTTGGCCTCTCTCATGCTGGTTTGCACGCAGACCTCGGTGGTGACTCCCGTAAATATCAGATGGGTAACGCCAAGTTCCGTGAGGCGTAGCTGTAAGCCGGTGGCGTAGAAGGCTCCCTTGCCCGGCTTGTCGATGACGAGTTCGCCGGCCTCGGGTCGCAGTTCTGGAACGATATCGTTCCCCGGTTCGCCCAAGACTAAAATGCGTCCCATGGGACCTGGATCGCCGATGCGAAGCGTCGAATCGCCGCGCCGTTTCTTCGCCGGTGGGCAATCCGAGAGGTCGGGACGATGCCCTTCCCTTGTGTGAATCACCGGCAACCGCAATTCACGAAACGTTTTGAGGAGTTTTGCGACGGTCGGCACGATCTTTTGCAAGTGTTCGACCTTGTTGCCCAGCGCGGCGCCGAAGCCGCCCGGTTCCACGAAATCGCGCTGCATGTCGATGATGACCAGCGCCACTCGCCCACCGGCGTTTTGCGGCGGCAACGGATAGGGATAGGGGGAGGCCGGAACGGTGTTCATGCCGGATGTCCTGTCATGTGCCGCCCAATGATCGCCAGGTCGGCGTTGGACGACGGGGTTTCGTACACGAGTTGCCCATTGAACATCACGACCGTGCGGTCGGACAGTTCCAGAATCTCGTCGAGGTCTTCGCTGACCAGAAGCACCGCCGTTCCGCGGTTGCGCGCGGCGACGATCTGAAGGCGAATTTCCTCCATGGCGAGAAAGTCCAATCCGAAGCAGGGATTGGCAATGATCAGAATCTCTACGTCCGATGACAGCTCACGAGCCAAGACTGCGCGCTGCACATTACCACCCGACAGCGACTGAATGGGCGTATCGGGAAATGGTGGCTTGATGTTGTAGCGCTGGATCAATTCAAACGCGTTGCGTCGAAGCGCAGGGCGGCTGACCAGCCACCTGCCCACCGCGTAGGGTTCGATATCGAAGTTGCGAAAAGCCAGGTTTTCCGCCACGCTCATCCGCCCGACACAGGTGTTCTGGAGCGGCTCTTCGGGAAGACAAAACATTTTATGTCGCATGATCTTCTCGCGGGTCGGTTCGTAAAGTTCATCATGCGCATGGATCGTGCCCGCAGCGGCCTGGCGCTGCCCCGCCAACACTTCGACCAATTCTCGTTGTCCATTCCCCGATACACCGGCTACCCCGACGATCTCGCCTTCATGGATCGTGAGGTCCAGTCCGCGCACGACTTCCACGCCGCTCTCATCCTTGACACGGAGATCGTGTAGGACCAGCTTGGGCACTTTGGTCGATCGCACGTTTCGTTGTTTCGGCTTTGCTGTGACCTCAGATCCCACCATCATTTCTGCCATTTGTGAGATGGCCAGCTCTGAGACTTTCCCGGATCCCACGAATTGGCCCTTGCGCAGCACCGTCACTTCATCCGCAAAGGCCGCGACTTCTCGAAGTTTGTGCGTAATGATCAGGACGCTCAATTGCTGCGCCAACGTCATCGCTCTGAGGTGCCCCAGCATTTCGTCGGCTTCTTGTGGAGTCAGGACGGACGTCGGTTCGTCCAAAATGAGGATCCGGTTTTGCAGCGCGAGTTGCTTGAGGATTTCCACTTTTTGCTTTTCACCCGCGGCGAGCGAGCTGACACGAGCGGTAAGCGACACTTTGAACGGCATCTTCTCCATGAACTCCGACAATTGTCGCTCTTCCTTTCTCCAATCGATGAGCGAGTCCAATTTCGCCTTGGAGATCACCAGATTCTCCAGCACCGTCATGTTGGAGATGAGTGTGAATTGCTGATAGACCATCCCGATGCCGAACGTCTGCGCGTCGCGCGGGCTGCGAATCGTCACCTGTTCCTGATTCAACGAAATGGTCCCCTCATCGGGGTGGTAATACCCCATGATGCATTTGACGAGGGTGCTTTTACCCGCGCCGTTTTCGCCGAGCAGGGCATGAAACCGGCCTGATCGCAATTGAAGATTCACGTCCTTCAAGGCGGTAAGCGGGCCGAAGCGTTTGGTAATCCCCAACGCATGCAAATCAGGAGGAACTCCGTCGGTCATGACAATGCTTCCAGCAACGCATCCGATTTAGCCACGGCGCCGAACACACCGCCCTGCATCTTGACCATCTTGAGCGCGGCCTGATGGTTCGTGTGATCGGTTGCCCCGCAACAGTCTTCCAATAGGAGACATTCGAAGCCACGATCGTTGGCTTCCCGCATGGTGGTATGGACACAGACATCGGTGGTGATTCCTGCCAGGATCACATTCTGGATGCCGCGGAGTCGCAACAGCATCTCCAGATCAGTCGCCCAGAACGAGCCCTTGCCGGGCTTGTCGATGATCGGTTCGCCCTCCTTCGGAGCCAGTTCAGGGATGATGTCCCAACCGGGCTCGCCCCGTACCAGAATCTTCCCGCAGGGACCCGGGTCACCAATGCCGGCTCCGATGCGGCGGCTACGCCAGCGCTTGTTATCGGGTAAATCCGACAGATCGGGACGGTGTCCTTCCCGGGTATGGAACACATGCATGCCGATGGTTCGGGCTTTCGACAGGACTTTGAGGATATGCGCGATCGGCGCGCGCGTGAGGGAAATGTCGTAGCCCATCTTGTCGACATAGCCGCCTTTGCCGCAAAAGTCGGTCTGCATATCGATGATGAGAAAGACCGAATTGTCCGGACGGAGATCACCGTTATAAGGATATGGGTAGGGGTCGGATGTGACATATCTCGTCATGGCTCACCTCTCATGGATTTCTAGGTTAAGGTTCGTTCGAGTTATCCTGTATCGACTAGCGCGTGACTGTGAGTTCATGCGGTAATCCGACAAGCGTGCGTTTAGGAGAACAGGTGATGATCATCACCGCCAAGGTCATGATGTACGGGATCGCGTTGAAGATGTAGTATCCGCCCGTGATGCCGACTGATTGCAGCGAAGGTCCTAACGCGGCGGCCCCTCCCCACAACAGGGAGACCCAGAGACAGCCTACCGGATGCCAGCGAGCGAAGATCACCAAGGCCACCGCCATCAGCCCCTGTCCGCTCGAGAGGCCTTCACTCCAGTTGAATGGATAGTAGAGAGAAAGGTACGAGCCGCCGATTCCCGCCAGAAATCCTCCCTGAGCCGTGCTGAGGATTCGTATGCGATCAACCGGTAGTCCGAGGGCGCGCGCCGCATCCGCGCTTTCGCCGACGACTCGTACTTTTAATCCCCACGCGGTATTTTTCAGCATCCAGGCGAGCGCAATGGCCACGACGATTCCCATCAAGAACAACGCATTAATTTGTAATGCGGCCTTCAGTTGCGGAATGTCACTCCATGCACCGAGATCGATGGAGGGCAGCCGGGGCGCCGATGGCTGGATGTACGGCTTCCCCAGAAAGAAGGCCAATCCCGTCCCGAACAGCATCATCGCAATTCCCACGGCGATATCGTTGACTCGCTTGAAGCTGCAGAGCCAGCTGTGCAGGGCGCCGAGCACCATGCCGGCCAATCCGGCGCACAGGACTCCCAGCCAGGGGGACCCGCTGTGCAGCGAGACGGCATAGCCGGTCATCGCGCCCATGACCAGCGTGCCTTCCAGGCCCAAATTGATACGGCCGCTTTTCTCGGTCAGGCATTCGCCCAGCGAGACAAAAAGAAACGGCGTGCCGATTCGAATCGCGCCGCCTATGACGGCGATGAGGACTCCCCACCATCCGATCTCCATTAGGACGCCCCTTGTTTCTGCAGCTTCGAAAAGCGGCCGTACAGGGTTTCGCTGAAGAGGATGACGAGAAAAATGATCCCCTGCATCACGAGGACGGTCGCATCGGGCAACTCGTGCGCGCGTTGCAGCAATCCGCTGCTCGCCCGGATGCCTCCCAGCAAGACAGCCACAGGAATGATGGCTAACGGATTATTGCGGGCCACGAACGCCACGAGAATACCGGCATATCCGTAATTGGCATTCAGGGTATCATTGGCCCGGCCATGGATGGCCGCGACCTCCACCATGCCCGCCAGGCCACCGGCCGCCCCTGCCACGAAACAGATGATCAAGATCAGCCGCCCGACCGGCAAGCCTGCGATTTGAGCCGCCCGAACATTGCCTCCGGCAACTTGGGAGGCAAAACCGAACACGGTGTGATGCATGAGGAACCATGCGATGATGCAGGCCACGACCCCGAATACTAATCCCCAGTGGAGGTCTGTGCCGGAAATGGCACCGATCATATTGGCCTCTCCGATATGATGCGTCGAAGGATGGTTGAGGCTTCCCGGATCGCGAAAGGTGCTGGTGACGAGATGGTTCAATAGCGCAATGGCGATATAGTTCAGCAACAGGCTGCTGATGGTTTCATTGACGGCGCGATAGTGCCGCAGTGCTCCGCCGATGGTCAGCCACAGCCCGCCTCCCACCATGCCCACGATTGCCATGGTCGTTAGAACGACCATAGGAGGAGCCGCCGGTATGGCGAGCGCCGCAATCGCTGCGAAGAGGCCGCCCATGACCACGGCGCCCTCTCCCCCGATGATAATCAACCCGAGGTATCCGGGCAGCGCAGTGCAGAGCGCCGTCAGCATCAGGGGCGCGGCCCGGATCAGCGTATTCTGCCAGGAAAACGAGGTGCCGAAGGCCGCGCGATACATGGTCTGATACACCTCGAACGGATCGGCTCCTGCCGATGCCACAAAGATGCCGAACAACACCATCGAGACCAGCAGGGACCCGACGATAATGAAGAACGGTTCCAGCGCTTTGTTCAGTGTTTGTAGCACGGCCATGCTCACGACTTCGTTGAACCGATGACCCCTTCGACAAGCCAATCCATGCTTTCCAGCCACATGTCGGTCTGGACATGTTCCGTTCCCGCTGCAATGACAATACGGCCGGTATTGTCTTTGATCGGGCCTTTGTATACGACCATCCCTCCGCTCAAGAATTTGTCTTTCGCTGCGTCGGCTTGCTTGCGAACGGCTTCCGTCACCACTTGGTTATAGGCCGATACCTTGACGATGCCTTCCTTCAGGCCGCCGCGCACGAGATGAGGAACGGTCTGCCCTTTTCGAATCATGTCCGCATAGTCCATGTAGACCTTCGCCCAATTCCATTCCGCTCCGGTGAGATACCCTTTCGGGGCCAGCTTCGATTGGTTGCAGTGATAACCGGTGCAGTAGATGCCACGCTTTTCAGTGGTCGTAATCACGACCTTGGGACTGTCGACATGGCAGGTAACGACATCGATGCCTTGGTCGACCAAGCTGTTCGTCGCTTCCGCTTCACGGACCGGCAAAGACCAGTCTCCCGTGAAGATGACATGAGTCGTGCACTTCGGATTGATGCTGCGGGCGCCGAGGGTATAGTTGTTGATGTTACGCAAGACCTGCGGAATGGGCTTTGCCGCCACAAATCCCAGCTTCCCGCTCTTGCTCATTCCTCCGGCGACAATACCGGCCACATACTGGGATTCGTCGATATAGCCGAAATAACTACCCACGTTCTTGGGATGTTTCCCTTCCTGATACAGCCCTCCGCAGTGTAAGAACTGAATATTGGGATAGTGTGGCGCGACCTTGAGAATGTGAGGATCGAAATACCCGAAGGAAGTGGGAAATAAGACCTGCGCGCCATCCAGCTTGACCATGCTCTCCATGGTTTTTTGGACTTCGATCGTCTCGGGGACTTTTTCTTCGTCAAAGGCTTTGACCCAATCAAGCTTGGCCACGGCCGCTTTTCCCTCAAAATGTGCCTGATTGTACCCATAGTCATCTCGCGGACCCACAAAGACAAAGCCCATCTTCACCTTGTCCGATGCGCCCCAGACTTCCCCGATCCACTCCAAGTTCTCCAAAATGCTAAATGCCCCGGCAGCCGCGGTTCCTTTTAAGACTTGGCGTCTGGTCAGTTTGCGTGATTCGGACATATGTCCTCCTTAGGGGTAAGATGTGTGAGGCTGCATGCGCTACTTCACGATGAACGTTCCCGTTTTACCGGCCAAAGCGCGACCGATATTCGGAGGATTGGTGATCAATCCGGTCTGTCCACCTCCTTCTATGAATTCGATCACGGCTTGAATCTTCGGCCCCATGCTGCCCCTATCGAATTGATCGTCCGCATAGTGGCGCTTCGCTTCGTCCACCGTCATGTGATCCAGCCAGCGTTGCGTCGGCTTATTGAAGTCGACCGCCACTTTCTCTACACCGGTCGAGACCATCAACAGGTCGGCGGCGATGCCCCGAGCCAACAGGCTCGATGCCAAGTCCTTGTCGATGACGGCCTCGACGCCGTTCAGATTCCCTCCGTTATCTTGCACGACTGGGATGCCTCCTCCTCCGCAGGCGATCACGACGAATCCGGCATGAGCCAACGTCTTGATCGCCTCCAACTCAACGATGGTCTTCGGCAGCGGAGAAGGCACCACGCGTCGCCACCCGCGTCCCGCATCCTCTTTCACGATCCACCCCTGACGGCGAGCAAGTCGCTGTGCCGTCTGCTCGTCCATATGAGACCCAATCGGTTTTGACGGATCGGCAAAGGCGGGATCATTGCGATCCACCAGCGTCTGCGTGACGATGGCCACGGTCCGTCGGTCCAGTCGGCGCTGCTGGAATTCGTTATGCAGAGCCTTGAGGAACATGTAGCCGATGCCTCCCTGTAAGTCGGCATCGGCATAGTCCATCGGTACGGGCGGGACTTCCTCGAGCGCCAACTCTGAGCGGCGCATGATGAATCCCACTTGAGGGCCGGTCCCATGCGTGATGACCACATTCCATCCCGCTGCAATCATGTCGGCGATGTGGTGTGAGGTGAGAGCCGCTTCCCGGCTCTGATCGGGGATCGATTCGTGATGCTTGTCTCGGATCAAGGCATTGCCGCCGACCGCCACCACTGCCAACTTGTTCGTCGTGGCCATGACGCAGCCCTCCTTACTCGCTCCGTTCGACGGCGCGAGCCAGCGCGGACACCCCCTGCGTGAAACAGGCCAGCGGGGCGCGCGTAATGCCGGCTCCGATCTGGCCGACTCCGGCCTCGCGGTGGGCGATCCCCGTATTGATGATCGGTTGAATGCCGGTATCGACGACCTTCCGAATATCGATGCCTGCCGGTGAACCGGCAAAGTTCAAGGGCGGCAGGGTGAACGCGTTGTTGCGACCGAGCGTAATGTGAGTCATGGACATGGTGTTGTCGATTGCGTCCTGAGGGGTTCCCCCCACGAACTTGACGATGGCCGGAGAGGTCGCCATCGCAAAACCGCCGATACCGGCTGTCTCAGTGATCGCACTGTCGCCCAGATCGGGCGCTGCATCCGACGGAGCATATCCGGG
Organism: uncultured Nitrospira sp.; assembly: GCA_964435885.1. GTDB lineage: Bacteria > Nitrospirota > Nitrospiria > Nitrospirales > Nitrospiraceae > Nitrospira_D. The sequence goes on along the minus strand of CAYTAS010000068.1, from coordinate 9,495 downwards.
AAAGAGAAGCCCATCGACGACCGGCGCAGGCGCCGTAAACCATTGCTCGCCGGTCCCGCTGACGCGAACCCCGAACTCGACGCCGTTGCGCGCCATAGCCGTAACCATGCTGCTGCCGGGCACGCCATGCGCGGCATCGAGCATCACTTTACAGGCAGCCATGGAAAGATTGAGGAAGAAGTGATCGTTTCCCGCGATAAAGTCGACGACTGCGGCGATCTCGTTCGACGACGTCCGCGTCTTCAGGAGTGCCGGGACCAGCCGCTTCAGAAGCAACGAAGAGGCTGCGACATTGCGATTGTGAATCTCGTCTCCCATATGCAGCGCCTGAGCCATTAAGGTCTTCAGCTCGAGCCCTCCCGACATCTCGATACCTGCCCGTAACGCAGGGGCGAGGACTTCGCCCATCCATTTGAGACGGTTGATCACTTCCGGGCTGTTGGCGCCGAACCGGAGCGCCTTTCCGATCCCTTCGTTAAAATTGCAGAACGCCTGGTTTCCCTGGGTGGTATTGTCCACGATCCAGACGGGCATCGACGGGCTGATGATGCCGGCCATGGGCCCGACCGCGCGATGGTGATGGCATGCCTCGAAAACAATTTCGCCACGGGAAACGAGCGACTCCGCTTTGACCAGATCTTCGGCCCATCCCTCGTAGAGAATGGCGCCAAGAATCGCCCCTTTCACCGGGCCACACATGTCGTTCCAGGCAATGGGTGGACCACTATGGAGAATCATGCGCTCCGCCAAGCCGGGAATGACCTGACCAGCGATACCGACTCCGCGAAGCACCGGCTGGGCTGATTGGTAGGCGTCGAAGGCCGTTTGATTTGCTGCTTCAACTGCGGAAAGGTTGATGAGTCGGGCGAGGTCACGGCCCACATCAGCCTGTCCCTGCGCGGGCGGAGCCCATTCGATCTGGAGAGCGGTCCCGCCTGCCATGGCGATGGAATCGGCAAAGGAAGAAAGACCGACGCTCAATACTTGAAGCTTCTCCTGGAACAGGGCCTGTATCATGATCGCCCTCCGACAGCGTCTGCTCCCACCGCCACGGCAGTTGCCATACGCACCGCTTGCGCGTTGCTCTCGGCCAGAATGACGCCGGCTTCCCGCAAGGCTGTCTCCTGCCGCCCGAGATTCTGCGGATCTCCAGCGGTCCCGCACACGAATCCCATGAACACCAAATCTCTCCCGGCCTTGCCCGCTATCTCGCGCGCCCTGTGAACGACCGGCACGATTTCACCGGCGGGATCGGCATGAGATCCATACCCGAGGACTACATCCAACAGGATGACCGCCGTTTCAGGATCGGCGGCCTCTTTGATGAGACGTTCATTCCGCAGCCGGTGGTCGATCATCGGATGCGGACGTCCGCGGGTAAACACATCGTCACCCAGATCGATGGCGGTGTGCGCACGACTCGTCCAGACATCCTGTAAACGGTCTCCGGGCTCAACGGGCGTATTGGAAGAGATTTGTCCTAGCGCTTTCTTCAGCAGGAGGGTCGCTTCGTAACAAAAGGTTCCCCCACTGTACAGGCCGCGAATGTAGTGCTGTCCGGGGGACAGTTTTGACGGAATAGATATGGGAGGAGATTTCGGTTTGGCCTCGTCGGGATTTCGGCCCTCGGCGAGTGCAATAGCTGCTGCGGCGGTATCTTCCAGGGTAGTGGCGGCGAACACATTTCCGCGCCTGACGCGCGTAGGATCAGCGCCAAGAAAATTTGCCACGACCGGTTTCCCGGCGCGTTCTGCCGCTTCCAGCACGCGCCCGGCCACGTCCGGAGACGGAGGCTTGGAGATCAGCACGATGACCGAGGTGGAGGGGTCGCTCGCGAGGGCTTTCAATCCCTGGAGCATTGAAATGCCGCCCACGTCGTGGTGCAAATCGTGCCCACCGGTACCGATCGCTTGCGAAATGCCGCCCCCCCACCGATCGACCAAACAGGTAACCTGCTGTAAGCCCGTGCCGGATGCTCCAACCACACCGATGACTCCGCGGCGTACCACGTTGGCGAAGGCGAGCGGAATGCCGTTGATGATGGCCGTTCCGCAATCAGGACCCATCACGATGAGGTCTCGGGATCGGGCGAAACGTTTAAGGGCGATTTCGTCCTTCAACTCGACGTTGTCACTGAACAGCATCACGTTGAGGCCGAGGCTCAACGCCTTGTATGCTTCGGATGCTGCGTACTCGCCGGGGGTGGAGATCAAGACCAGGTTCGCCCCAACCATATTCCCCAGACCCATTTCAATGCTTCGTGGAGGAAGGCTGCGTGATGGTCCGCTTCCCGAGGACGACGGAGGAGGCTGCTTCAATGCTGACTCCGCGGCAGCCAACGCTGATTCCAGCGCAACGGCTTCGCCTTGCAGCGCGATCAGCAGGTCGTTGGCGCTGGCCTCGACGGATTCGCTCAGCAAGCCGGCTTCGCGGAGCAAGCTCATATTGTTGGGGGAGGCCATGATGGCGGAGGCCTGTTCCACGCCCGGCAGTTTGGCGAACGTAGAAGAAAGTTGCATCAGCGAGACGGAGTCGCGATAAAAATTTTTGAGTACCTTGGTGGCCGTGGCCATGGGGTCGGTCCTTGCCGAACTCGATAGGCCCAAATGGAACACAAGATTGTATACAATGTCAAGTCGAAAAATGGGAGCTGGAATTCTAAGGTCAATCAGCTCGGTAACCGGGCCTCTCATCGCTCACGCCGCGTTGCTGGCGAAACACATCAATCGAAGAACCCAGACGCATTAAGAAGGTGAGGCGTCGGGCTTTGCCACGCGAGGCAGCCCAACAGCAGCCCCAACACTCCGTCGGTGCCGGACGTATGGCCGACTTGCAACGAGGCTTGTGTGGCCGCTCTGACTCTTATCATGTCGTTCGGTCGGTTCAGGTGCTGCGCCAACTTCGCAATCGGTTCAGAGACATGGCCTTTGGCGGCTGATCGGAGATAGGAGCAACTGATCTCATTGGTGTGATGTGCTGCTGCGGAGATCTCAGCGCCGAAGGCGGCCAGGAATTGCATCCGCAATGGATTGTTACCCGCCGTAGCCCATAAGCCGGCCATATAGCCCACAAGAAAATCATCACCTGACGGAGTTAAGCCGGGACCTAGTCCGATCAATGACTTGATGGAAGCCCTGGCCTCTTCCAGCTGAAGATCTCTCGTCGCTCGAAGGAGAGGGAGAATTGTGTGAGCCGATACAATTCCCAAAATCTCCGATAGGCCGCTTCTACGGCGAGAAGTTCTCAATTCCGACCAGGCGATTGCCCAGGAGTGGGCTTGGACATGTCGACGCAGATCGATGTGCAAGTCTTGGAGATCGATGTGCCAAGGGCGTGCGGATCGCAGGTCAATGGAAAAATGTGGTCCGCCGACACGGAGAATGCCTCCCCGGCAGGCAATCGGTTGGCCGACTCGAAGAAGGTCCGAGAAGACAGGCTGAGACGAGGTATTCACGCGAATACCCTGAGGGAGATTCTCCTTCTCGGCAGGAAGAAGTGTCAGCAGGTCGTGCGATTCGAGCCGTATATTGCAGGTCTGGTGGAAGACACTATGCACGGTTCCGCTGAAATGATGAATCGGTACCTGAACGCCCACCGAAAGGGCATGAAAATGAACGATAGGTACCTCATCGTTCCAAAACTACGAGGCTTTCGTTAGGTTTCATCGAGTAGGCTCTGGCTAATGCATCCTTTATTGCAGTATGGACGTTGTTGCGTCCCTCATCGATGTTTTGTTGCATAGACGCTCGTGCTCCAGACGCATCCTTGGTAGCGATGCGCTTCAGAATCTCGAGATGTTGACGGCATGTGCTTTTGGCTCGATCGGCTTTGTCGAAATCGATCATGCGAAAAACCATCAATCGTTCGTTGATGGTACGAAGGTGCCGCAAGAGCGTCTTGTTCCCTGCAACATAGGCGAGCGTCTCGTGAAACAGAGTGTCTAGTCTGGCGAGTTCTTCAGCTTTCTTGGAAGATCCGTTCAACAGGTCGGTCCAAGTCTGCTTCAGCTTGACCAAGTCTTCCGTACCATGCTTGTTGTGTGGTCCCCTTTTCGCCAAGCATTCGACGGCATACAGTTCTAAAGCTAAGCGAACTTCATACAGCTCCTCGATCTCATCAATATTGTGTTGCTTGACTACGTAACCACGATTCGGCAATTTTTTTACAAATCCATCGGTTGCCAGTACACGGAGTGCTTCCCGCACCGGGCTCCGACTCACGCTGAATTTCCTGCAGAGTTCAACTTCGGTCAACCGATGTTCGGGCGGGTAGTGCCAGTGAATAATCTGTTCCTTCAATGTGGCGACAATCGATGAACTAAGGTTGGATGGTTCTGCTTCCGCGGCTTGGTTATTTCGAATCATCATGTTCTTTCTGGACTCCGACTTTAAGAAATAGCCCAGGTGGGAGCCACATCATCATATGGGGTCCAAAAATCAGTTCCCGGCAGCGCGATTTATGCATTGTATACAATCAGGCGTACCAAGTCTAACATGTCTGGATGTCATGCCATCGATCGCAGGTGCAGCAATTGGCCAACGCTCTGGCGGTGGACAAGGTGGGTGAAAAGAGCTTGAAGAGTCGAATTTGAGACTTGTCGTCCGGGCACCGCGAGTCTGGCGCGTTTGGCTTACCAATAAAACGGCCACGGACTCCAATATGGGGACCAGTAGGGTCCCCAATAGGGTCCTGGGCCGATGGGGCGGCGGATGCGAGGTGCCTCCTCATCATCTCCAGTCCACGCGCGCAGATTGGTAATGTGTATCAGCGGATAGGTATATTCGGTTTCATCCAGCGGCAGGACGATGGTGCCGGCCATGTCTCCGGTCACGGTCATGAACGTGCCGGGCGGGATGGTCGCCGGATCAAGGAAATCCTTCTGCAGCGCCACGAACCGACCTTCGGAGCGGCTGAGGTCCACCGTCGGTTGGAGAGAGGACGTCAAGGGCAGTTGTAGGAGTTCAATCCTAGTTCCTTCCTTGAGTCGCCGTGCTTTCAACACCTTGCCGCCGAATGTGACCGACTGTCCGCGATAGGATTCGGGAGATGCCTTCACCTGCGCATAACTGATCTGAGGCGTGCCGGAAGGCAGAGTGTCGGTTTGATCGAGAGTCGATGCACAACCGGACAGAACGAGTAATGCAGCGACAATGCATATGGACTCGAACTTTCTCACCGCTCAAGTATAACAAAGCGCAAGAAGGCGCTTCATCCGTTATAATGGACGCGGGCGTTAGGCGTTTATCTGTGAAAGGAGTATTGAGATGGGTGGTCGAACGACGTCGAGGTGGAAGGGGACGCTTCTGATCATGGGAGCGATCGGGCTGCTGACTATGCCGTTCAGTGCAGCGGCAGCTAAACCGGAACTCAAGGGCAAATTTGAAATTCTCAAGGACGAACCTTCAACGCATCAGCCGGGAAAAGTGAAAGCAATCACATTCGCCGACTTTTACTGTCCCCACTGCCATCATTTCGAGGAAACGGGGGTGCCTCTCCTCCAGAAAGAATTCGGTAATAAGATCGAAATCACCATGGTCGGATTTCCGGTCATCCCTGGGAAGCTTCCAACTCCCTTCGATATGTATGAGCAGGCGAAGCTGATGGGCAAGGGAGACCAGATGAAGGCCGTGCTCTTTCGAACCATTCACAAGGAAAAGTTGGATGGAGTGTTGGATCGTTCGATTCGTTCACTCTTGATCAAAGAAGTGGGGTTGGACGTGAACGCGTTCGAGGCCGGACTGGAAAGCGGCAGGCCGGCCAAGTTATTTGAAGAGGGGCGTCGATGGGGAGAGCGGATCAAGGTGTCATCCACCCCGTCGCTCCTGCTGGACGGGAATATCAAGGTCGACGGAGTGAATATGACGCCGGAAAACGTTATCACCATTGTCCGGAGTATCCTTGAAGCCGACACAAAGAAGTGATGGGTGACGATTTGTGATGGCGAATGACAGAGCGAACGGGATCATTCAACATCTTCTGGAGAACGAATCGGCCTTCAGGAATTTTGTTCGCCGTCGAGTCGGCGAAGACCTCGTCGATGACATTCTTCAGCAAAGTCTCACTCGAGCAGTCGCACGTGCTCACTCATTGCGCAACGAGGAAAGCGCCCTCGCCTGGTTCTACCGTATTCTTCGCCATACAGTGGCCGACTATTATCGGTCTCAGGGAGCCGAGACCCATCGTCATGAGGGCTTACTGCGGGAATTGACCGTTTCGGGCGATCATCAGGAGCCGCCACCGGGCGAGCTAAAGACTGCTGTGTGCGCCTGCTTTCACGATCTCCTTCCGAGCCTCCGAGGGAATTACGCGGAACTCATCAAACGCATTGATCTTGACGGCGAACCACCCGCACAGGTCGCAAAAGATTTAAAGATATCGCGGAACAACCTCACGGTTCGTCTGCACAGGGCTCGCCAGTCCTTGCGGACTGCACTTGAAGGTGCTTGTGGGATCTGTAGTAAACACGGCTGCCTCAACTGCGCCTGCTGATAGCAACCTGGCCCCACTCCTCGACACCTTGCGCCGCTTTCCCGTGGTTTTTCAGCCTTTTCCAATCATTGCGCTCGTCTATGGCGTCCTCTGTAATATTCGACGACCCGCTCCGTCTGTAATTCTGAACGCGACAATACATCACCATACCGGATAAAATGAAAGGAGTCGGAGACATGATTAATGAATCATCGAGCGGCTGTTGCGGAAAGTTGCATCAAGGGCAGGACCGCATGAGTGAAGTTACTCAAGATACCAGAGACCATTCGCATGCTCACGTGAAGCCTGAGATCGATCCCGTCTGCGGTATGACCGTTGATCCCACCAAGGCGGCGGGGCAGTTCGACTATCAAGGCACGACCTACTATTTCTGCGCGTTGTCTTGCCTGGAACGATTTCGCGCTGACCCGGAACGGGCGCTGAGTAAGAAGCCACTGAATCTAATCACCATGCCTGCCCCCAGGAAACCGTTGCCGATGATGCAACCGGCTCGGCAGGGTGAGATCGACCCTGTCTGTGGGATGACGGTGCAGCCCGCCACGGCGGCCGGTTCATACGAATATCGCGACACAAAATACTATTTCTGCGCCACGCGATGTCTCGAAAAATTTCGAGCCGACCCTGAGTATTACCTGACCCCACCCGAACAGCGTATTCCAAAACCCGCTCCTGCTCCAGCCGGCAGCAACGTCAAGTATGTCTGTCCGATGGATCCCGAGGTTTCTGAATCCAAACCCGGCGCATGCCCTATCTGTGGGATGGCGTTGGAGCCGGCCGACGTGACTGCTGTCGCAACTCGCACGGAATACACCTGTCCCATGCATCCTGAGATCGTTCAGGCCGGACCTGGGGACTGTCCTATTTGCGGGATGGCGTTAGAACCACGCACGGTAACCGAGGAAGAAACCAATCCCGAGCTTGTCGATATGACTCGCAGGTTTTGGCGGAGCGTGGTTCTTGGGGCGCCTATTCTCGCCTTGATGATTTCCGACATGCTGCCAGGGCAGCTGTTGCAGCACCTGGTTTCCGGACGAGCGCTCGTCTGGTTTCAGTTTCTGTTGGCCACGCCGGTGGTGCTGTGGATCGGTCGCCCCCTCTTCGAGCGCGCCTGGTCGTCGATCGTAAATCGCCACCTCAACATGTTCACGCTCATCGGACTAGGGACCGGTGCGGCGTACCTCTACAGTGTCGCGGCCACGCTTATTCCCGGGGTGTTTCCTGACTCCTTCCGTGCGCACGGAGGGGAGCTTGCCGTCTATTTTGAACCGGCAGTAGCCATCATCGCCCTCGTGTTGTTGGGACAGGTGTTGGAGCTGCGAGCCAGAAGCCGGACCAGCAGCGCCCTCAAAGCACTCTTGGGACTGGCGCCGAAAAAGGCTCGCGTGATTCGAAGCGACGGCCATGAGGAAGATATTCCCTTGGAACAGGTGCAGGTCGGCGATCGATTGCGCGTGCGTCCAGGCGAGAAGATTCCAGTGGACGGTTCAGTTCTGGAAGGTTCGAGTACTGTCGATGAATCGATGGTCACTGGTGAGCCGATTCCAGTGGAGAAGCACCCTGGCCAGAAAGTAGTGGGAGCGACCGTCAATGGAACGGGAAGTTTCGTCATGCAGGCGGAACGAGTGGGCCGTGAAACGCTGCTGGCGCAAATCGTACGGATGGTGAGTGAAGCGCAACGCACCCGCGCGCCGATTCAACGGTTGGCCGACGTCGTTGCCGCCTACTTTGTCCCGATCGTCATCTTGGTTGCCGCGATCACCTTCGCGATTTGGGCGTACGTTGGTCCTGAACCGCGCATGGCCTATGCGTTGTTGAACGCGGTCGCGGTGCTCATCATCGCGTGCCCCTGTGCCTTGGGTCTCGCCACACCCATGTCGATCATGGTCGGCACCGGGCGTGGTGCGACGGCAGGGGTGCTGATCCGAAACGCAGAAGCATTGGAGACCTTGGCCAAGGTGGACGTTCTCGTTGTGGACAAGACCGGGACGCTCACGGAAGGCAAGCCTCGCCTCGTGACAGTCGTTCCGTTGCCGGACTTCAGCGAGACGGAGCTCTTGAGGTTGGCAGCCGGTCTGGAACAGAGCAGCGAGCATCCCCTGGCGGCCGCGATTGTGGCGGGTGCTCGGGATAGAGATATAGTCCCTGCTAAAGCGCAGCAGTTTCGCTCTCTCACGGGGAAGGGAGTGACGGGGACGGTTGAAGGACACGAGGTGGCCGTGGGGACAGCGTTGTTCCTCAACGAATCCAATGTCGAGACCACGGCGTTGTCGGCTCAGACTGAACCTTTGCGGCATGAAGGCCAGACCGTCATGTTTGTCGCCATCAACGGCAAGCCGGCCGGGTTACTGGGTGTGGCCGACCCTGTTAAATCCACCACGCCGGAGGCCATCGACCTCTTGCATAAGGAAGGGCTGCGAATCGTCATGCTGACCGGGGACAATCGGGCGACCGCAGAGGCGGTGGGGAGACGGCTTCATCTTGATGATGTTCGCGCCGATGTGTTGCCCGAGCAAAAGACGGCGGTCGTCAAACAGTTCCAATCAGAAGGGCATGTTGTGGCGATGGCGGGAGACGGAATCAACGACGCCCCGGCCCTGGCACAGGCGCATGTGGGGATCGCCATGGGAACCGGGACCGATGTTGCGATGGAAAGCGCGGGGGTGACGCTGGTCAAGGGCGATCTTCGGGCCATCGCACGGGCACGTCGGTTGAGCCGAGGGACGATGAAGAACATCCGGCAGAATCTGTTTTTCGCCTTTGTCTACAACACGCTGGGCGTGCCTGTTGCCGCAGGCATCCTCTATCCGTTCGTCGGACTGCTCTTGAGCCCCATGATCGCCAGTGCCGCCATGACGTTCAGCTCGGTATCGGTGATCGCCAACGCACTCCGTCTACGAAAACTGGCGCTCTAATAACCCTTGGGCCAACCGCTCATCGAAGATGAATGATGGGGTGATATCGAGACGCCTCTTGCTGAAGCGGGCAGGAGCACTGGGGTTGCTTGCT
>CAYTAS010000067.1:0-18847 GCA_964435885.1 uncultured Nitrospira sp. | reverse complement strand
GGCTTCGTTTCCTTGGCTGCATCGGGCGTCAGGATCGGGATGTGGCTGCCCGGCAGATAGTGTCCCTGCTTGTGCGGGCTTCGATCCATCGTGTAGTCGATGAAGTCCGTTCGAATGCCGCAGTAATTCAGAAGCGTGTTCCCCTTCGCAGGCGCTCCATAGGCCACAATAACCTTGTCGGCGTCCTTCGCATCGATCAAAAATCTGAGCAGATTTCGTTTCACCCGCTCGACTCTACCGGAGAATGCGAGATAGGGTTCTACGCGGTCAAGATTGAGATCCTTTTCTCTCTGTTTCAGTTCCGTCACACGCGGCTCGACGGGCAGCGCGTCATGTTCGGCATGTCGCCCGTAAATACGCAGAGAGCCCCCATGCGTCGTGACCTCTTCGACGTCAAACAATACCAAGCCATGCTTCGCAAAGACCTGCTCGACGGTGAACAAGGAGAAGTACGAAAAATGTTCATGATAGATCGTATCGAACAGACCGTCTTCCATCAAGCGCACGAGATGGGGGAATTCCATCGTGACGACCCCGTCCGCTTTCAGCGCAACCTTGATGCCCGCGACAAAATCGTTCAAATTCGGGACATGCGCGAGCACATTATTGCCGACGAGTAGGTCGGCCTGCCGGCCTTCCTGCTTCATTTCCACCGCCGTTCGCGTCCCGAAAAACTTGACAAGACTTGGGATACCGCGCTTCATCGCAACTTCGGCGACATTTGCCGCAGGCTCGACGCCAAGGACGGGGACGCCCTTCTCGACGAAATACTGCAGAAGATAGCCGTCGTTGCTCGCGATCTCGACCACCTGACTCTTGCCGTTCAACTTGAATCGGTCGACCGCCATTTCCACATAGGCCTTGGCATGCTGGAGAAAGCTGTCGGAAAAAGAGGAGAAGTACGCATAGTCACCGAATATGGCTTCCGGACTCTCAAACTCTTGTAGTTGCACCAGAAAACACCCGTCGCAGACGAGCGCATGGAGGGGAAAGAACCGCTCAACCTGGTTGATCTCCGTCGGCTTGATATAGCTGTTCGCAAGGGGAGACATGCCCAAGTTCGCGAATGTATGCTGCAACGACCGGCCGCAAAAGCGGCACACTCCGATACTCATTGGCCCGATCCTCCCTGTTCGCTTATTGCTCGACAGCTACCGGTGTATAGCCGATTCCCTTCCACTTTACCCCAGCCTTCTCAAGCACGGCCGGATCAAAAAGACCCCGTCCATCAATCAGCAGCGGCTTGTTCATGTAACCGGTAAAGTCAGCGGCTTGGATCTCTCGATACTCGGGCCAACCGGTAATCACGCAACAGGCGTCCGCTCCCTTCAACGCCGCTTGCCAGTCAACGGCAAAGGTAGCATGCTTGAGGACCGGATCCCGCTTGGCATTCGGCATGGCGATGGGATCATGAACCACGACATGCGCGCCTCGTTCGATCAATGCCTTGACGACCGGAATAGCCGGTGAATATCTGAGATCGTCTGTCCCCGGCTTAAATGCCAACCCCAGAATGGCGATTGTGCGGCCGGCCAATGTCATGTCCTGCTCCAGGAGCGACACGATTCGCATCGGCTGTGCACGGTTGACATGTAACACGGCATCCAGAATCGCAGTCGTCGTTCCGATCTTCTGTCCAAACCCCTGGATGGCGGCCACGTCCTTCGGGAAACAGCTCCCGCCGAATCCCAACCCATGCCACAAATATTCGATCACACCAGGAGGATGATCCCGATCGGCCTTTACAGGGGAAAACCGACGGTCTAAGTGTACGCCTTTCCATACTTCGCGGGCGTCGATGCCCGGCACAGCCGCGCAGAGATTCCCGATCTCATTGGAGAATGAAATAAGCGTCGCCAGAAGCGAGTTGGCGACATACTTGATCATTTCAGCCGTTCTTGGAGATGTGACGAGCTTGGGGCAGTCATACGGCTCATACAGCTGCAGCATCAGTTCGGCCGCTCGATCATCCGACGCTCCAATCACGATGCGATCCGGAGAATGAAAATCTTCCAGCGCCCGCCCTTCCCGCAAGAATTCAGGGTTCATGCACAACCCCCACCCCTGATTGAGAGGCTTTCCGCTTGATTGCTCAATCGTCCGTCGGACGATTCCCTCAGTAGTCCCCGGAAGTACCGTGCTCTTCACCGCCACAACATGGAAGGAGTTCTTCTCCGCAAGCACCCTCCCCACCGACTCCGCCGCAGTTACGATCTGGGATAAGTCTGCCTCGGACCCCACCGTTGGGGTTCCTACACAGAGGAGAGTCACGTCAGAATCTCGAACGGCCCCGTCTAAGTCGGTCGTGGCCGCCAACAATCCACTCCCGACGACTTTTTCCAACAGGCGATCCAAATCCTTTTCATGGATTGGAGACACACCCTTATTAATTTTGTCCACGACCTCTAGCCGGATATCAACACATGCGACGTGATGACCGACATCAGCCAGACACGTGCCCGACACCAATCCCACGTATCCCGTTCCAATTACCGAAACCTTCATCCTGACCTCCGCAGAAATCTTATGTCTCGACCTCTTCCAACGGAAGAAATGTCTTATACCACCCGATTAAACGGGTGATGCCGGCTTGGAGATCGACTTTCGGCTGATATCCCAACAGCGTGTTTGCTTTGGAGAGATCGGGGCAGCGCCGTTGCGGATTATCGGTCAGGTAGTCTTTGTCGTCGCTCTGTCGACTCACAACGCTTCGGTTGCTGCCAGCAACCCGTGATACCATCGTGGCCAGCTCATAGATTGAGACTTCCGGAGCCTGCGAACCGATGTTGAACGCCTCTCCTTCATGCGTCGAAAGCAAGGCAAGCAGGTACCCGGTAAGCGCATCGGACGAGTAGCAAAACGTCCTGGTGGCTTTGCCGTCTGAATAGAGCACGACGTCCCGATCGGCCAACACATCGGCACAGATATCGGGAAGAACCCGCCGATCCGTCAGTCGTAATCCAGGTCCGTAATTGTTGAACGGTCGAATAATCTTTACGGGCACCGAATACTTTTGGGCATAGATATGACAGAGGGTTTCTCCCAGCCGCTTCGATTCGTCATAGCAGGCCCGTGGTCCCGTGCAGGCGACGTTCCCACGATAGGTCTCCTTCGTGGGGATTTCGTGGGCAGGCGGATCTCCGTAGATTTCACTCGAACTAAAAAACACCATGCTGTTCACCGAGGCCAGGCGCGCAAGATCGAGCATGTTCCTGAGTCCCGCCACATTGGCATCCAACGTCTCGAGTGGGTACTGCCGATAGAATGTTGGGCTGGCTACCGACGCGCCATGAATAATGAAATCGTATCTCGTATCATCGTCCGGCCAGGGTCGAGTGATATCGTGCGTCCTCAATTCGATATCGGGATCGTCTTGGGCCAATTCCATAATCCATCGCGACTTGCCACGAAGATAATTGTCTACCGCCACAACCTGGATACCGGATCGCCCTCCTGTACTCTTCTTATTCAGGTAGCTCAAGAAGTGGAGAAAATTGAACCCGAGGAAGCCGGCTGCACCGGTAAGAAGGACACGAGCACCCTTCAGTGATTCCGCTTTCGCCCCCAAGTCATGTTCGACCCGCTCCCAATCTTGCGACAGCCATGTCCGAGCTTCAGTATGCAACGTGCTCACGCAACCTCCTTCTGTTACTTCCAAACCTTCCACGGCGCTCTTCCTGTCGCCCACATTTCCTCTAAGTGCACTTTTTCCTTCAAGGTATCCATACAGGACCAGAACCGTTCGTGCCGATAGCCCATCAGTTGATGTTCATTCGTGAGTCGTTCGATCGGCTCTTTCTCCCACGCTGTCTCGTCGCTTTTGACGTAGTCAATAACTTTGCGATCGAGGACATAGAACCCACCGTTGATCCAGCCTTCATTACCATGAGGCTTTTCCTGAAACGCGACTATTCGATCTTGATTGAACTCCATCCGTCCGAACCTCGCAGGAGGCAGAACGGAGGTCACCGTCGCCAATTTTCCATGCGACTTATGAAACTTGATCGTGTCTTGAATATCGACATCCGAGACACCGTCTCCGTATGTAAATAGAAATGTTTCGTCTTTTTCGAGCCAATTCTTGAGCTGCCGGAGCCGGCCTCCCGTCTGAGTCTGAATCCCAGTATCCACGAGGTGAACCTTCCAATTCTCGTGCTGCTTCCCGTTATGAATCGTCGTCTTCCCGCTTTCAAGATCGACTGAGATATCTTTATTGAATGCATAGAAGTTAAGAAAGTAGTCTTTGATCATCTCTCCCTTGTAACCGAGAGCAATGATGAATTCATTGATACCGTGTGTCGCATAGATCTTCATGATGTGCCAAAGAATCGGCTTCCCACCGATTTCGACCATGGGTTTCGGCCGCCGAGTGGTCTCTTCGGATAGCCGGGTTCCCATTCCTCCAGCAAGAATGACGGCCTTCATACTCATTTCCTCCTAATGCTATGCCTCCAACCTCTAGGACGTGATCGACGGCATTCCCTATTCGAATCGCACTGAAAATTGCGGATGAAGAGAACCCTACGCTGCCATATAAGGAGAGAGTTTATCGATCTCCACCTCGGCTCTCGCATGGAGAGCCAGTCTATGGAGAAGGACCATCGCTCTCTGTCTCCCTGGCATGTTTCGAACAAATACGGCATCCAATCCGACCAACGGACCGTCCTTGATTCGGACAATCTGTCCGTTCCTCAGCTGCTTGAAATCTTCCAGCCCACGCACTTCAGATTCAGATTTCGTCATTCTGCTCTTGATTGTGTCAATCACGGCGACATCCACCTGCACCGGCCTTGAACCGAATTCCACGATATTCCGAACCCCTCTGGCATACATCACCGCGCGATAGTGCTGCGACAGGTTGATTCGAACAAACAGATATCCGGGGAAGAGTGGGGTACGTATCATTCTTCTTCGGCGACGAATACTCTTCGCTTCCTGCAATAGTGGTAGGAAACACTCAACTCCCATGCGTTCAATATTCTGCTCGGCTTGTTGTTCGTGGTTTGGCTTCGTACTTACTACATACCAACCCATCGCACAAGATCCCGACCTATCCAGAAGCAAATTGCTCACAGGTTGCGTCTCTCAAATATACGCTGCAAAACTTGAACAGGCTACCGCCCTCCCGGTGCCAACCAGATTTTCCATACAACTTATACGCTCACTTGTCGTCTAGCCGGACTCGTGCTGACGATAGGCTGGTTGACTATAACACTATACGCTCAAAACAAGAACTTTAGTCCCACGAAGTGCATTCCATTGCCATTCGATTTTCCGAACGGCAATCTCCGTGTCCAGCGAACCTCTGCCAGCGTCGGCGTCTCCGCGATCGCTATCGGCGTCGGAACGTGGACTTTCAACACCGACTCGATCGCAGGGGCTCGATCCATGAGAACCAACATTCCCCCACTGCTGAGGTTCAGCGATAATGCCCTACCATTTCTTGCTCCAACGTTATTACCTTTTCCGGGAGATGTCATTTCATACAAGATCGGCCTCAAAAGGGCCGCCCGTTCAGTGTGATTGCCGTTATTGTCCCCTATCGGCCATTCCCATTCCGTTGGCTCCACGTCGATTCCTCCTAGACAAGATAACTTCTTCATGTATCCTCTCGGCAGTTCAACTATTATCGTTACAACTTCGGCCTACAATTTGTCGGCTTGATTGAAAAATCTCGATTGCGTGCTGAATAGTATGCGCCGCTGCTGGAATCAACAATACCGAGGATGTAGGACGCTTGCTCGAAGGTATTATGTTGACTCCCTCGAAAGGGTTAGGTACTATTCCTGTATCGGACAGAGGTGAAATATCGACCCGCTTCAACTTGTCGGATTAAAATTCATTTCTGACTGTTCACGGAGAACAAGATAGGCGCATAACAGTATGACCGACTTATCGAAAGGTCTCGACCAAACGGACGCCCTTGCCGATCAAAGAGCGGGATCCGGTATTGTCGTGCTGTCGGCATCCATGCAGCTTCTACACATGAATCGGCAAGCCGCAGAGCTTGCTAAGAAGATCAATGCTGCGGAGCATGGAAGTCATACCGCAGTTTCAGCGCGCGGAGTTTTACCAACGGCCCTGACTGAGCTCTGCGCAGAAATCATAAAGGCGCTGCATATACGAACAGAAGCCAAAGATTGGGAACAATTCGAACTCAAACGTGTGACGGGCGATCCCAATCAGCCGATCCTCCTCCGAGGGTTTGGCTTGCCTGATCGAGGAGGCGTTCAGTACGCCAGACTGGTCGTAACCATGGAAGAGTTGGGGCGGAAACAAAACCTGAACACGGAACATGCGAGAGAACGTTTTCAACTGACAAACCGTGAGCAATCCGTCGTTGAGCAACTCGCAAAAGGGTGGACTAATAAAGAAATTGCGAATGCTCTTCAGATCACAGAACAGACCGTCAAAGAGCACATCAAACATATCATGCGAAAAACAAATGCAACGACTCGAACAGGCATTCTCGTCCAAATCTTTAACTCCTAGCTGCTCCGTAACTTCAATCCACACTCCGGGCTCACCACGAGCTTACCTTGACTGTGTCAATAGTGCATCAGTGAGTCGTGATTAACACATACTTCTGCCAGCACGCCTATCCATATTGTGAATTTTCCTATTAATTTCAGCCATTACGCATTTGGCTTGCCATTTGCATTGCCTCATTCTTAAATGAGGAGATCATGATGATGACATGGGGTGCTCATATCAGAAAGTATCTCGTGCCAGGGCTATTTGGTGTGGGAGTAATAGCTTTTGTCACAGGCTGCACAAGCGGCCCTTCAACCCAGGTGCCAGAATCACGGAACAGCGGATTTATGTCGTTGTGGAACACCTATGCTGATTGCAGGTCAACGGTAGACTTGAGTCAAGCGGTATCAGACTTACAACAGCTTCGTTCGGCCGGCGAACAGGGACCCGTGGGAGAGGACGGGTTTGTCCTTCCTTTACCCACCCGTCTTGAACGCTTGGTGTCCGATCCAGCCAGTCGAGTCGCTGTTGATGTCGAGGCCATGGTTTCTGCCTGCGCTCTGCACGCTGGAGAACTAGCCCTGGATCAAGGAAATATCGATATTGCTCGTGACTTCTTTGTTTCGGTTATCACCTTGCATAAAGAAGAAAATTCTTATTACGTGCTGAAAGCCAAAACCCTACTTGGGAGACTCGGACAAGGAGTTACTGTCTCGCTTAACACTCGCTAAACCGGTTTCTCGTCTCTTCCCATGGTTCTGTAGAGCTTCGTGTATTGCCGCGCCGATCGTTCCCAGGATAAGTCCGTGCCCATCCCGGATTTCACCATCCAATTCCATGCTGCATCCTCCTCATACACGCAAAGAGCAAGCATGATCGTCGCGAGCAATGCGTCAGAGGACGCATCGATGAAATGAAAGCCCGTGGCGGATTTCGATTTGACCGTAGACGGGCGAAACGACACAACCGTATCAGCCAATCCTCCGGTGCGGCGCACGATGGGCACGGTACCATACCGAAGGCTGTATAGCTGACTTAATCCGCATGGCTCATAGCGAGACGGCATGATCAACATATCTGCTCCGGCTTCAACCCGATGAGCCAACCCCTCGTCAAATCCAATGTACAGGCCAATCTTCCCAGAGTATTCTGCCTGAACTGCGCTAAGTTTTCGTTCTAGGTCGTAGTCACCGGTGCCTAGAAAAACGATTTGAAGCTCCAATGACATGAGCTCCGGAATAATCTCGATCAAAAGATCAAAGCCTTTTTGGAACGTCAGCCGACCGATCACACCCATGATGGGCACCTCAAGGTTCGGCAACCCCAATTCCCTTTGTAACGCCCGTTTACAGACTTGTTTGCCGGCCAAATCAGCGGCTGTATACCGAGCCGGAAGGTGGGAATCATGCTCGGGATCCCAGACAGTTGTGTCAATCCCATTCGTAATGCCCCATACCCCATCTCTACGATTTGACAATACACCTTCAAGCCCGCACCCGTATTCTGCGGTAATGATTTCCTTTGCATAAGTCGGACTTACGGTGGAGACGGCATCTGAATAGATGATGCCGCCTTTCAAGCAATTGATCGATCCGTAGAATTCGAGGCCACTTGGGGAAAATAGGGATGGAGGAAGGCCGGTCTTCAGAAACTCTTTCCCGGGGAAAATCCCTTGATAGCCGAGATTATGCACGGTCAGCAGCGTCTTGATCCTTTGAAGTCCGGTATATTCATCAGACAACGCTTTCAGATAAACCGCGCATAAGGCGGTCTGCCAGTCATGAAGATGAAGGACATCGACATTCTCTCCCTGCACGTCCGTCAGAATGCGCAGGACATGGAGCACTGCCCTGCAGAAGAGGGTAAACCGATCGAGGTTATCCGGATAGTCTTGATGATCCTCTTGGTACAGTCCCGGACGATCAAAATACGGATCATACCGTACAAGAAATACTCTTAGCGGATGTGTGGCGTCCGTAACCGGCACACACTCCTCTTCAACGCTCACATCTGTAT
This sequence comes from uncultured Nitrospira sp., assembly GCA_964435885.1. GTDB lineage: Bacteria > Nitrospirota > Nitrospiria > Nitrospirales > Nitrospiraceae > Nitrospira_D. The sequence continues at coordinate 10,357 of CAYTAS010000067.1, read as the reverse complement.
TCTTCCCCGCCACTAAAACTGAGAATCGCATGACTACTCGGCGAGTATCTTGGATTGCTTGCCCCCGGTACCCAGGCAAGAGCAACGTCACATGATGCCCCAGCTTTGACAACTCCCTTGCCAATGCGGTGACCACGTCGGCCAATCCACCGGTTTTTGCGTATGGAACGGCCTCAGAGGCCGCCATGACGATATGCAACCTATGTCGTGATGTGGATGCCATCCGGATCGTGATCGAGAGAACTAGGGCGTGAACGTTTCATCAAGCCGAGTCTTGAACCGGTCTTCATAGGACCACGTCTTACCAAGAACGCGTAACTCCTCACGCATGAGCTGTTCCTTGTAGACGAGACGCTCATCGAGAAAGACCAGCAACCATCCACGATCGGGATAGGCGAAATAGACGCCTTCACCGGCATGGACACCAGATTGCCACCCCTTTGGCACCTCACCGGTCGCTACGCGCGATTGGGGAATCACTCTGAAATCCGGCATCACAAAAAAATGGGTGAATTCGCTATGATAGAGAGGAGGCGTGCCCCACGCGCGTACAACTGCCTTGGTCGTAATTTGATCGAGCACAAGGTCATCCGCCTGAACTAACCGTTCTTGCTCCTCAAGAGTCGGCATGCCTTTGCATCCGGCGGACACGAAGAATGTCACGAGCCCACAGAGCCCTAGCATTTTCGTCATCCGGCCGATGTTCATAGTTGCCACTCCTGGCCCCTCACATGAGCCGTTTGGACTTTGCTTCGACCGGCTTGACCGGTTGGCATGTATCGCATTGGCATAGGGTCCTCAGCAACGCATACGAATAAATCCCCGTATCATGGCCGTCGCTCCACTTGAATTGGAACGCATACCGACCGACCGGCTGAATGTCCTGAAGCATGATCAAGAGCGGAATATCTTCAGGTTTGAGACGGCGTGCTCCCGTCCATTCATCGATGCATGCGGCGCAGGGACAGTGCTGTCGTAAATAGCGAACCGGGTAAATCCCCTGGTGCCCGTCACTCCACCGGATCCCCAGCACTCCTTTGTCGAGCCAATCCATATCCCGTGGCTCTAATGAGTGAATCGTCATACTTCCCTCTTCCAACATCCTCTCCGACTCATCCCGGCAAGGCGACGGAGAGAAAATTCACAGGCGGTAGCCGCCTACCGGCTACGACCGTCATATACCCCTCGACCGCCTCTTCTACCTCGCGCCGCACCTGCCCTGTAGCCCGCAATCTCGTGAGGATCTCAGGCGTCAGCCGAATGGCCTGTTGAAGAAACGACAGGCCCCCTCGCGAGAGCGCGATACATCGCACCCGTTGACGTGCCGCACAGATCTGACACACAAGCCCCCCGGCAGTCGGTGAAAATTGAGGCTCGCCGATGAAAGAGGTCTTCCCGCAGGACGCGCAATGATCGGTCTGAGGACGGAACCCGGTTAATCCCAACAACCGGATTTGAAAGAGCAATGCCGTAAAGGAAGGATCTTCGCTTTCCTGAAGCGAGACTAATCCCTGTTCCAGCGTATCAAACAAGGGAGGATCTGGATCGCCATCCGGAGTAATAGCCCCAACGACATTGACCATTCGCGCCGCTGAATCCATTAAGCTGAGGTCTTCCCGCAAGCCCTGAGAGGAGCTGATAAGGTCGACATGTGAGATTCTGAACAACGAGTCGCCGTTCTTTATAAACAGATTCAGCCGACACACGCTGAATGGTTCAAGCGCAGCGCCGAAGCGGCTCTTCTGGCGGCGGGCGCCGCGAGCGATCCCCCGTATCTTTCCCATGTTCTTCGAGTACAAGGTGACGATTCGGTCGGCATCGCCCCACTTGCGACTCTTCAGAATGATGGCCGTCGTTTTGACGAGAGACACTATCTTTTTCCTGATCTCACATGCGGACATCATCCGCCGCGAACAGACCGCCGCTTACCGAAGATGGTCCAAAAACATCGTAGCTAAGGTCAGATAAATCGTAATCCCGGTAATATCATTGGCCGTCGTGACAAAAGGGCCCGCCGCAACTGCGGGATCAACCCCCACTCGTTTGAGCAGAATCGGCGTAATCGTCGCCATGCTCGTCGATACCAAAAAGGCGATGATCAGCGACACTCCAACCACCATCCCCAAAAAACCCTGATGTAAAACCCACGCAACCAATGTCAAGGTCACGCCGCAAGCCGATCCCATGAGCAAACCGACTTTTGCTTCACGGAAGAAGATCGGCCAAACATGGCTCAGCTCTACCGTGCCGGTGGCTAATCCACGAATAATCAGCGTCGAGGACTGCAAACCGACATTGCCGCCCATCGCCGCGATGACGGGGATAAAACTTACTATCGCAACCACCTCTTGAACTGTATAACGGAAATACCAAAGAATCGCACCGGACAAAAGGCTGCCGACCAGGTTCGTGAAGAGCCAAGGGAGCCGGAGCCTGGCAGACCCAAAGCTCGACGATTTCGGCGTCGAATCCTCTTCGATTGCCCCGGCCATTTTCAACATATCTTCGGTCGCTTCTTCTCTGATGACGTCGACGACGTCGTCGACGGTAATGATGCCCACCAGCTTGCCGTCCCGTTCCACGACAGGAATCGCCAATAAGTTATAGTTGGCGACTTGGCGTGCAACCTCTTCTTGATCCATGTCGATCGCAACACTCATGACCTCGCGAGTCATGATGTTCTTGAGCGGTGTCGTCGGAGGAACCGTGAGGAGCTGTCGCAGTGACAGAACACCGACTAGGCGGTCATCCTTATCCGTCACATAGATATAAAACACCATTTCCACATCGGTAGCTTGTTGCAACCGGCGAATCGCCTCCTGTGCCGTTTCATCTTCCGGCAAGGAAAAGAATTCCGTGGTCATGATCGCGCCGGCCGTATCTTTTGGATACTTGAGGATGTCGACGACTTCGGTCGAATCCTCGGTCTTCATTACGGCGAGAATCTCTTTACCGCGATCCTCCGGAAGAAACCCAAGGATATAGGCCACATCGTCGGGTCCAAGATCCTTCAAAAGCCACGCAATGTCGGAATGGAGGAGATCGGCAACCACCTGCTGAATACTTTCGCCGTCGAGCTCGCTGAGGACCTGTCCCCGTTTGCCTTCGCCGCGAACCAGCTCGAAGATTTCTCGCTTTTCCTTGGGTGATGAGAGATGCGTGACGGCCTTGGCGATATCTGCGGGGTGCATGCGCCCCAACATTCTGGAAAGATTGGTGATCGCTCCACGGCGCAGCAACTTCTGGACCGATTGAATCACAATGTCGGACTTCGTCTGACCACGATCAGACTGGTCACGCAAAATTTCACGCAACACATCGCGCTCGGACAAGCGAGGGCGTGGCTCCGGCAGGCGTGGTTCTATCGGTTGTTCCGTCGGCTGCATGCTCCGTCAGTACCCCAACTGCGCCAACGTCTGTTCATTCTCGCGCCAGGACTTCCTGACCTTCACCCATAGTTCAAGAAACACTTTCATGCCGAATAATCGTTCCATCTCCACTCGTGCCTGCGTACCGATCGTTTTCAATCGCTCTCCCTGCTTTCCGATCAAGATCCCCTTCTGCGTGTGGCGTTCCACCAGAATCGAGGCTTTTATCTTCGCCAACTTCCCCTGTTCGACAAACGCATCGATCTCGACGGCGACGGCATGTGGAACCTCTTCCTCGGTTTCTTGCAACACCTTCTCGCGAATCATCTCGGCCGCCAGCGTCCTCATGGTTTGGTCGGTGACAACATCGTCGTCATACGCACCGTCTCCCGAAGGAAGGTACGGCACGGTGACAGCCAGTAACCGATCGACATTATTGTCTTTCAGCGCCGAAACCGGGACAATCTCCGTCCAGGTCAAGAGCTTGCCGTAACGATCAAGAATCGGCAGCAGCTTCTGCTTATTCACAAGATCGATTTTTGTCGCGACAAGGATCACCGGTCTGTCCCGTTTCGCCAAGGCCTCCTTCACATACTTGATGGCCGCTATGTCGCCCGGCCCCGGCATGCTCGTCGCATCCACGAGCATGTAGAGGAGATCGGCCTCTTCCAACGTCTCGACGGCAGTTCGCACCATCCGCCGGTTCAGTAAGTGCTCGGGTTTATGCAGACCTGGTGTATCGAGAAACGCGATTTGCGCCCCCTCGACATGTACGAGGCCCATGATTCTGGTCCTTGTGGTCTGTGGCTTATTCGACACGATCGAAATCTTCTCGCCCAACAAATGATTGAGGAGCGTCGACTTTCCCACATTGGACCGCCCGATGATGGCAACCGTTCCGAACTTCATGGTTTCGAGAAAGACTCCGGTTTCTTCTCCGTACCTGGGACCAGCTGATACACCGTCTCTCCCTTCCGCACATAGCCCAATTGCTCTCGAGCCAGCTGCTCAATCTTGGTTGGATCGTGCTGCAAGCGGTTGATATCGCTCTGCAGCTCAACGTTTTCCCTGCGCAAGGTCGAAAGTTCTTGCTCCAAATTCTTAGCCTGTTCACGCATAGATAAGTACCGCGTGAGACCCATTTCTCCTGAAAACAGCGACACCAACAGCCAAACACAACCGGCAGCACCGCCTACTTGCGCGATGGTGACGACGCGACGCTGCCATTCCAGCCACTGACGGCCACGATTCCGTTTGATGATCATCCGTCAATCCATCGATATCGAAAGCCGCTATGCTCGGATCGGCACAGCCTCTCGCCCACGATACAGAGCCGCTGAGCCCAGCTCTTCCTCGATTCGAAGCAATTGGTTATATTTTGCCACACGATCCGTTCGAGACAGCGACCCCGTCTTGATCAATCCGCTGTTCGTCGCGACGGCGATGTCCGCAATCGTCGTATCTTCCGTTTCACCCGACCGGTGTGAAATGATCGCCGTGTAGCCAGACCGTTTGGCAAGTTCGATGGCATCCAAGGTTTCCGTCAACGTTCCGATCTGATTGAGTTTGATCAGAATCGAGTTTCCGATTCCTTCCTTGATGCCTTTGGAGAAGATCTCTACGTTGGTTACGAAGATGTCATCGCCGACCAGCTGCACCCGTTTCCCCAGCTTCTCCGTGAGCATCTTCCAGCCCTTCCAATCCAGCTCACTCAGCCCGTCTTCAATCGATAGGATAGGATACCGATCAAGAAGCTTGCCGTAGTAGCTGATCATCTCATCTGCCGACCGTTCCGGGTTTTTCTCCGCTTCGAGCACATACCGCCCCTTGTCGTAAAATTCACTGGCCGCACAGTCCAACGCTAAGGCGATATCCCGGCCAAGCTTATAGCCGGCGCCTTCTATCGATTCTGAAATCAAGCTCAACGCTTCTTCGTTCGATTGCAGATCGGGCGCAAACCCACCCTCATCCCCTACGGCCGTGTTCAACCCCTTTTTCTTCAAGATCGACTTGAGCGAATGGAAGACCTCGGTCGCCATTCGAAGCGCATCGCTGAATCGACCGGCACCCACCGGCATGATCATGAATTCTTGCAGGTCCAACCGATTGTCGGCATGGGCCCCGCCGTTGATGATGTTCATGAGCGGCACCGGAAGCACGCGCGCATTGGTCCCGCCTACATAGCGATACAGCGGCTGACCAGTTTCATTCGCCGAGGCTCTTGCCACAGCCAACGACACCCCCAAGATCGCATTCGCTCCCAGCTTCCCCTTCGTCTTCGTTCCATCCAACGCAATCATGGATCGATCGATACCGGCTTGATCAAAGGCATCTTTCCCAAGCAGCTCCGGCGCGATGACCTTGCTGATATTGGCCACCGCCTTTGAGACGCCCTTTCCCATCCAACGTTTCTTGTCGCCGTCACGCAGCTCGATCGCTTCTTTTTCCCCCGTCGAAGCACCGGACGGCACGGCCGCTCGCCCCTTTGCGCCGCTTTCGAGCGTGACCTCCGCTTCGATGGTCGGATTACCCCGTGAATCAATGATTTGTCTGCCTTTGATTTCTCTAATCACACTCATGCCGCTTGTCCCTCTCTGGTTAGGCACCTAGCTTCTTTTTCAGCAACTCGTTGACTTTGCCTGGATTCGCTTTGCCTCCGCTGGCCTTCATCACCTGCCCGACCAAAAAACCAATCACTTGCTGCTTCCCTTCCTTGAACTGTGCAACCTGGGTCGGACTCTTTGCCAATACCTCGTCGATCATCTTCTCTAACGCCCCTTCATCGGACACCTGTGTCAAACCCTTTTCTTGAACGATTTGTTCCGGTGTCTTGCCGCTTCTATACACCTCAGGGAAAAGCTCTCGAGCCACCTTTAAGCTGACGGTACCCCTGTCCACCATCTGCAACAGACTCACGAGCCGTTCAGGTGCGACAGAGGAACCAGTGATATCGGCACTTGAATCGTTCAACTCTCTCGTGAGTTCTCCCATCACCCAGTTGCTCACCGTCTTCGGTTGAGGGAACTGTTTCACGCACGCTTCGAAATAGTCTGCCATCCCCTTCGACGCCGTTAACACTCCAGCATCGTACTCAGGGAGGCCATACTCATCGACAAACCGACGGGCGCGCAGGGTCGGCAACTCCGGCAACCACGATCGGAATCCTTCAATCCATTCCTGCTCCAACTTCAACGGCACCAAATCCGGGTCCGGGAAGTACCGATAATCATGAGCTTCTTCCTTGGACCGCATGACCGCCGTTTCGCTCCGCTCGATGTTCCACAACCTCGTTTCCTGGCGAATTGCGCCTCCTTCATTCAAGACCTGAGTCTGCCGCTTGACTTCATAGTCGATCGCATCTTTGACATACTTGAAGGAGTTAATGTTCTTCAGCTCGACCTTCGTTCCAAACTCCGTTTGCCCGATCGGACGGAGCGACAGGTTGGGCTCGCACCGAAAACTTCCTTCCTCCATATTGCCGTCGCAGACTTCGAGATACATCAAGATGTCCCGCAGACCCTTGAGATACGACACGACCTCGTCGGCCGACCTCATGTCGGGTTCCGTGACAATCTCCAACAGCGGGGTGCCGGCGCGATTCAAATCCACTCTGCTCCCGCCGGTGCCGGTTTCATGAACATTCTTCCCGGCATCTTCCTCGAGATGGGCGCGACGTATGCGAACCCGCCTTGTCTCTCCGGCAACAACAACGTCAATCGAGCCATCTCGGCAGATCGGAGACTCGTACTGGGAGATTTGGTACCCCTTCGGCAAATCAGGATAGAAGTAATTTTTTCTAGCGAACTGGTTGCTCGCAGTAATGGTACAGTTCAACGCCAACCCGGCTCGAACCGCCATTTCTACCGCCATCCGATTGATGACAGGCAGGCTCCCAGGTAAACCGAGACACACCGGGCATGTCCGACTGTTGGCCGACAAACCGAACGTCGTACCGCACCCACAGAACATTTTGGACTTGGTCCGCAGCTGTGCGTGCACCTCGACTCCGATGACCGTTTCGTAGGTCACCCTCGTTCTCCCCCTTCGTCCTGAACACGTCCCCGCTCGCGTCTCATCGCTTCCCGCCCGGCATCGAATGCTTCCCGAAGGACCGATCGCTTCCCCTCAACAAAATCTTTGCCCTGATCGACAACGTCTTCAAACGCCTCACCGGCTCGACCGGCGAGGTCACGAAGATCGTTCTCCGCCCGGCGCGCGTATCTTCGAAGTTGGTCACGCGATTCATCACCGGATTGCGGCGCCAGCAACAATGCGGCGACTGCGCCCATCGCCGCTCCGCTTAAGAATGCCAATAGGACCGCCGCTGAGGTTCCCCGATCATCCGCCATTGTGTGTCCCTCCTTCATGTTTCATACGTTCCCGCACGACGTGAGTTGCCGCCTTCACACCTGCCACCATGCTCGCGACATTGCTCAAGAGGGTCCCGCCCGACCCACGAACGACATTATGGACCTGTTGGACCGATTCACCGACCTCGCCCACCGCATGCAGCAAGACCGCCGCATGTTCGACTCCCTCGCGCGCCTGATTCGTGACTTCGTTCAGGTTATGGCTTACCGCACGCAATTCGGCCACCAAGGCCGGTAGCTCCGTGTTCATCTTGGCCAGCAACTGTTCGGACTCAGCAACAGTCTTTCGAACTTGCATTAAGACGGGCACGAGATATCCGACCAGCACGGCAAATACGACAGCTACGAGTAATGCCGCGATCTCAACAATCGTCATAGCGCAACCTCCGTGAAACGTGATGCCCGCTTGGCCGCTCAGCGTATGTTCGGCTTCTTCCGATGCCATTGAGTAGATTGCTCGTAGGCATGGGCAGCCCGCAGCACGGTTTCTTCCTCAAACGCCCGTCCGATCAACTGTAGCCCGATCGGTAGTCCCTTTTGACTGAACCCGCAGGGCAGCGAGATCGCCGGCAGTCCTGCCAGATTGACTGAAATCGTAAAAATATCGGAGAGATACATCTGCAACGGGTTTTCACTCTTTTCCCCAAGTTTGAATGCCGGCGTCGGGGTCGTCGGGGTGACGATGACATCCACCTCCTTGAAAGCGGCTTCAAAATCCTGACAGACTAATGTTCGTACGGCTTGAGCCTTCCCATAGTACGCATTGTAATACCCGGCGCTGAGTACATATGTTCCCAGCATGATCCGACGCTTCACCTCCGGCCCAAACCCCTCCTGCCTTGTCTTGATATACAGATCGAGCAGGTCTTTGGTGTCCTTCGCGCGAAACCCGAATTTCACCCCGTCGAAACGGGCAAGATTCGAGCTGGCTTCCGCCGTCGCAATTACATAATAGACCGCGACGGCGGCATCGGTCCTCGGCAACCGAATCTCCTTCACTCCTGCGCCAAGGCGCCTCAACTCCTCGATCGCGAACCGGACCGCATGGTCCACCTCCGGATCAAGCCCTTCGGTGAAAAACTCTACCGGCACGCCGACTCTCAGGCGTTTGAGGTCTTTCTGTTGCAGCGCCTTCATATAGTCCGGCACAGGCCGATTGATCGACGTAGAATCCAGTGGATCATGCCCGGCGATGGCCCCGAGCAGAAACGCGGCATCGGAGACGTTCCTCGTGATCGGCCCGATTTGATCCAAGGAGGAGGCAAACGCCACCAGACCATATCGAGACACCCGCCCATAGGTCGGCTTCAATCCCACGACCCCGCAGAACGCCGCGGGCTGCCTGATGGACCCCCCCGTATCTGAACCAAGCGCGGCAACACATTCCGCCGCCGCAACCGCCGCCGCAGAGCCTCCGCTTGATCCGCCCGGTACGCACTGCAGATTCCACGGATTCCGGGTGGGACCGAACGCAGAGTTTTCCGTCGAAGACCCCATCGCAAACTCGTCTAGATTCGTCTTGCCCAACAGAATGTAGTCTTGCGCGCGTAAGGTGCCGATGACCGTGGCGTCGTACGGCGGCACAAAATTCCGCAACATCCGAGAGCTGCACGTCGTGGGCACTCCGTCCGTGCAAATATTATCCTTGATGGCCAGAGGCATCCCGGTGAGCGGCATGGTCCTCCTCCAGCTCTTGAGCTTCCGATCTAAAGCCTCAGCTTGTTCACACGCAGCTTCCCTCGCTTGCGTGACAAAGGCCTTCACCTTCGGCTCCACCTGTCCGATGCGAAGGGAGTACGCCCGCGCGATTTCCACCGCCGTGACTTCTCCCGCCGAAAATTTTCGCTGTAGCTCGAAGAGAGTCAGGTTATGAAGGGACATGGATGGCTCGTTCTCGACACATACGGTGAGCGTGGGCAAGATGAAACATCAACCGCTGTGCTCGGTCCGGTCTGTCAATTCACGGTCACGATCCGGTTTTGCCCATCGACTCGGACGATCCTCGGTGCATGTTTTTTGATCTCTTCTTCCCCATAATACTCGTAACAGAAGATGATGATTTGATCTCCCACCGCCGCTTTCCGCGCCGTCGGTCCGTTCAGAATGATCTCGCCCTTTCCTCGCGAGCCGTTGATCGCATAGGTCATGAACCGTTCGCCGTTGTTCAAGTTCGAGCAGACAATCGCCTCATAAGGGAGAATCCCGGCCGCCTCCATCAAATCTTGATCGATCGTGAGACTGCCTTCATACTCAAGATGGGCGCCCGTCACTGTGGCACGATGGATTTTCGAACGTAACATTTGTCGGAACATCGATATGTTTCGTCATTCGTCAAACTTGGCTCAGCCTTCATAGGCCTCCATTCAGAAGACAGTCGCTTGACGGTTAACGCTCCTCTAAAATTTTAGGAACAACGAACCCGTCTGTTTCGCGCTCCGGCGCGTTCGCCAGAGCCTTATCCGAAGGTAGTGACGGGCGTATGACATCGTCGCGAAAAACATTTACTTGACCCATAACGGTCGCGATCGGTTCGACCCCCGTCGTATCATACTGATTCAACCTGGCGACGTGTGTGAGAATCTGACTCAATTGTTTAGCAAAGGTGTCCTTCTCAGCTGG
>CAYTAS010000066.1:0-19172 GCA_964435885.1 uncultured Nitrospira sp. | reverse complement strand
ACACCGTGGGCTTACAGCGGCACGGCTTTTCGGTAGACCGCATTGCCTTACTCAGGAAGGCGTTTGATCTCCTCTTTCGATCGGGCCATCGCACGGCGGAGGCGATTCGACTGGCTAAAAAGGAGTTTAAAGGGCAGGCCGATGTGGCCAAGATTCTCACCTTTATGGAAGGTACCAAACGCGGGATCTCTCGTGCGGTCAACCTCGATGTGGAACGAGAGTTCGATCAACAAGTGTGAGACCGGCCGACATGACCCAGGTTATGCCCATATCGGACGGTCGAATCGGAGTGATCGCAGGGAATGGTCGATTCCCGATCATCTTTGCGGACAATGCACGCAAGATGGGCCTGCAAGTCTCTGCGGTCGCGCACGAGGGGGAAACAGATCCGGAGCTTGAGCAGCATGTCGATCGGATTCATTGGGTCAAGATCGGCCAGCTCAACAAGCTCATCAATGCGTTCAAAGCCGACGGTGTTCGAAACGTGGTGATGCTGGGAGGGATCAAGAAAACCCATGTCTATAGCCATGCTCGTCCCGACTTTCGTGTGTTGGCGCTCGCCACGAAATTGGTGCTTTGGAAGGATGACGACATTCTTCGGGCGCTTGCAGCGGAACTCGAACGGGATGGAATCACGATCTGTGAGTCGACGTTCGGCCTCGAAGGGATCTTGGTCACGGAAGGAACCCTTACGTCCCGCCAACCGACCAAGAAGGAGTGGGTGGATATCCGGTATGGCTGGGATGTGGCCAAGGAGACCGGACGTCTGGACATCGGCCAATGTGTGGTCATCAAAGACCGTGTGGTGGTGGCGGTCGAAGCCGTCGAGGGAACCGATGAAGCGATCAAGCGCGGAGGCGCGCTGGCCAAAGATGGAGCGATCGTCGTGAAACGGAGCAAACCGCAACAGGATCTCCGCTTCGATCTGCCCGCCGTCGGTCCTCGGACGATCGAGGTCATGCAATCAGTCAAGGCGTCGGTTCTCGCTGTTGAAGCCGGTCGCTCCGTGATGCTGGATCGAGCCCAATTGATTAGTATGGCGGAAGAAGCGGGCATCGCCGTGATCGGGCTTATGCGCGAAGCAGAGTCGAGCCCGGCGACCTGAGTCAACGAAGAAGTTTCGGAATCTGAAGATCCGTTGATTTTAGAAACTCAACCAATCGATTGAGAGAGTCCCCAATTCAGTCCGACAGGCATATGGCTAAACTGCGAGCTGGTGTGATCGGGGTCGGGCATCTCGGGCAACACCACGCCCGTCTTTACGCTTCGTCTTCAGACGCGATGCTGGTCGGTGTGGTTGACCACGACCGTGACCGCGCATCCGCCGTTGCCGAGAAGTACGGCGGACGGGTCTTCGGTGATCCGCGCGATCTGCTGAAGCAAGTCGATCTTGTCACGATCGCCGTCCCGACCTCCGGCCACTATGCCGTTGCCAAAATCTGTCTCCAAGCCGGAAAGCATGTCCTGATCGAAAAGCCGATTGCCGTATCTCCGATGGAAGCACAGGAACTTGTGGAGCTGGGACAACGCAACGCATGCACGATCCAAGTCGGACATAGCGAGCGATTCAACCCGATCATGCCGTTGATGCGGCCCCACCTTCGCGAGCCGTTGCTGATCGAGTGTCATCGATTGGCGAGCGCTAGCGAGCGAGGCGTCGACGTCGATGTCGTATTAGATTTGATGATTCATGATCTTGACCTGCTGTTGTCGTGCAATCCTGGACCCATCGAGGAGGTTCGGACGGTCGGAGTCTCAGTGTTGTCCGCGACGAACGATGTCGCCAACGTGCGCATCCAGTTTCGGACTGGTTGTGTCGCCAACCTCACCGCAAGTCGCATCTCGCCGAAGGCCATGCGGCAATGGCGGGTGGTTCAATCCGACGGATGTGTCTCGATCGACTTTCAGTCCCGCCAAGGAGTGATCGTCCGTCGTTCGGCCGAACCTGGCCTAAGGCCGATGATGGCGGTGGAGAATGTTCAAGCTGGCACTGATGAGCCGTTGAAGTTACAGCTTGAGTCGTTCCTCCATGCGATTCGTTCCAAATCTCATCCCGTCGTATCCGGTGAGGATGGGGTCGCAGCTCTAGAGCTGGCCCATCGTGTGCTCTCTGCGATGAAAGTGTCTGAGCAGCAGAAGATATAACAACGTCGCATACTCCTTGACGGTTGTGAGCCTTCGCAACCCCATGAATCGAAATCGCGGTTAGGGCAGGTATTCCTCTAGATCATTATGGCACGCATCCTGATCATTACCGGTGAAGCATCAGGCGACCTCCATGGAGCCACTCTCGCCAAGGCACTCACAGCATGCGATTCCCAGGTTTCATTGGCTGGGATCGGTGGGCGTGCGATGGAGGCGGCCGGTGTGCAATTGGTCTGCAAGATGGGACAGTTCGATGTGATGGGTATGGTCGGGCCGTTGGCGTTAGTGGCTATCATTCGACGGTTTTTCGTCATGCGGCGACTGTTTAGATCCGAACCATGGGATGGAGTGATCTTTGTCGATAACCCCGGATTGAATCTGCGATATGCTTATTTTGCCAAGGGCGCTGGGTTGCGCGTGTTCTATTATATTGCGCCTCAGATCTGGGCATGGGGGCCCTGGCGGATGTATTGGATAAAGAAACGAGTCGATCAGGTATTAGTGATCTTGCCATTCGAGAAACCGCTCTATGATAGTGCCGAGATGCCCTGCACGTTTGTCGGCCATCCCATACTGGATGCAGTTGAAAAGTCCTACGATCGGACGGCGCTTCGTGCCAAGTTCGGCTTTTCGCATGATGAGCGTGTAATTGCGTTGTTGCCGGGGAGCCGGACGCATGAAGTGCAGAGTCTGCTGCCGATCCTGATCGAAGCGGCTGAGAAATTAGCCAGCCGGGAACCAAAAACGAAGTTTGTCTTGGCGCAGGCCTCTACTATTGAGGATAATCTGCTGCAACCACTCTTGCGGAAGGGTTCGCTTCCTGTCACCTTGGTCAAAGAACAAGCCAGTGAAGTCATGGCCGTGTCGGACTTGGTGCTGGTGGCGTCGGGCACTGCCACATTGCAAGCGGCCGTTGTGGGCATTCCCATGGTGTTGTTCTATCGAACGACGGCTTGGGAATTTTGGATCGCGAGTTTCTTTCTCCGAGTCAAATGGATTGGGCTCGTGAATTTAGTGGCAGGTCGATCAATCGTACCGGAGTTGTTACAGGACGAGGCAACGGGTCAGCGCTTGTACGAAGAGGCGATCAGAATCTTGGAAGATCAATCCGTCTATGATGAGATGAAACGAGATTTGGCAAAGGTGCGGGCTGCTTTGGGACAACCAGGCGCTTCGACGAGGGCAGCGGAGGCAGTGTTAGCAGGATGTCGGGCCTAGAACGATTTACGCGACTCATGCGGTATGTCCGTCCCTATCGGACGAGATTTATAGCGGCATTCGTCTGTTCCGGGTTTGTCGCCATTCTTACAGGGGTGTACGCCTGGCTTGCACGTCCAGTGCTCGACGGGATCTTCATCGAAAAAAACGAGCGGTTATTATTCGTCTTGCCGCTGGTGATCCTTGGGGTAGCCACGTTGAAGGCAGTATTCAGTTATGGAGTCGGATACTTGATGGCCTATGTGGGCAATCGGGTTGTCGCAGATATTCGGCAAGAACTGTTTCAACGACTCATGCGGCTCTCGGTCGGGTACCACGATGCGAATACGTCTGGGCGCCTTGTCTCTCGGGTCGTGAATGATGTCGGACTCATGGCGAACGCGGCATCGAGCGTCATCAAAGATATTTTTCAGAACGGACTCACCTTTATCGCGATGATCGGGGTCATCATCTATCAAAACTGGCAGTTGGCGGGGCTTTCCCTCATCGTGATTCCGCTCTCGGCGCTCACCATGGTGCGGGTCGGACAGCGATTGAAACGATTGGCCACGAGCACCCAAGAACAACTGGGCGACATGTCGTCCACGCTTCAAGAAACGTTTTCCGGCATCAGAATGGTGAAAGCGTTCGGCCGGGAAGAGGCGGAGGCTGAGCGATTTGGGGAACGAAATCGGAAGGTGCTTGCGACCACGCTCAAGAGCAATCAGGTGTGGTCGATCGGCCACTCGCAGATGGAAGTGATCGGAGTGATCGGCGTCGCGACCATCATCTGGTACGGCGGCTATTTGGTCATTCATGAGGTGATGACCCCAGGCGCATTTTTCTCCTTCATGGCGGCGATGTTCATGGCCTATACCCCGATTCGTAAGTTGTCGGGTTCGAATAATCTCATCCAGCAAGCGCTTGCGGCGGCTGAACGAGTGTTCAATGTCCTGGATCTCAAGACTGAACAGTCTCAAGATCATGGGACCGTTCCATTGGTGGGAATCAATCAGGCCATCGAATTCCAGGGTGTCTCCCTCACCTATGAGAACCATACCGTGCCGGCGCTGGCGGATATTGATCTCCTGATTCGCCCGGGTGAGGTAATTGCGCTGGTTGGGAGCAGTGGCAGCGGGAAGACCACACTCGTCAGTCTCCTGCCACGGTTCTATGAGCCGACGGCGGGACGTATTCTGATTGACGGCATCCCCCTGTCCTCCTATGAATTGGGCACGCTGAGGGCGCATATCGGGATTGTGTCCCAAGAAGTGTTTTTATTTGATGATAGCGTGAGGCACAACATCGCGTTCGGACGGTCCGGTGCCGCCTCCGGCGACATAGAGCAGGCGGCGAAGCTCGCCTATGCACATGACTTTATTCTCAGACTGCCGAGAGGGTACGATACGACTATCGGAGAGCGCGGAGTCAAACTATCGGGCGGCGAGCGGCAACGCATGGCCATTGCGCGGGCTATTCTCCGGGATCCGCCGCTCTTGATCCTGGATGAAGCAACATCGGCACTGGATACCGAATCCGAACGGATTGTGCAGCTGGCGTTGGCTAATTTGATGAAGAACCGGACTACGTTGGTGATTGCGCATCGGCTCTCCACCATACAGAATGCGGATCGAATCATCGTTTTGGATCGAGGAGCCATTGTCGAGGTAGGATCGCATGAGGAACTTCTCCGGCAAGGCGGCATCTATCACAAACTGCACGCCATGCAGTTTCAGGACGTGACCAGTGTCTGATCTCATCAAGTCCGGTGAACGTTGGGTGAAATGTTCGCTCCTTCCTCCCGTAGGAGCCGCAGCTATTCGCGGCGTCGCGTGCTCGATGTGGTTTTCGACTCGTGGCCACGAAGCGGTCGATGCGCTGTATCGCGAGGGGCGCCATATCATCCTTGCGTTTTGGCATTCTCAACAGCTCATGATTCCTTTCGGTTACCGAGGCGCCGGTTCCCATGTGTTGATCAGCCGACATGGGGACGGCGAGATCATCTCGCGAATTATTGCACGATTCGGGCATGAGTCGGTACGAGGGTCGAGTACACGGGGAGGAGCCGGTGCACTACGAGCTCTGATCAGGATCGGTCGGTCCGGTCGAGATCTGGCCGTCACACCTGATGGCCCCAAAGGGCCGCGCCACGTCGCGAAGCTTGGCGTTATTCATTTGGCCAAGGCGACAGGTCTTCCCATTGTCCCATTGGCTTTTGCCTGTTCAAAAAAAAACTCTTTGCGAGTTGGGATCGGTATATGGTCCCGTACCCATTCGCCAGAGGGATATTCCTTTACGGAAATCCGCTCTGGGTCTCGCGGGAAGCCGATGAGACCTCGCTTGAGACGACTCGCCTGGAGCTTCAGACGGTCCTCAATCGGTTGACGGATCAGGCAGAGGAAGATGTGAAGGGTGAAAAGTGAGACGTGAAGCGTAGGAGGCTCGGAAGCTTTGCGGCACGTTTCATCTTTTACCTCTTACGTCTAACTTCGTTCCCATGTGGAAGCTTTTCTATAATATCGGCTTGCTGCTCGCTGCCCCGGTGATTGTGGCTGTCCTTCTGGCCAAGCCACGTTGCAGACCAGGATTTTTCCAGCGGATGGGCTGGGACGACCATTCTTCCAACAGCCATAGATCGTCTCAGCCGCTGATTTGGGTACACGCGGTATCGCTTGGTGAAGTGGTGGCGGCGGCGCCGTTGGTGAAGGCCCTGCACGAGCGTCATCCAGAGTTTCGCTACATCGTGACGACGGTCACCGAGACCGGACGCGAGGCAGTCGAGCAACGGTTAGGAGGTATTGCGGAGCATCGCTATGCCCCGCTTGATTTTTCATGGGCCGTGGCCGGCATGGTTCGATGTCTGCGTCCATTGCTGTACGTATTTGTCGAGACCGAAATTTGGCCGAATTTACTATGGACGTTACGGGAGCAAGGTGTGTCCTCGGTGTTGGTAAACGGGCGACTATCCTCGCGGTCGTTTCGCCGTCAGGATTGGCCCGTGCTGCGTTCTTTCTATCGATCTGTGCTGCAGACCTTGACTCTCTGTCTCATGCAATCTGACCGGGATCGAGACCGTCTGGTTGCGTTGGGGGCCGATCCGACGAATGTTCACGTGACCGGCAATATCAAGTTTGATCAGCCGCTGCCCGACATACGTTCGGATGAATCGCTCCGCCGAAGCTTTGGGATCGAGGATGAGGAGCAGTTGATCCTCGCCGGCAGTACGCATCCCGGGGAAGAGGAACTATTGGTCTCGGCGTATCGGCGAATCGTGGAGCGCTATCCCTCTACCGTGTTGATGTTGGCACCGCGCCATATCGAGCGTGCGGAACGAGTCGAAGCGGCGCTTCGAGAAGCCGGCGTTGTCGTTCAGCGGAGGAGTCAGATTCGGGAGAAGCAATCGGGTCCGCGCGTGGTTATTTTGGATACGAGAGGAGAGCTGGCTCGTGCCTACCGAGAAGCGGTCGTGGCATTTGTGGGAGGGACGCTGGTGCCTGTAGGGGGACACAATTTATTAGAACCAGCAGTATGGGGCACCCCCGTCATCTTTGGGCCGTACACGGACCATTGTGCGGAAGTTGCGACGCTCTTATCCCAAGCCGGAGGAGGTCGTCGCGTGACGGGAGTGGAGGACCTCGTGCTGTCGCTTGAAGAATGGCTCCGTCAGCCTGCCGCTCGGCATCGGGTCGGAGAGGCGGCCAAGCAGGCGGTGTTGAATAACCAAGGCGCACTGACACGGAGTCTGGAGTTCATTGAAACCTGCCTCCGCGCGGCTCCGACGTATTCCGACTCCCGTGTGCCAAGGGGGTTGGGTCCGCATATGGCGAAACCCTAATATGACGGTCATGCATCCCGGACAACCGGTCCGTAAAGGGCTTTACTGGGTTGCTGGGTTGTATGGCCTCATCATCAGATTTCGGCTTTGGCGCTATAGACAAGGGTGGCTTCCAATTACGCGGTTGCCCTGTCGGGTCCTGTGCGTGGGAAATCTGACGGTCGGGGGAACAGGGAAAACGCCCATCGTCATTTTCCTTGCACAACGGCTGTTGGCCAAAGGACAACGGGTCGCGATCTTGAGCAGAGGCTATAAACGGACGAGTCGCGTGTCCCACCTTCTCGTGTCCGATGGATCACGAATTGTGGCAGGCCCATCGGAGTCTGGGGATGAACCGTTTCTGATGGCGCAGCGTTGTCCGCAGGCCATTGTCGCGGTGGGAGCCGACAGAACGGCGCTTGGTCGGTGGGTGTTGGAACGGTATCCCATCGATTGCATCGTGCTTGATGATGGGTTTCAGCATCGGGCGCTGCATCGGGATGTCGATCTTGTGTTGTTGGATGCCACAGACGCTGAGGGGCTTGACGCACTGCTTCCTGCGGGAAGACTGCGAGAACCGTTACGGGAGCTGGATCGAGCGAGCGCGGTGATGATTACCAGAGCCGATTCGCGTTCGGATGTGGAAGCAATTCGGGGTCGATTGCGAGCGGTTGGATTCCCGTCCGAGGATGCGATTGAAGTGGTCTTCCGACCGGAATCTTTCCTGGCAATCGTTTCAAAAGAGCAGCAACCGATAGGATGGGGTCGTGCAAAGAAGACATGGTTAGTCAGCGGAATCGGGAATAGCCGGTCGTTCCGTCAGTCGGCTGAATCTATCGGGATAGAAATCCTTGGAGAGACGGTGTTTGAAGATCATCATTGGTACTGCGACGATGAAGTCAGAAAGATTCGAGCAGATGTGCAGGCCAACGGCGGCGAGATGGTTTTGACGACTGAGAAGGATGCCGGGAAACTGTTCCCTTTTCTTCGACCCAGCGATCCCTGGTGGACGCTCCGTCTTGGGACGGAGATCGTGCGCGGAGAAGAGCGATTGCACAGGCTGGTATTGGGGGAGACAGAGTGAGCGGGAGGGGCGAGACTCGCAAGAGGGGGGCGAACGGCAGGAAATACCGGATTCGACGTGCGATGGACGCTCTGTTCTCGCTCGTCGCGCGGTGTAAGCAGGTCTCGCTTTTCGCGCCTGGAGTGGGAACTCGTGGATAAAGATCGTCCTCGGAAAATCTTGGTGCGGGCGCCGAACTGGATCGGCGATGCGGTGATGTGCGAACCAGCTCTCCGAGGGCTTCGGTCCCTCTTTCCTGAGGCGGAACTAGCGATGCTTGCCAAGCCCGCCATTGTGGAACTATTCGCCGCCTATCCGGGACTGAACCGGGTGCTCATATACGATGATAAAGGGGCTCACGCGGGGATGGCAGGAAAGTGGTCGCTCGCCGGTACCTTGCGTCGACATGGGTTCGATTTGGCGGTGCTGCTTCAGAATGCCTTCGAGGCCGCGTTCATTGCGTGGCTTGCTGGGATCCCACGGCGATATGGCTATGCCACTGACGGAAGAGTTCTTTTTCTCACTCAGCCGGTCGCCGTTCCTCGCCCTGACAATCCGGCGCATCAAGTGGAGTACTATTGGAACATGTTGAAACCTCTCGGGGTATCCGGGGAGGTTCCGTCGCCCACACTCCATGTATCGGCTGATGAAGACCGTATGGTCGACGGGATATTCGCATCGGCCGGGATTGACTCCTCGAACATCATGATCGGCGTCAATCCCGGCTCAACATATGGTCGGGCCAAACGCTGGCTTCCTGAACGATTTGCTGAAGTCGCCCGCCGACTTGTGGAGCGATTGCGGCAGACGGAGGGGGCGTCTGTCGCAGTAGTCATTCTCGGAGCGAAGGGAGAGGAATCGTTAGGGAAGGATATCGCGACGCGAATCGATGGACGATCGGTCGTCTTGTCCGGCGTGACCACCATTCGCGAGCTGATGGCGGTGGTAAAGCGTTGTCGCCTGCTGGTCACGAACGACACAGGGCCGATGCATATTGCCGCGGCGTTCGGTGTGCCGGTTGTCGCGGTCTTTGGACCGACAGACTCGCGAACGACGGCTCCCTATGGGCAAGAGCGGTCGGTGGTGCGAGAGGCGGTCGACTGCGCGCCCTGCCTTCTGAGGGACTGTCCGATCGACCACCGTTGCATGACGCGTATTTCGGTTGAGCGGGTATATGAAACGGCGGTGAAACAGATGCACGGTTCATCTGGTTTATCTCGTTCGTCTGGTTTGTCTGGTGTATCTGGTGCGATTAAATCGGATTCCAACGAAACAAACCAAACAAACCAGAGAAACAAAATAAACGAGACCAACCAACCAAACATTCTCTCCGGTTACACCATCTTTCTGGATCGTGATGGAACGCTCAATCCAGATCCCGGCTATATCAAATCGCCCGATCAGTTGGAGTTGTTTCCCGGCGTGCCGGAGGCGCTCGCGAGGCTGAAGCGGGCCGGCGCCCGCTTGATCGTCGTCACCAATCAGTCAGGAATTGCACGAGGGTTGTTGTCGCGGGATGATCTGACGGCAGTTCATGGGAAGCTCGCGCAGCTTCTCGATGCTGCGGGCGCGCCACTTGACGCCGTCTACTTTTGTCCTCATCATCCGGACGATGGGTGTGGTTGCCGAAAGCCGAACCGTGGGATGATTGACCAGGCCGTGACAGAACAGGGAGTAGACCTTGATCGGTCCTACCTCGTCGGCGATACCGTTCGAGATATCGAGTTAGCCAAGCGGGTCGGAGTGAAGAGTATCTTAGTGACGACGGGGGCGGTTCGCCCACAGGAGGTAGGAGGACTGAAGGAGTCAGGACTTACTCCTGATGGGATCGCCTCCTCCCTCGCTGAAGCGGTGGACTGGGTATTCTTCGATGCGAGTCGCGTCTCTGTGCCAAGCCGCGAGCGCTATGTTGCGCATCCGTGAAGAAATGGCCGCGATAGAGAGGTGGGCATGAATACGAATTCCATCCCCTGTAACCTTTGCGGCGGCAAGGAGGTGGCGATTCTTTCGAACCGAAGTCGGAGTGGGAAGCCTTTGCAGACCGTGATTTGTCGAACATGCGGGCTCGTGTGGTCGGATCCTCGTCCCCATGATGCCAGGCAGTTTTATGAGGAGGAGTATCGCCTTTCCTATAAAGATACGTACAGCCCCAAGACGAAACATGTTCTGCGCGCGGGTAAGGTGGCGTTGTCCCGATTCGAGAAGATCGAGCCGCTGCTGGCCGATCGAAAAGTCGTTCTCGATGTCGGGACCGGCGGAGGCGAGTTCGCCTATTTGCTTCAATCGCTGGGACATCGTGTGAGCGGGATTGAACCGAATACAGGCTATGCCGACTATTCGATACGAGAATATGGGCTCACGGTTCACGTCGGGTTCGTGCAGGACGCGGCGTTTCCGCCGGAGTCGTTCGATGTCGTGACGATCTGGCATGTGCTCGAACATACGGAAGACCCAGGTTCCGTCTTGGCCCTCCTGCGATCGTGGCTGAAAACCGAGGGGATGCTTGTCGTGGAAGTGCCCAATGTGGAGGCCACCTGCCAGGCCCCTCACAGCACTTTCCATGAGGCGCATCTCTACAATTTCAACGTCGTGTCGTTGCGCCGGTTGGCCAAGAAACATGGATTATATGAAGCCAAACACCTGATCTCCCGCGACGGTGGGAATATCACAATGTTTCTCACGCGCGCTCAGCCTCTGATTGAAGATCGTTACGAAGCCGCTATCCCAGGTAACTGCGAGTGGGTGTCGAGGATCGTGCGCGGGCACAGTAACTTCCGTCGCCACTTGACGCCGTTGCCGTATCTGCGGGCTTGGCAACGCCTCTGCCGATCGCTACAGGAAAGACGTGAAACGGCACATGCATCAAACGGCAAAGCGCTGCTTGACGATCTCTATGCTCAGCCGCTGAAAGACTATGTCGTCAGACAATGAATCAGCTCACGCAGCGGGGAGCTGAGCAGACGTGTGCGTGAGGCGTCGGTCTGTTCTGCGAGGGATGGGTGGTGTGGAAGGTTTTCCGGTGTCATCCGTAGCCCCGATCGATAGCAGTGTCTCTTCAGCATCGGGTCACAGTCGTATCCTTCTGATCAAACCCAGTTCGCTCGGAGATATCGTTCATACGCTTCCGGTGGTGTCGGCGCTCAAAGCGCATTGGCCGGGGTCGCACATTACCTGGTTGGTCAAGCGCCAGTGGGCTGAGCTTGTCGAGCAGGCCGAAGGTGTTGACCGTGTATGGCCGGTCGATCAGACAGTGGGGAGTTGGATCAGGGAAGGTCTTGCGCTGCGCGCAGAGCGGTTTGATCTCGCCATAGATTTACAAGGATTGCTTCGAAGCGGCATCTTGGCGCGCCTCAGCGGCGCGCCAAGATGCATTGGATTCGCGAATGGGCGGGAAGGAAGTCCGTGGTTTTATACTCACCGTGTCCCGGTTCCCAATCTCGATGTCCATGCTGTCGATCGGTATCTTTCGGTTGTCGCGGCGGTGGGAGCATCGCTTCCTGAGAAGCCGAGATTTGAGTTCAAGTTGTCCGAACAGGACATGGCGACCGTTCGAAAACTGTTTCAGCAACGAGGTCTCTCGGTGGATAGGCCCTGGGTTACCATGAGTGTCGGGGCGCGCTGGTCGACCAAACGTTGGCCACTCGCGTCTTTTGCCGCCGTTGCGGATCATCTATATGCGTCACATGGTCATCCGGTCGTCATCATAGGAAGCAAAGACGACCGGCCGTATGTCGAGCGGCTCCGTGGTCTGATGAAACACCCATGCATGGATTTGAGCGGAGAGGTTCCTTTGAGGTGTTTGCCGGCACTGCTCTCAAAAGCGGCTGTCATGATCACCAATGATTC
This sequence comes from uncultured Nitrospira sp., assembly GCA_964435885.1. GTDB lineage: Bacteria > Nitrospirota > Nitrospiria > Nitrospirales > Nitrospiraceae > Nitrospira_D. The sequence continues at coordinate 7,107 of CAYTAS010000066.1, read as the reverse complement.
CGGACCCATGCACATCGCTGCAGCATGTGGGATCCCTGTAGTCGCGATGTTTGGGCCTACCAGCCCGACTCGGACCGGTCCGTATGGGACGAGCCATCATGTGCTCACGGGGAAGGTCTCCTGCAGCCCATGCCTCAGCCGTGTCTGCCGGCACGATCCGGAGATGGAATGTCTTGAGCGCATCACTCCAACCCACGTGGCGGAAGTGGTGCATCCATTGTTGGCGGCACACGGAACCGGCCGATGAACGTTCTGATCGTTCGCCCCGATGGCATCGGTGATGTCCTCTTATCTCTTCCTGTCGCGACGCAGCTCAGAAGCCTTTTGCCGAATGCCGTGATAGGGTTTCTTACCAGCCCGACGGTTGCTCCGCTCCTGGAATTTCATCCCGATGTCGACTATGTTCGAACGATAAATTTCACGGATCCCTTGGGCGAGTTACGTCGTGCTTTTTCCCGGGGAGTTGACGCTGCGATCTTTCTGAAACCATTTCATCGTCTGATGTGGGCAGCTTGGCTGGCTCGAGTCCCAGTGCGCGTGGCCACCGGGTACCGATGGTATAGTCTGCTGGCCAATCGGTGGGTCTTCGAACACCGCAATGAATTCTCCAAACATGAGTCGGAATACAACCTGGAGATGCTCAGCGGACTGAACTTGCGCCCTGGGAAGATCTACCCCCCCGCCCTGGTCCTCACGGATCGGGAGCGAAGCGCGGGGGCGTTGAGTTGGGCGACTGTGTCGAGCCCACGCATCGTGGTTCATCCAGGAGGTCTTTCCGCACGCCGCTGGAGACCAGAGCACTATCGAGAGCTCGCAGTCGAATTGGCACGAGCCGGTTACGGTGTGATGTTGACCGGCAGCCAAACGGAAAAGAGCCAGTTCGAACAGGATGCACCATCGACCGCACCACTCCCAGCAGGGATCCTCAATCGCATGGGCCAGCTTTCAATCCGTGAACTCATGGCCGCCATTGCCAATGCTCATGTGGTGGTGTCCGGTGCCACGGGGCCGGCTCACATCGCAGCAGCGCTCACCATACCAACGGTCAGCTTATTTGATCCTCGGCGAAATAATCTGCCGGTAAGATGGAAGCCTCTCGGAACGGGAATGTTGCTGCGTCCTGATGTTCCCACATGCAACAAATGTCTGGGAGAGACTTGTCCCTACTGGGATTGTCTTGATCGGATTACGGTCGACAAGGTGGTGGCAGCCGTCGGTCAGGTGCGAGAAACTTCTTCGGCGCTCGCCATCCTCCATGTGTAGACAAGGTCGCGACCGAGGTTGAATGACGGGTGGATCGGTTTCGCGCTTGACTCCTTTTTTCTTATGTGTTCATATTATGAACGTATGGGAGAACGATCATAACTACATGGATCTTCAGGGCCAACGCGACCTCCTCTTGCTGACGGAAGTCGAGCGGGATGGGGCTGTCACTCAACGCTCTCTTGCTACAAAACTTGGTGTGGCGCTCGGTCTGACCAATCTTTATCTCAAACGGCTTGCCCGAAAAGGGTACATCAAAATCACCTCGATTCCCGCGCAACGGGTTCGATATTTGCTGACGCCGCAAGGGTTTGCCGAAAAATCAAGGCTCACCTATCTCTATATGCAGTACTCCTTATCCCACTACCGAGAGATGCGAGCACGGCTCCGTGCAACGCTTTCACTCGCTGCGCAGCAAGGGATGAAGCGGGTGGTCATTTATGGAACCGGTGAGTTGGCCGAGATGGCGTATTTGTCTCTTCGCGAAATGCAGTTGACGGTGGTCGGATTCGTCGATGACGGCCGGGAGGAGTCATTTCTATCCTATCCGGTCTGGCGATCGCAGGTCTTGGATCAGTGGGAATTTGATGCCGTGCTGTTGGCAGACCTCGAGCACAGTTCACGGTATCGGGAAGAACTGGGGCGTCGACGCGTTCCAGATGAGAAGATTCTCGCGCTGAGTCCGTCGATCTAAGCGCGCGAGCGGTCGCGCTGTTTGTTCTCCGTCTGTAAGTGAGAGGGCGAAGCTATGTCCGCCAGGCGCGCGACAAGCGGGTCTGGCGAGATTCGCGGGAGTGGAGTCAAAAGCAGGAAGCTCTTCTCTGTTGCGTCGTGCGGTTTGAGCTTGTCCTGCTTGTCTAGCAGAGATCCTATGCCTGTGACCCGGTTTGAAGATCTCGACTGTTGGAGAAATGCCAAGGCTCTTGCGGTCGAACTCTATCAGCTTTCCAATAATGGGGAGTTTGGTAAGGATTTTGGTTTCAAGGATCAAGTGAGGAGGGCGGCAGTCTCCATTGCTTCAAATATCGCAGAGGGAAAAGAAAGAGAGACCGTCGCGGAGTTCATCAGATACTTGTACATTGCGAAAGGGTCGGCCGGTGAGTTGAAAACTCAGGTACTGATTGCAGAGGACATTGGGTATGTGAGCCAGGAACGTGCCAAGGATTTGAGGATGAAAGTCGAGGCTCTGAGCGCCATGCTCGGCGCACTCATCAAGAAATTGAAAAACCGGAGTTAGAGTGAGTGTAAGGAAACGAGTCGCGGCACACTCGCTTTTCTTGCGAGTCGCGCATGGGGTGTCTTATGAATGACGAGACAAACCGTCTTCACTGGTACGCGTTGCGTACCAGATCCCGTCACGAAAAGCTCGTGCGCGATCAGCTCGACAAGCAGGGCATTGAGCCGTTGCTCCCGACGGTCAAGCGGTTGAGTCACTGGAAGGATCGGAAGAAGGAAATCGAGGTTCCGCTCTTTTCTGGGTATTGTTTCGTTCGATTCGGACGAGGGGAACGAGTGCCCGTCCAGAAAGTGGTCGGTGTTGTCGAAGTTGTCGGGAGTGGAAGTCGACCCGAACCGATTCCTGAGGAGGAAATCGAGGGGCTGCGCCGCCTCATGACCAGCGTTCTGCCGTATGATCCGCATCCCTATCTCCACGAAGGCATGAAGGTGGAAGTGGTTCGTGGGCCTCTGCAGGGCGTTCACGGGATTTTGCTGCGGAAAGAGAAGCGGCATCGGTTGGTGGTCGGAGTGCATCTCATTCAACAAGCGGCAGCGGTGGAAATCGATGTGAATGACGTGGTGGCGGTGTGAGGGGCTGCACCCAAATTGTCTATCGGCTGGGCTATGGAGCAGCAGTGATTTTAGAAAAGACTGAGGGGGTAGTCACAATCATGAATGGTCTTCCCGTCAATCTCTTCCTTGATTCGGTCGCTGAATTGATAATGTAAAGTGACTGTGGAGAACTCTCCCGCAAATCCATTCTGGCTCCGCTATCTGTCGGCCTCGCTTCGCGAGAAGATTGAGCATCGACCAAACTTGCTGAGGATTTTGCATAATATCGCATGGCTTTTCAGCGATAAGATTTTGCGCATGGGAGTTGGTCTATTTGTGGGTGTCTGGGTGGCCAGATACCTTGGTCCGGAAGACTTCGGGTTGTTCAGTTTTGCCAGTGCCTTTGTATCGGTGTTTGGTACGCTTTCCACTCTTGGTCTTCAAGGTATTGTGGTCCGAGATCTTGTCAATGATCACAAAGGTAGCTTCGGGACCCTGGGTAGTAGTTTCGTCCTTCAGACCACCGGTGGAATAATAGCGTTTGTTCTGCTGGTAGTTTTGATTCCCATTCTCCGCCCCCATGATCAATCCACACTTAATATCGTTGCCATAATCGGTCTTACGCTGTTCTTTAAGGGAAGTGAAAGCATGAAATACTGGTTTGAATCACAGGTGCAGTCCAAATACACGGTGTGGGCTGAAAACCTTGTATTTATAATGGTTGTGGCGGTAAAGATCGGATTGATACTCGTCGGCGCATCTCTCCTGGCGTTTGCGTGGACCTCTTTTTTTGAATGCCTATTTACAGCACTGTTTCTTTTGGTTGTATATGAGTGGGTAGGAGGGAGAATAAAAGTATGGCGATTCAGTTTCGCTCGTGCCAAAGCTTTGTTGGTACACAGTTGGCCACTTATTCTCTCTGGGTTTGCAGTCATGGTCTACATGCGTATCGATCAGATTATGCTGGGCCAAATGCTCAATGACAAAGCCGTTGGTATATACTCGGCTGCCGTTCGTATTAGCGAGGCATGGTATTTTATTCCCGTGGCGATTGTGGGCTCAGTCTTTCCGGCATTACTCGATGCCAAGAAGACGAGCGAAGCTTTTTACGTCGATAAATTTCAAAAGCTCTACGACACCCTGGTTCTCATTGCGCTTGTGATTGCAATCCCAGTGACATTTCTCGCTCATCCGATGGTGGAGGCGCTTTTTGGCCATGAATATATAGAGGCAGGAACAATCCTATCTATCCATATCTGGACCGCTTTATTTGTGTTTCTTGGGTTTGCAAGTGGAAGATGGCTTCTTGCAGAGAATCGCCAGATGCTCGTGTTTGAACGGGCATTTTTAGGAATGGTGGTCAATATTGCACTTAATTGGATATGGATTCCGCAATATGGGGGAGTTGGTGCAGCGGTGGCGACACTGCTTTCGCAAGCCGTGGCTGCTTTCCTGTTTGATGTAATCCATAAGGAGACGCGACTCATGTTCCGGATGAAGCTGAAAGCGTGTCTGCTAACGAGGGTGTTCCGCATGCAGTATTCTGATTAGAATGTACGCTTTGGTGCGTGACGGTTTTTAAAATTCAATCTTAATGCGGTTTATGATGTATCAGAGCATGTACCTGCGAAGAATGGCGATATAGACGATGCGATATGTGCAAGAACAGCAAGAGTGGGATCAGTTTGTTCGGGAGAGTCTTGGGGGAAATGCCGTTCTTGTGAGTGTTAGCAAATTCAGCTCGGATTGTAGAGTTTATAAAACAGTAGACGCAATATTTAAGGTCCGTCGGCTCACGCCTTCTTCGATAAGGGGAAGAAACAATTCCTTTGAAGATGAATATCTTATCATGCGGCAACTATCGTCAGTTACAGGCATTCCGGCTGTTCGAGGTTACAAGCGGACGGGAGAGTGGGAACAGCTGGAAATGGAGTTGCTGCCAGAACTATGCGGGTATGACCCAACATTTGGAATGCCCCATGAAACATTCAAGGACTTCTGGAACGTTGTTCGCGTGACCCTGCAAATTAACCGACTCGGTTGCTCGCACGGGGACCTCCATTGGCGCAACGTGGGAAGAAATGTTGCGGGGGGGGTAAGCATCTTTGACTTTGATCAGGCGTGCGTGGCTTCTCGATGGCGCTGTGCCATGCGAGATATATGGGGGCTTGGCACGTGCGAGAGAAGAAGTGAGTGTTCCATTTTTAATCGGTTGCGGTATGTGCGGGGTATTGGATTCCTGCTTCGCGCTATGGCCAGACTGGCCAAAGATCTCATGCAATTTCTGTCAAGAACCGGCCCTTCATCTATTCAACGCAGTCACCTTTCCGCACCGACTTTCATGCAGCGAACAATGCTCCAAGCGGATCCCGCTTTGGAAACGCTCGCTGAAGCGTGGAGCATTGCGACGTACTCCAAGGCTTCCGCCCCAGGTGCGGACATTGCCTACTACTCTATCGATATCAGTGGAATCAATTTTCCTGGGGAGCGACCTTGGATAATTAGATGGGAACGGATTCGGAAGAACATAGATTTTAAAGGCAAGCGATTCTTGGAGCTTGGCTGTAACATGGGGCTGCTATCAATACATGCAAAATTATCTGGTGCTGCCTATTGCCTTGGGATTGATGTAGACAAGGAGATTCTCAGAGCCGCAGAACTTGGGTCACGTGCATTTGAGACCGATGTCGCCTGTCGACAATTGGATCTGTCTGACTCGTCACCATGGGAGGAAGAACTTAGAGGGTTTGATGTTATTTCTGCATTATCAGTATTGCATTGGATAGAAAATAAAGAACGCGTCTGGTCTTTTATTGCGCAGCATAAAGAAGTGCTCTATGAGGGGCATGAATCTGAGCAGGAAGCGGAAATGAATTTGAGGCGAGCCGGATTCACGCACATTGTTCGATTGGGAACCACCGAGCGTAACCGACAAATGTTCTATGCTTCACATGTGTGACGGGGGACCGTCACCTTCCTTGTCCAACCAGATGATTGGGTAAGCACGGTGTGCCATTCATATCAGACATCGCTGTGCCAGAATCATCCAACGCCTGGGCGAATGGATTCAGTAAGCGGGTAAGGGATATGTCTCTTCAGACTTGTGACGTGTACGCACACAGTAGTTCTCCGGTGATCTCAATCATCGTCGCCACTTACAACAATCACACTACATTGCAGGAGTGCATCAATAGTGTGGTAAGGCAAACCTATCCGCATAAGGAACTCATCGTCATTGATGGCGGGTCGAGCGATGGGACGGTCGATTTGCTCAAGGCCAATCAGCAGGCGATCGCGTATTGGGTGTCTGAGCCAGATCGGGGAATCTATCATGCCTGGAATAAGGCGCTGGTGCAGGCGGAAGGTGAATGGATCTGCTTCCTAGGGGCGGATGATCACTTTTGGGATGTGCATGTTCTAAGACGGATGGCCGGGGAGTTGGCAAACCTTCCGCCCGACATTCGCGTGGCTTACGGGCAAATCATGCTCCTTAATAGTCGAGGAGAGCAGCTGTACGCAATCGGTGAGCCGTGGGAGAGACTCAAGCAACGATTTCTGAAGAGTATGTGCATTCCACATCCGGGCATGATGCATCGCAGAAGCTTATTCGAACAGCGCGGCGGGTTTGATGAGTCGTTTCGAATCGCCGGGGATTATGAATTGTTGTTGCGGGAGTTAAAATCTGCCGACGCAGTATTTATTCCGCAATTGGTGACGGTCGGAATGCGGCAAGGAGAAGGGGAAAGCAGTCATCCCGCTTCTACATTGCGGGTGTTGCATGAGACGAGGCGCGCGCAACGGATGCATGGGCAGAGCCTCCCTTCTTCAAGCTGGCTCTTTTCAATGATGAAAGCATATCTGCGGTTGTGGATCTGGCAGGTATTCGGAGAGCCGATCGCTCGCAAAACTCTCGATTTCGGCAGGCGGATCATGGGCCAGCCGGCCTATTGGACCAGGACATAAATGGGCGACTGTGTGACCGCCCCGGTGAGCGTAATAATCCCATGTTTTCGATGTGGTGCCACCATAGGCCGTGCAGTAGCATCGATTGCCGGTCAAACTCAAAAACCAGCT
>CAYTAS010000065.1:0-19258 GCA_964435885.1 uncultured Nitrospira sp. | reverse complement strand
ACATTACGGAAGAATTGGTCAGACTAGACGCGCATATGATACAGTTTGACCGTGCCATCAAGAGTCTTGAGCCCGTCGGTAAGACGTTGGATTTTCTTCTTCAGGAAATGGGTCGGGAAGTCAACACGATCGGATCGAAAGCGAACGACGCAGGGATCACGGCGGAAGTCGTCCGAATGAAAACCGAGCTTGAGCGTCTGCGTGAACAGATGCAAAATGTCGAATGAGCACTGTGGTGGCCGCAAATAACCTTCCTTCACCTCAGACGGGCAATCGTCAGGTTCCAGACTCTCGAGGAATCCTCTATATTGTTTCGGCCCCTTCCGGTGCAGGAAAGACGACCTTGTGTAAACAAATCGTGATGTCGGTGCCGGGGATTTGGCATTCGGTGTCTTTCACCACCAGGCGGCCACGCCCTGGAGAAGAATATGGACGCGACTACTTTTTTGTCGATGAGACGGTATTTCAGGAGATGGTCGCGCGGAGAGAGTTTTTGGAATTTGCCCATGTATACAACCACTGGTACGGGACCCTCAGGAAGCCGTTGATGGATAAGATGGAAGAGGGAGTTGATGTCTTGCTCGAAATCGATGTTCAAGGCGCACTCCAAATCAAGAAGGGCTTTCAGGATGCCGTCTCCATCTTCATTGTGCCTCCATCGTTGGATATCCTGCGGACTCGGCTACACAATCGTGCTTCAGACTCCCATGAGGAAATTACCCGCCGATTGAGAAAGGTGAAGGAAGAAGTATGGCATTTCCGGGAATACGATTACATCGTTCGTAACGATGATCTCACGAGGGCTTTCCATGATCTCCGGAGCATTTTTCTCTCAGAACGTCTCAAGACCAAGCGGTTGGATATGCGTCGGTTTGAGCAGAGTTTTATCCTCGACAAAGAGATGGAAGAGCCATCAACCACTTCATAGCAAGGAGCAAGGTGAATTATGATTGACATGCTGAGCTTGTTGCCGCAATACACGGCGAACGAATTTGATTCTCGCCACCGTTTAGTGATCGTCGCGTCACAGCGAGCAAAACATCTGACTCAAGGTGCCAAACAGGCCGGTTCCTCTCGGTTTATTAAGGAAGCAACCATTGCGCTTGATGAGGTATTGAGGGGGCATGTGAAATTCCTCACCGGCAAGGAGGCCCGTGATGCGATGAAGGAGGCCAAGCGAGGGAAGGAGGGCGAAACCGAGCGTATCGCGATGATGACGGGAGAAGATGCTCGCGAAATTAAGAAGGAGCTCAGTGTCTACGTCGATGATACAGCACAACCTGTGGTGACGCCGGCCGAGGAGTAGCGATTGGACGAAGCGCGAGTGCATAGATGCCTGTCGGGTAAGCGGATTGCTCTGGGGGTGACCGGTAGTATTGCTGCGTATAAAGCGGTCAGTTTGCTTCGTGCATTAAGGTGCGAAGGGGCTGCCGTATCCGTGGTGATGACGAGGGCGGCGACGAAGTTCGTGACTCCTCTCACATTTGAGGTTCTCTCAGGGGCTCGAGTGGCAACGGATCTGTTCGATGCGCATGAAGACATGTCACATCTGACAATGCCGGAACGCGCCGATGCGTTTCTTGTGGCGCCGGCAACGGCGAATTTTCTGGCAAAGGCGGCCCTTGGTCTTGCGGATGATGTGTTAACCACGATGCTGTTGAGCGCTCGATGCCCTATCATTGTCGCTCCTGCAATGGACGGGGATATGTGGACTCATCCGACGGTCGTTCAACATGTGCAGATGCTTAAGGCGCGCGGTGTGGTCGTGCTCGATCCTGAGGTCGGACCGCTCGCCTCAGGACAGGTTGCGAAAGGGAGGTTGCGGGAGGAATCTCAGATTGTAGCGGCGGTTGCTGCCGCCTTGGCTTCACGACGTGATTGGCAAGGTCAAGTCGTCCTGGTCTCGGCGGGCCCAACGCAGGAGCCCATAGATCCGGTTCGTTTTCTTTCGAATCGTTCATCCGGCAAAATGGGATACGCGATCGCTGAAGCCGCCAGAGCTCGAGGTGCAGAGGTGATCTTGGTCTCTGGCCCATCTGCTCTGAGTGTCGAGCCGGGGGTTACCACCCTTCGCGCGAACACCGCTGCTGAAATGGCCGATGCCTTATGCCGACATTTTCCTGCCTGTACGGTTCTGATTATGGCTGCAGCGGTCGCAGACTTTCGCCCCAAAGAACCGGCGTTGCAGAAGGTCAAGAGGCAGGGGAAAGCTGAGATGGTCCTTGAACTCGAATCAACACCTGATATCCTCGCGATGCTCTCCGCACGGCGAACATCGCAAATCATGGTGGGATTCGCAGCGGAAACGGAGCACATTCTGTCTCATGCGACAGACAAGTTGAAAACAAAGGGATTGGACCTCATCGTCGCCAACGATGTGACCCAGCCGGGAGGGGGATTTGACAGCGATCACAATGCTGCGGTGATTCTCTCAGCGACGGGCGAACAGCGAGACTTGGGTTTGATGTCCAAGCGTCGATTGGCCGACGAAATCTTGACTGCGGTGCGTGAGCTGTGTGAGGCCAGGCCACGCCAAAATGTCTTTGTGGAATGAGTGGGAGAATGGCTTCGGGATCGAAGAAAGTCAATAACGCTGCTGAGATCGACCGCTTGGCCCTGGCCTTTGCCAAGGAGCCGAGGTCCAAGGCCTTTATTCCTTTGGCGGAAGAATATGGAAAGGCCGCCATGTGGAAAGAGGCTGTGGCGGTCCTTGAAGATGGATTGAAGAGCAATCCGGGCTTCATTACCGCCATGGTGGCGTTGGGCTGTGCCTATGACCAAATGAATCAGCCCGTGAAAGCGCAAGCGATTTTAGAAGAAGCCATAAAATTGAGTCCTGATAATCTACGGGCCCATCGGACTTTGGCCAAGCTCTACGCCGCTCAGGGGGCGACGGATGCAGCGATCCAATCCTGCAGCGTCATTTTAGCGTTACACCCACAGGACCAAGAAGCATTGTCTTTACGCGCTGGGCTAGACGTGCCGGTGGAGCAAGAAGTGACAAATGCGGGGAGGTCAGCTCAGGAGAAGTGGACGCACACCGGTGGTTCTGATTCTGGTTACGGAGCTCCGGCCGCTTCTGCCATTGGTGATAAGATATTGGGCTCGGCTAACGAAGCTGATGAGCTGTCTAGCGACGTGGCACCTCCAGTAGAACACAGCACTCACTCACGCTCCGGCAAGTCTTTCAGCTTAGAAAGACCGTTGGGAGGCGGAAGTCCGGTAGTTCTGCAACTCGAACAGTGGCTCCGCTCGGTTCAGGCCCGCCGCCGTGACTCCCAATGCTCTCCTCAGCCAATCTCCAAGATCGCTGCCTGACTCAACGGTTTGACCCCTCGAATCGGGACTGCTAAAATGCCGCGCTCAAGGTACTGGTGTGTAGGTGAGGCTTCGTACGCGACATGCCGCGGATCTTAGTTTTACATGGTCCCAATCTCAATCTACTAGGTACTCGGGAAGAGTCGATCTATGGGACCGAAACTCTGGCCATGATCGACACATCGCTTCATAAGCTCAGCGTTGAGATGGGAGCCGAGCTAGTCATCCATCAGTCAAATCTGGAAGGGGAATTGGTCAACTGGATACAAGAAGCGCGACGTGGGTATCATGGCATCATCATCAATCCAGCTGCGTATACCCACACGAGCGTCGCCATACGGGATGCTCTCGCGGCCGTCAATCTACCCACCGTCGAGGTTCACCTCTCAAATATTTATCGGCGGGAGGAGTTTAGACACCATTCGTACGTGTCAGGGGTCGCGTTGGGACAGATCTCCGGTTTTGGCCCCGATGGATATCGGCTGGCTCTCAGAGGATTGTGTGAGCACATATCTGTTTCCGGAGCGAAGAATTTCTCAAAGGAGTCATAGCGCTGCTTCTGGGGAGACCTTGGTTCCTCTTAAGAGAATCGCAGAACGGAGAGCGTTGTAATCGAAGGGAGTGAGGAGTGATTTCTACGGTTGACTTTCGCAGCGGTGTCCGGCTGATGGTTGAAGGTGAGCCTTTTTATATCGTTGAGTTTCAACATGTCAAGCCCGGGAAGGGCGGGGCGTTTGTGCGTACCAAATTGAAGAGTTACCTTTCTGGTAACGTATTGGACCGAACGTTTCGATCGGGAGAGCGGTTTGAAGAACCGGATCTAGAGGAGCGAGACATGCAGTTTCTCTACGCTTCGGGAGAGTCATATACACTCATGGATACGGAGTCCTATGAGCAGTTGACCTTTGAGAAGAATCAGTTGGGAGAGAATGCGGACTTGCTCAAGGAAAACATGGTCGTGAAGATTCTCATCTACGAGCATCGTCCCATCGCCGTCGAGTTGCCCAACTTTATTGAGCTCAAAGTGGTTGATGCGGAGCCCGGGGTGAGGGGAGATACGGCGTCCGGCGGGACCAAGCCAGCAGTCGTTGAAACAGGAGCTACGATCAAAGTTCCCCTCTACCTCGAGGTCGGGACCGTCATCCGGATTGATACGCGCACAAGGTCTTACGTGGAGCGTGTCCGGTGAAGCGTCGTCGAGCGAAGGCAAAAACTCGTCGGATCGTAGTGCCGAAAATCGCGAGCGAGCCAATAATCGATGCATCGCTTACGGGAGGTTCCGGGAAGCACATTCAAGAATTGATCGATCTGCTTCGCCGCAATAACCTGACCGAGCTTGAGTTCGAACGCCAAGGCGTCCGGATCCGTATCCGTCACGAGACTTCCGTTAAGGCCGCTACAACCTCGTTACCAGAGTCCGCCCCTCCCTTGCCGCAGCAGTCGGCGCATCCCGCGTCAGCGACGACGCCACTACTTGAAACTTCCACGGGCTTCGTCACTGTCACGTCTCCCATTGTCGGTACGTTCTACCGATCACCCTCTCCTGACGCCGATACATACGTTGAAGAGGGAGATTCGGTCAAGAAGGGCCAAGTGCTGTGCATTGTTGAAGCGATGAAGCTGATGAATGAGATTGAGTCCGAAGTAGATGGCCGTATCGTGAAGATACTGGTCGAGAACACCAAATCAGTGGAATACGGTCAAGCGCTTTTTCTCATCGATCCCAAAGCCGCTTAAGTTAGGTTGTTCTCGCGTTAATCCTCACTCGTGCGTCGGAGTCGACACGTGTTCAAGAAAGTGTTGGTCGCCAATCGCGGAGAAATCGCGCTGCGGGTCATCCGAGCGTGCAAAGAGCTTGGTATCGCGACTGTCGCCATTCATTCGGAGGCCGACGCGTTGGGTTTGCACGTTCGAGCGGCTGATGAAAAGGTGTGTGTCGGACCTGCCGATTCCGCCTTAAGCTACCGGAATATTCCCAACGTCCTCAGTGCTGCTGAGATCACAGGGGTCGATGCCATCCATCCCGGGTACGGGTTCCTTTCCGAGAACGCTCATTTTACTGAGGTTTGTGAGTCCATCGGCATTAAGTTTATCGGACCAAGCTCAGAGAATATTGCCTTGATGGGCGATAAGGCGAAGGCTCGGGAGATCGTGGCGAAACGAGGGCTTCCAGTCACACCAGGGAGCCCAGGGGAATTGCGGAGTGAAGAAGAGGCATTGCAGGCTGCCAAGAAAATAGGCTTTCCCGTTATTATTAAGGCGACGGCCGGCGGGGGAGGTCGTGGGATGCGCGTCGTCAACCGAGCTGAAGACTTAAGTCGGGCGTTTCAGGCCGCTCAGGCCGAGGCCAAGTCGACCTTTGGTAATGATGGCGTCTACCTTGAACGCTACTTTTTGGAGCCGCGGCATATCGAGGTGCAAATCATGGCCGACCAGCACGGTCGGGTGGTCCATCTGGGAGAACGGGACTGTTCGATCCAGCGCCGGCATCAGAAGTTGGTTGAAGAAACTCCGTCTCCTGCCGTCGATGACAAGCTTCGCCGAGAAATGGGACGAGTTGCGATCGAAGCGGTCAAGACGGCACAGTATCGCAATGTCGGGACCGTCGAATTTTTGCTCGATAAAGACCGAAATTTCTACTTTATGGAGGTCAATACTCGAATCCAGGTCGAACACCCGATAACCGAGATGGTAACGGGTATCGATCTGATCAAAGAGCAGATCCGTCTGGCTGCCGGTCATCCGCTTTCGATACGACAGCAAGACGTGACACTTACGGGCCATAGTCTGGAGTGTCGTATTAATGCTGAAGATCCTGAGAAGTTTACGCCTTCCCCCGGTGTGATTACCAAATACAACCCGCCTGGTGGGTTTGGTGTTCGGGTTGACTCCGCGATGGAGTCCGGTGCGACCGTGGTGCCCTATTACGACTCAATGATTGCGAAGCTTATTACCCATGGGTGCAATCGGCAGGAGTCGGTCGCACGGATGAAACGGGCATTGAGTGAGTTTGACATCGAAGGTATTAAGACGACTATTCCGCTCCACCGGCGGATCCTTGACGATCCGGATTTTCAGAAGGGTCATGTCTCGACGACGTTTCTAGAACGATTCTTGGCGAGTTAGCCGCACGAGCTTGCTTTGAACAACCTGGCAACCTTCCCTTTTCTTCGACAAGATTTCTCATTCATTGGTCTGTGATCGAAGCCATGTTAGGCTAGACCGACACGGAGATGAACTGAGTCATCGCTTCGTGCCGACGCAGAGATGATTCTCTTCGGTCTTCTTGATAGGATGAATGTGCCTCGTGAGGGTGCTGCGTAGAAGATGAGACGAATCGTTTTGATTATCAGTATGTTAGGTATTGGGTTGGCCATAGGTGGCTACGTGTTCTTTAATGGAGAGCGCAAGGTGCCGGTTCACTACCGAACGGCAGCGGTCGAGCGTGGCCCGGTCATTTCGATTGTCAGTGCAACAGGAACGATTAATCCCGTGGTGTTAGTGGAAGTGGGGACGCAAGTGTCGGGAATGATTAAGGGACTCCACGCTGATTTCAATTCGCGGGTGAAGGCTGGGGAGACTGTCGCAGTCATCGACCCGGAGCCGTTCAAAGCGCGTCGAGAGCAAGCCGTCAGCAATCTGGAAGTGGCCCGCTCAACTGTGGCGCGAACTAAGGCCGATCTGGCTCAGCGAAAACGCGAACTCGATCGGGTGCAGTCCCTGTTACCTCAGCAGTTTGTTGCGCAAAACGACGTTGACGTCGCCCTGACCAATTACGAGAGTGCAGAAGCACAGCTGCGGGTTGCTGAGGCTCAGGTCAGGCAGGCTGAGGCCGCCCTGAACGCCGCCGAGCAGGAATTAAAATATACCGTCATTCGGTCACCTATCGATGGGATTGTGGTGGCTCGTAATGTGGAGGTGGGACAAACAGTCGCAGCGAGCTTCGCGACGCCGAACTTGTTTCTGATCGCCCTTGATCTCACCAAAATGCAGGTCAATACCAACGTGAGTGAATCGGATATCGGTGGAATGCGGGATGGGCAAGAAGCTGTCTTTACGGTGGATGCCTATCCAGGCGAGTCTTTTACCGGCACCATCCAACAAGTTCGTCTTGCCCCCATCAATATACAGAACGTGGTGACGTATAATGTTGTGGTCGACGTAGACAATACGGATCTGCGGCTCAAACCCGGCATGACAGCCAATGTATCCATCATCGTGGCCCAGAATGATCAGGCTCTGAAGGTTCCTAACGCGGCGCTTCGATTCATGCCTCCAAAGGCAGAGCGAGAACGTCCGGAGGTCAATGGGCAAGCGGTGGGTGTCGCCGAGGGAGGTTCCACGGCAAAGGGCCATCAGGCGCTGATACAGAAAATCGTCTGGAAGTTAACGGAAAACGAACACCTGACGCGTATTCCGGTTCGCACTGGGATCTCGGATGGTGTTGCTACGGAAATCCTTTCTGGAGACCTGGCGGCCGGCGAGGTGGTGGTTATCGGCATTGACCAGTCATTTGGAGAGGAAAAGGGAAGCGAGTTGCCACCCGGCTTTGGAAATAAGAAGCGTCCGCGTAATCGATGAGACCAGTGGACCAGCCATACACCTTGTGTGAGGTGTGATGACGGGCCGACTGAAGTTCTGTGTGATAAGGCCATCATCGTGAATCCATTGATTGTCTGCAACGACCTCTGGAAGGTCTATCGAATCGGAGACGTCGACGTGCAGGCCTTGTGTGGGGTGAGCCTCATGATCGAACAGGGTGAGTTTGTCGCGATTATGGGATCGAGCGGATCGGGAAAATCCACGCTGATGAACATTCTGGGGTGTCTGGATCAGCCTAGTAGAGGGCACTATTGGCTCAACGGAATCGATACGGGACGTTTGCGTCCCGATCAGTTGGCGGAGATCCGGAATCGGCAAATAGGGTTTGTCTTTCAGAGTTTCAATCTGATTCCTCGGACCAGTGCGTTGGAAAACGCTCAATTGCCGTTGTTTTACAGAGGACTTCCGTTAAAAGAACAACGGGCGCGTGCGTTCGCGGCACTTCAGCGTGTCGGCTTGGGTGGTCGCGAAGAGCATTCCCCGACTCAACTTTCTGGCGGACAGCAACAGCGAGTGGCGATCGCTCGTGCGTTGGTCGCCGAACCTTCCTTGCTGCTCGCGGATGAACCCACCGGGAACCTTGATACGCAGTCCACCAGAGAAATTATGGACATCCTGAGCGCATTGAATCAGGATGGAATGACGGTGATCTTGGTGACCCATGAGACCGACGTCGCGGCCTCTGCATCGCGAGAAATTGTCGTCATGGATGGTCGGATCCAGAGCGACCGAGTGACCAAGCAACGCATCCAAGCGGCGGAGGCCTAGGTGTTCGTCTGGATGACGGTCCTAACGGCACTGCGCATTCTCCAACGAAATCGGTTGCGGGCTGGTCTGACGTTACTCGGAATCGTGATCGGTGTGGCCGCAGTCATCGCGATGGTCAGTATCGGTGAAGGGGGGAAGCTGGCCGTGCAGAAACAAATTGCTTCTATGGGCACGAATGTCATCATAGTCTGGCCTAGCGCGACGAGAGTGGGGGGCGTACGGGGCGCCCAAGGTAGTGCCGTAACCCTGACGGTTGCGGATGCGATAGAACTCAAGAAGAAGGTTCCTCTTCTGACTGAGACCGGTTGGTCGATAAAAAGCGTCACACAGATCGTACACGGGAATCGTAATGCTAACAGCACGGTCTATGGGGTCTCACCAAGCTATCTTCATATTCGAGGCTGGTCGTTAAGTAGTGGAGGCCCTTTTACGCAAACAGATGTGGATAGCGCTGCCCTTGTGGCACTTCTTGGTCAGACGGTCGTTAATGATATTTTCGAACCGGGAGAAGAGCCGCTTGGGGCGTTGATTCGCATCAACAACGTCCCGCTGCGGGTAATCGGGGTCTTATCGCGGAAGGGACAGTCACTGTACGGTTCAGATCAGGACGATGTCGTCGTCATTCCTTTTTCGACTGCCGAGCGAAAAGTCTCTGGAACGCTGTTTCTTGGGTCGGTCAGCGGGATCTTCGCTGCTACTGAACGAGTCGAGGATCTCCAGGATGCGGCGGAGGAAATTCGCCAAGTCATGAGAGCGCGACACCGCTTAAAGAGTGGGGACCCCGATGATTTCACGGTTCGCACGCAAGTGGAGATCGGAATGGTTCAAGAAGAGACAAGCGAGACGTTGACCGTCATGCTGATGGTGATCGCATGTGTCTCGCTCGTGGTCGGCGGCATCGGAATCATGAATATACTGCTCGTTTCCGTAACAGAACGGACTCGTGAAATCGGCATCCGGATGGCGGTCGGAGCGAAACGGTTGCACATCATGATGCAGTTCTTGATTGAAGCGATGACGCTCGGCGTCGTGGGAGGATTTCTTGGAGTGGCCTGTGGGATTCTGGCCGCGCGCTTGACGACGCTTATTGCCGGGTGGCCGACCATCATTTCAAGTGATGCTGTGGTGATCGCCTTTATCTTTTCCGTGGCCGTGGGCTTGTTTTTCGGTCTCTATCCAGCCAATAAAGCTGCTCGACTCAATCCTATCGAAGCATTGCGTTACGAATAGTAAATTGTCTCAGGAAGCTTCCTTCATCCGTTGTGCAGTGAGAGGATGGTTTCAATCGACCTCGGTTCGGATGCATCGTCTTGGTGCGCGAGGTTGACGACAAAGGCGTCCGGATATGCCTTTCCGTCTGGCTGATGCGTGATGGTGATGATCGGTTGATGGAGGTGTGTCTGATTGAGTTCCGTGACGACCGCCGTCTCCCGTGTATTGAGTCTGACATGACTGTGAATCGGATAGATTCCTATGAGACCGATAAAAGTCGACACGATTTGTTCCTCGAGTTTGCTTTTCTGCGCCTCCTGGTAGAGACGTTGAAAGGTATGATGTGACGTCAGTGGAGTGGCCCCTCCAAATCCGGTGAGTAACTCATCGTATCTGTCAACGACCATGAGGATGCGCTCGCGATCGGACGATAGCTCCCCACGAGCCTCTTTAGGGTATCCACTGCCGTCGAGATACATGTGATGATGTGCGATGAGGTGCAGGATGGAAGCATCGAACCCGCCTCGCCTTTGCAATGTGTGTACTCCCCGATGGGGATGGGTCTCAAATTCTGATCTCTCGGCCGGCGTGAGGCCGGACACAGCGAGGGCGCGATGCCTGATCGCGGGTCTGATCTGCAAGAGCCCGATGTCGTGGAGCAGCGCGGCGGTGGCGAGTTCCTGCAGTTCCAGCGGATTGAATTGAAGGGCTTGCCCAAGGACGAGCGACAGCGTACAGGTTGTGAGGGCATGCTGGCTGAGCATCGATTCACCCGGCTGATTTTGGCTCAGGGCCATGAATAGAGAAGAGTGTGTGAGGGTTCTCGTGACAATGGTGATTTCTTGAATTGCTTCGGCCGCTTGCTGTGTATCGACAGTGCCGGTTTTCGATATTGTCGTGAATACCGACTGAACCGCCTGGGTCAGTTGTTGCTTTGCCAGCTTTGCCTGTGCATATTCTTCGTTCAGCTGCGCTAAGGGTTTGAGTGGCTGTACGGTAGGAACCGGCGATGCCTGGGCCGTGGGAGATGAGACTGCCGCTTCGGAGTGCTGTGGGTGGGGGATGAGCCCTCTGGCAGGATCGATGACGACCATTCGGACCCCTGCTCTAACCAATTTGTGAATTTGAGCTGGGTGTTCCACCAGAAAGGAGTGACGGAGAAAAGGACTACGATACCAAGGGAGGTCTAGCGCAGAGACATACATTCCGAGTTCCAGATCAGCGACGGAGATGCGTGTCGTTGCCATAAGAGCACAGGATATGCGGGTTGCGTGGCGAAAAACGAATGCACTTAGATATCGGTAAGAATGAGAGAGAACTGTAGTTGAGAGAATACTGAAACCGGTCGTTAGGTCGATGTGTGCGAGGGGGAAAGGGTGGAAAGCGAGAGCTCGATGCGAGGGCTCGCCTTATCCACATGTTTGTACAGGTGGGTTTCAACAATGCGGTTATCATTAATGCGGAGGCCTTCGCAGACGGCATCTTGAGTGATCTTCAGGCCTCCATCAAGGTCACGCCGCAATGAGGAGGCAAAGAAGAACCTGATTGAGATCACCAACGGTTCAGAAAGGAGTCGATCTCGTAAGCTGATCTTGAAAGGGGATCGTATCAGTGCAAGCCATACGTGTTGGCCCACCTGTGTTTTATAGGTACGTCCCGCAGAGGAGAGCACACGGCGTCCGTTCACTGTCGCATACTGGTGGTTGATGCTGGGAGGAATAGGTAGAGTGACGGTGAGACTGTCTTGTGTGACAAGCGATGGGTGAGATGCTTTCCCAATGGCGGTTCCCAAGGCCAACGTATCGGATTCGATAGCCACTGTCGTAGATTGCACGGATCGTCGAGTGCTTGAGACAGATGCAGTCGTTTTTCCGGTTTCATCAGATACGGCCCGAGATAGAAATTTCGTGACTGGATACGTGCGGGGAAGGCGGGAAGATGTCATGTGGCCGGACTACAGGAGGTTCTGGATCTTTGCCATGTTTTGCTCATATCGATCTTCCGTACGAGCAATATACCGACGCCAGTCGCTTGGATTCCAAATTTCCATCCTGTGGTAGAGACCAACGAGGATGATTTCCTGATCTTCATCGACCGGCACAAGCTTCCGCAAGCGGCTCGGAATCAAGACCCGCCCTGTCTTATCGATATCGGATGAGCCAGCCTCTGAAACGACAAAATGCATGAAGAGACGACTCTGGTCCTCATCCAAGGAGGTTCTGGTTCGCTCAAGAACCTTTTCCCATTCCTTCGTTGAATAGATCAACAAGGATTGTTCAGGGCCTTTGAGAAACATCACGGTTTCCCCATCGGCCCCGATTTGTTCCCGAAGAGGAGAGGGTACAATGAAGCGTCCCTTCTCGTCGAGCTTGCACAGGTACTCACCAGCGAACATCTTGACACCCTAATTTAGGAGCCGGCAGAAGTTCTGGTTCGGTCTCGTATCCATTGCTCTAAGTCTGAGCGCACGAATCGCCACTCTTTCCCCAGTTTGAAGGCGGGAATTTGCCGACTTCGTAGGTATCGGTAGAGTGTGCGTTGAGTGATTTTGAGGTAGCGGCACGTTTCTGTCGACGTCATCAGTTCGCTTTTGAGAGAACTGGGCGTGACTCCATCGAGTATTCGGACAGGCAAAACGCACATTGCCTCCCACATTGTGAGTATTCTAAATGTCGGTTGACAAATGTCAAGCGAAAATATATGACAATGCACGTCAAAGGCTGTCTGTTTGGTCGAGTGCCTCCCCATATTTGGCAGAATCGGCCAGCATGGTGTCTTCTATCTCACTCGTGTTCTCACCCATCTCGTCGCCCATTTTCTTCATGAGTCCGGCGATGCTGCTCGCATCGGTCTCGTCAAGTTGGCTGAGGTTAGTCGGGTCCATGAGCGATTGCAGCCGAGCCTCTTCTGACTTCGGGGACGCAAACCTCGACAGGAGTCGGTCCAGATTTGAGCTGCCGCAGTGACGACATCTGGCTGAATCGGGACGACCTGGGCTTAGCGTCAGGATGGAACTTCGTCGATGACATTCCTGGCAGGCGTATTCGTATATCGGCATGGAATCAGGCTCCAAATGGTTCGAAATGATGTCGGTGTTGAGCATGGAGACGATCAGGAATGAGATCACGATCCAGGGTGCGTCCTAACGTCAACACCAGGACGTCGGATGACCCAGCTTTGCGCAATGATTTCGCACATTCGTTGACCGTCGTCCCGGTTGTGAAGACATCGTCGATGAGGAGGACTCGTTTCTTGATGATCACATCAGGATCTTGCAACGCAAATGCCCTGCGAAGGTTTTTCAGTCGACTCTTTTGGGAGAGTGTGGTCTGAGGAGGGGACGCAATGGTGCGTACCAGATTGGTGTACGAGACTGGAATACCCAGCATGCGTCCGATTCGATCAGCGAGGAGCAACGATTGGTTGAATTCCCGTTGACGAAGCCGTTCACGGTGCAACGGAACCGGCATGATCACATCCACGCGATCGAGGAAAGGAAGTTGCTCCGTCATGAGGGCCCCAAGAGCCGATGCCAATGAGACCTTGCCGTGATACTTGAATAAACAAATTGCGTCACGGAGGGGAGAGGTGTAGGGATAGAGCGTCCACGCTCTTGTGTACGACGGTGGACGCATGAGGCATGGCTGGCAGACATGGTGAGGACTGTACGCGGTGGCAATGGCGGACGGAAAAGGACGGTCGCACCGTGAGCATCGAGGAGAGGGCATCCGCGCGATAGTGCGCCAACAGCTGGCACAAAAGTGAGGAGTGGGATCATCAGTCAGCAGGGAGCCACAGATCGAACAATGAACCGGCAGCACAAATCGTATCGTGCGCCGCATGAGACCTGACATCCATTCTGCAGTATGACTACCCATCATCTGACCGTGTCTATGTCTTTCCGGTCTTTTCTTTATGGTGAAGTACCGGTGGCTGTCAAGGTTGTCGCTGTTTGATTCGTTGTGCTATAGGAATGCGAACATGTAGATCGGCAGCAGATGGTCGTTTCAGAGTGAGTAGCCTGTGGTAACGCTGAGACAGCTGTGTAAGACGTATGCGCGTGGTCAAGCAATGGTCTCGGCACTGCAAGACGTGAATTTGGAGATTCAACCTGGAGAATTTTGTGCATTTGTGGGCCCCAGCGGATGCGGAAAAAGTACGCTCCTCAACCTCGTGGCAGGCCTGGATATCCCGACCTCGGGCGAAATCGTGCTCGACGGACGGTCTACGGCAAATCTGACCGGTTATGAGTGGACGACGATCAGGCGTGAAACAATCGGCATTGTCTTCCAGGCCTTTCACCTTGTGCATGGCTTGACGGCGGAAGAAAATGTCGCGCTACCATTGATGTTACGTGGCGATGACGGGAGGAGCGTCACGAAGCGCGTCGACGAAATGTTGGAGCGTGTGGGAATGACGCACAGGCGCCAGCATCGACCGGCGGAACTGTCCGGCGGGGAGCAGCAACGAATCGCGATTGCGAGGGCATTGGTCCATCGACCACGCCTCCTTTTGGCCGATGAACCGACGGGCAATATCGACTCCCATCAAGGAGCGGAGATCATGACACTCATTCGAGACCTGGCCACCTCAGGAGGACAAACGGTCCTCTTGGTGACCCATAGCGCATCGGCGGCGCAAACCGGAGACTATACGTGGACGATGCGGGATGGGAGACTGGTTTCACGTATGCCACGAGAAGCGGGCTTGGTGACCTCATGGTGAATTTGTCGACGACGATCGCCGGCGTCACGTTCCCGAGCTGTTTTATGAATGCCGCTGGAGCGTTGTGTGTGACACAGGAAGAACTCGAGGCGCTGGGCCGGTCGGGTGCCGGAGCGATTGTCACCAAATCCATGACAATCGACGCACGCCGAGGCAACCCGGAGCCTCGGTATTATGGATTTCTCGGCGGATCAATCAATTCAATGGGGCTTCCCAATCTCGGATATAAAGCCTATGCGGAGGTGATTCCCCGTCTCAAACGATTCGGAAAGCCCGTCATCGCGAGTGTGGCAGGACTTGGAGAGGACGATTTTCCGACGATTGCTGCATTCATCGATGCCGCCTGTCCGGACCTCATCGAAGTGAATCTTTCTTGCCCCAATATTCCAGGCAAGCCCCAGATCGGCTACGATCCCGAAGCTTCAGAGCGGCTCCTCAAGAAAGTCCGACCCAAAGTGACGGTGCCGATGGGAGTCAAGTTACCTCCGTACTTTGACCCCGCCCATCATGAAGTGATGGCGGCGGTGCTCGGTCGTTGCGGCGTCGACTTTCTGAACGTGATCAATTCGGTGGGGAATGGGTTGGTGGTGGACCCGGAACGAGAAACCGTCGTCATTAAGCCGAAGGGTGGATTCGGCGGGGTCGGCGGGCGAATCATTAAGCCGGTGGCTTTGGCTAATGTCCGGGCATTCTATAAATTCTTTCGTGGCAAAATGCCGATCATCGGCACCGGAGGAATTGTCGAGGGGATCGACGCATTTGAGCATTTCCTGTGCGGCGCGTCGGCAGTCCAAATCGGCACGGTGCTCGTTGAAGAGGGGTTGGATGTCTTCGGTAGGCTTGAAGCGGAACTGAGCGCCGTGTTGACGAGGAAAGGCTACCGGTCGGTTCAGGAATGCCGAGGACGGCTCAACGAACTCTGATGCTACTTCTTGCTGAAATTGCGGGGCAACAGGTTCTGCTGGAGCGCTTGACGCAGCAGTTGTGCCACGTTCCGCACGTTCAGTCGATGCATCAAGTTGAACCGATGAACTTCGACGGTCCGGACACTGATCTTCAGGGACCCGGCGATTTCGCGGTTGGTATGGCCAAGGGCGACGAAGCGGAGGATCTCGCGCTGCCGAGGGGTAATATGCGGGGCATTCCTAAGGCGGCGATCTCTCTGTCTGACTCGAGGTGCTGTGGCACGTTTATGCTTTCTCATCGGTACTCCTTATCGATGTTCGTTGTAAGTCTAGCAAATGATAAAAATTGTGTAAACGAAATGACCGATATGCGCAGAAGCTCGATCAGCTGTACCCCCTACAGGATGTTCTAAATGCATTCATTGTCGTAGGCTCAGATCTTCTCCAAATTAATGCCCACATTCGTCAAGGTTGTTGTCCTTATTCTGCTTTCCCATCTCCGACAGTGGCCATTGCGGACGCTGCTGACTATTATCGGTGTATCTTTGGGGGTGTCAGCCTCCGTAGCCGTACGAACCGCAAATGTCGATGTTCTGCGTTCATTTGAACAGGCTGTCCTCAGTGTGGCCGGTCCTACCACGTTGGAGGTTGCAGGGGATGAAACGGGACTCGAAGAGCAGATCGTGACCTCCGTGCGAACGGTTTCCGGTGTGGCGTCGGCGTCTCCGGTGATTGTTCAGACGGCAGTGCGGATGCATGGAAATCAACCGGGCCAGGCCGTCCAAGTGCTGGGACTCGATCTGTTGGACGAATTCCATACACGAGGCTTTGAAGTGAATGAGCCGGAGACGGAAAACCGGTTGATGCGCATGGTCGATCCGCAGGCCCTGTTCTTGGGGGATTTGTTAGCGACTGAGTGGCAGGTGTCAGTCAATGACCATGTCGATCTCTTAATCGGAACAGGTCGTCTCAGGTGCCGAGTTGCCGGGATGCTTCGGGGGAAATCGAATCGCAGTTCTTCGTGGGAACGACTGGTCCTCATGGACATTGCAGCCGCGCAGATTTCGTTCGGCATGGTCGGGAAGGTCGATCGACTCGATATCGTGACCGAGCAGAATCTGTCCGTTGAAGAAGTCGCAGCAAGGATACGAACGGTTCTTCCTCCTCATGTGACGGTCGAGCGGCCTGCCAATCGAACCAGCCAGGTGGAACAAATGGTGGGTGCGTTCCGCCTCAATTTGACCATTCTCAGCTGGGTCGGTCTGTTAGTCGGGATGTTCCTGATTTACAACACCATGGCATTCGCCGTTTCCCAGCGGAGACGTGAAATTGGAATCTATCGGGCGATCGGGATGAGTCAGTCTAGGATCGCGTTCCTGTTTCTCATGGAGGCCGGACTGTATGGCTTCTTGGGAGGAATCGTCGGAAGCATAGCGGGCATCGGGTTGGCTCAAGAACTGATTACGTTACTCAGTCGAACCATTTCCGATCTTTATGTTCCGGTGGGAACCCGTGGGAGCGGCCTGCTCCTGACAGGCTACGTGGGGAGAATTGTGATCGAAGGAATCCTGATCGGATGCGTGGTATCCATGATCGGCGCCATCGGTCCCAGCTTGGATGCCAGCCGTACCACAACGGTGAGGGTACTGGCCCCCGGCGACTATGAGGCAAGCCGACAAGTACGCGTCGGAAGTCTTGCCGTCATGGGGTTGGCGTTACTTGTGGTCTCTGGACTTCTCAGTTGGCCTGGGCCGGTTGGAGGCGTTCCTATTTGGGGGTATGCGGCAACCTTGTGCCTATTGGCTGGATTGGCCTGTGTGGCTCCGATCTGTGTCACCGGACGGCGGAAGCGACGATACGTGGGGCGGGAATCTGCTGGGTGTGGTGTGATGAGCGGTATTGCAGTGGAGCATGCCGCGCGCAATCCAGGGCGTAATGGAGTCACCGTCTCCGCCTTCATGGTGGGACTCGCGATCATGATCGGGGTCCTGGTGATGGTGCGGAGTTTTCGCCATACCGTGGAGGTTTGGGTTACGGACACGGTCTTGGCTGATCTGGTCGTCGCTCCCTCCATGTGGTTGCGTGGAACGGAAATTGGAGCCATCGGACGAAGCTTGCCCGCCTCGTGGCTGACCGTCCTTGCCTCCGATCCCGATGTGGCCGCCGTCGATAGCTATCGCGATGTGCGCATCGAGGTCAAAGGTCGGCGTGTCGCGGTCGTGTCGCGGGACTTGAGGTTACACGCGCAATGGAGCCGCTATCTTGTGCGGAGCGGTGATTCATCCGAGTCGCTGAAGCGCGCGGCTGAGATTGGCGGGGTGCTCGTGTCGGAGGTGTTGGCGAACGCGTTGGAGGCGGAAGAAGGATCGACGCTTGAGGTTATGACGCCAAGTGGCGTTCGACGATTTCCAATCGTCGCCGTGTTTTATGACTATTCCACGGATGGGGGCAAACTGCTTATGGACCGAGCGCTGTACCGGTCGCTCTGGCACGATGACCTCGTCACGGTGTTTCCAGTGTACCTGCGGGATGGAACGAATCTCGATGGTGTGAGAGCGCGAGTGACTACCCTGTTGAGCGCCTCCGCCGATGGGACACTTCCTCCGTTAGTCATTAGCAATGTAGAACTACGGAAAGAGATTCTTGAAATTTTTGATCGGACATTTCTGTTGACCTATGTGTTGGAGGCCATCGCCGTTGTGATCGCCATGCTTGGGATTGTGAATACCCTCATCACCTCCGTTCTCGAACGGCGCCGGGAGTTCTCCACGTTGCGCGCCATCGGCGGGAGCTCGGCACAAATTCGTCAGCTCGTCTTGTGGGAAGCGGCGTATCTTGGGGCGATCGGGATCGGCTTGGGGCTCATCGGCGGTGGCCTGCTCTCGCTGCTACTGATCAAGGTCATCAATCGGCAATCGTTCGGCTGGACGATCCAGATGATCGTGCCGACCGGGTCGTTGATCCAGGCGTTGCTGTTGGCAACGGGTGCGACGTTGGTGGCGGGGTATTTCCCGGCTAGGTGGGCCGCTCGACAACCCATCGTGGAAGGGTTACGGGAAGAGTGATCGTGACACCTACCAGGGTGAAGACAAGGAACCTCCTCACGTCTTGGAGCCAGGTCCGAACTTCTCCAGTAGGTTTTGAAGATTGTGGGGAATGGGCATGGATCGGAACGGCGGGACTCGGGCGCCGCCGGTGTTGCCTCGCGGAACCCAAATTTTCGAGAACAACAGCGATCCAAGGATCCTCGGAATCTGACCGATAATTTCTACGACATCTCGGCGTTTCCAACCGATCTTCAGCATCCACCAGTGGGCTTGCGCGTGGGCGATCGGGAAGGATTGCCCTAGGATGTGGGCGTGCTCGAGATGAGCAAATGATAGCTGAAGGTCCCCGGCATGGTACCGGGTGATCGCTGCCGTCATTTCGGCCTCATAGACCTGTCGGAGTTTGGGATGCATGTTTGTTCGTTATTATTGAATATCGGTCTAAATGTATACGATGCATAACTGAGAAGCCAGTGTGTGGAGGGGTGACAACAGGCCAATTGTAGAAGAGCAGAACGAGGCAAAGAACGGGAAGAAGCAGCGAAGGAGGTAGCCGCCCAGAATGACCGTGATAGAACGATAATGGCTCGGCGGCACGCACGACGTGCGGCTTGTAGTGGAGGAAAGTTGAGCTAGACTCGAAAAAGTGGACGCCTTCAACCTATGATCTGAGGTCTGGAG
>CAYTAS010000064.1:0-19422 GCA_964435885.1 uncultured Nitrospira sp. | reverse complement strand
CGATGATGCCATCGCGGTCACCGGTTGCCGAGAGGCCGGTAGGACTTCTAAACTGAGATGTTCCGCCGACAAAGGTACCCCCTGCCAACACCTGCACCCCGCGAAGCTGCGTCATCCCGGCCGGGTTATAGTGCAGAGCTGAAGGATTATCTGCTTGTGCCGCGAAGGCATTTCCCATCCCGGATGCCGCCGCATCCTGCCCATAGATCCGAGGAACTTGAGCGAGGACGGGGGAGGCGACGCAGACTCCGACAAATGCCACCAGGACGGCGATGGTCGCAACGTAATCTCTCTTGGCGGAATTCTTGGCCGAACCACGGCACCCGTTTAAGGATTCAGGGACCGCGTGATGAATCATCGCCGGCTGTTCACGCACCGTGAAACCATCGATCCATGGTTTGTTGAAGCTGGCCTGCATCGAATGGCTTGAGCAGGTATGCTTGGGCTCCTAACCCGATGGCCTTCATGGCGAGCTCCTGAGATCCCGATGCCGTGATCATGATAATGGGAAGGCGTTGATTCGTCAGTCGTACCCGTCGCAGCACCTCCAGTCCATTGACCTGACCGATGCCGATGTCGAGAATCATCCCATCGAACTCCCGTGATTGAAGAAGCGCCAGTGCTTGACGACCATCGAACGCCGAGAAGGTGTGATAGCCTCCTGCCCTGAGACGGTCATGAAGCAATTGTTGAATGTCGGTATCGTCATCCACGACCAAGATATGTTGGCCGACCAGATGAGACTCAAGCAATGGTGGCACCTTCACCGCATGGATCGGAATCGTGAACGACAGTTCCGCACCACCCTCGGAGCGATTCCGAGCGGCCACCTCCCCTCCTTGCAACTCGACAAGCGTTTTTACGATCGATAGTCCAAGTCCCAACCCTTTGGAAGCTGTGCGCTGGCCCTGCTGGATGCGGAAGAATGGGTCAAAAATTTTGTCAAGGTATTCCGGAGCAATACCAGGGCCCGTGTCACGAACCAGTACGGTTGCCATGCGATGATTTGGCACCTCGCAGAGAACCGACACTGTTCCTCCCGGCGGGGTAAACTTGATGGCATTCTGAACCAGATTGACGACCGTTTGAATCAAACGATCGCGATCCGCCCAAACGATAACATCGGTGTCGGCGCAACAAAACTCCAGTGCCTGTTGTTTCGCTTGAGCCAACGGCTTGAGTTGCTCGATCACATCGGAGATACACGGTTCAAGCTCGACATCAGCAGGATGCACGTCCAGACGCCCGGTTTCGATCCGAGTGCGATCAAGAAGGTCCTCGATCATCCGCACCAACCGATCCGTGTTTTCAGACATGCGCACGAGATAGCGCTGTTGCTTCTCGTTCAGTGGGCCGGTCAATCCGTCCAACAGATTTTGAATGAACCCCTTGATGGATGTGAGCGGTGTTCGCAATTCATGGGACACATGGGAGAGGAATTGCGCACGCAAACGGTCCGCCCGCTCAAGGGCTTCGGTGCGCTCTTTGACCTTGACCTCCAATCCCTGATTCCACTCTTCGATCTGCTGGTAGGCCGAAGCATTATCCAGCGCAATGGAGACTTGACTCGCGACCGTCGTCATCAATTCCAAGTCGTCTTCCGTCACGCTTTGATTGTGCGCACGATCGACCGTCAACATCCCCCAGATACGGTCTTTGGTCTTGATGGGAACCACGACCAAGGCTTTGGTCCCGCTCAATTCGGCCAAGCGCTGATTGAGGGGATGAAGGCTCCGCCGTATCAATTCGATATCCTTGACCAACAAGGGACGCCCTTGAAAGACTACTGTCCCCTCGGGACTTTCAGGATCACTGATCGGAATGCGACAAGACCGGGCAAATGTTTCAACCTCCGGCGGCGCGCCGATCAGCCTGATATGTTGGACGGCATTTTCACTGGGATCAAACATGGAGACCATGGCGCTGTTGTAGTTAAGTTCGTGCGTCAGGGATTCCAAGACCTGGTGCAAGAGCGCATCTCGCTCGAAGGTCGAACCGAATGAGAGCCCCGCTCTATGCAGCGCGGTCAATTGGGCCACTTTCCGGCGCAATTCCACCCGCATCTGCTCTTGTTCCAAATACGCTTCGCGCAATTCTTCGTGACGAGATTCGACGAAGCTGATCTGCTCTTGAATCAAGGCCTCGCGTCGTTCGCTATCTCGCAGAAGTCTCCGATTCACCATGATGCCGACAGCCAGGATGGGGCACAACCCAACCAACACGACCTCCCCGAGACTGACCGTCGGATTCAGCACACCGACCCCCGCCATGAGGGCAAGGCCAACCACGCCTCCCCACAAAAACCAGGTGAAATGCGGATGCGCATGAGATCGTGGAGCAATGCGCTTGGAAGCGGTTGGGGAGGCGGTCTGCTGTCCCTCGGTCTCAGTCGAGACATCTGCACTCGGTAGAGTCGGTCTTATTTGTTCGAGAGGGGATGTTGCCCGCCAGAATCTGTTTCGATACCTACTTTCTTCTTGCCAACGAATCGTCCACTGGCACCAATCGTCATCGTTGCCGATGCAGGAAGTCTCAATCGCTTCCGCCTGAGAAAGGCCATGGATGCGATCAGCCATGGCAACCATGATGCCCTGCGCGGACTGACACACTAAGCAGGCGCACCGCCGGCGATAGGGCCCGAACTGCCGAAGCGTCCGCTCTGTAAACCGCATCCCCACCGATGCCGTGCGGCTCGTCACTTCCACGACTCGGAATTCGACGGATCCGGACGTAAACTTATTCCCAAAGTAGGGAAACATCGTGAATATCTGCGATAGGGAAAAGGGGCGAGTCAGGGCCAACATGATGGGAGACACCTTCTCCGCCCCCGCCTTGAAGGCAAATCGTGAGTCCCCAGAGATCTGTTCACAGAACTCATAGAGGTATGAGGTAAATTCGTATGAGTAGCTGTTCCAGGGGTTCTTCAAGAATTCAGGCGTCACATGATAGACCGAATCCTTGATGCGGTCATTCAAGAGGCGACACAACTCCTCGACGGCTTCCCTCCCGGCCGGCGCTCCTCCCTCGGAAGTGACCAACTTTTCTAGAAAAACCGCGACCGCCCTGATACTGACGCCACTGAGGTCTCGGATTGTTTGCCCCTGTTCGTCCAAACCAAACGGGCGAAACACCATCGCACCCTGTTCGAGAATCGTTCGATCCTTAGGTAAGAGTGCAAACTTCTGGAGGGACTCGGTCTCGACGATGTCCAGCGTGCCGCTTGTCACAACATCATCCCCCTGAATCAACCGAGTTCGCTGAGCGGAACTGGGCGTGGTACGGAAGTACGGTCGGTCATACCGACGGCTCAAGAACCGCCCGGTGCCAGTAAGAGAGCACCTGCATAGTTCACGTACGGAAAGACCACGCACGCTTGGCGAGTATATAGACGAGAAATTTCCTTTTCAATACGAAGCATTCTCCCCTTGCGTCAGAGGGGGAACATTGCCCGAAAGGTGGGAGAGGGGCCAGTGAAAGCTTATGCAAAAAACCCGGTCAGATCAGAGCGAGGATCGGTTCGTGCCTCTCTCGGTCTCGATTCTTTGTGAGATGCTACGAGGTGGGATGGTCTGTCGACAAGAAGAGAGCTACCTACTGCTTGACTCTTCGTTTCAGTGTCTTTTCAATGCTCGCAACCTTCCCCTGAAGACGTCCGGAATGACCTTTGCGGTAGTCGACTTTGATCGTGCATGAGATACGGTTACAGTCCTTTTTCATCCGCTCGTAGCATTTCTGGACCACCGCGAATACCTGTTCCCAATCCCCCTCCAAGACGGTTCCCATGGGATTCAATCGATAGGAGACGCCGCTCTTGTCGATAATGTCGAGTGAGCGAGCGACAAACTTTCCGACACTCTCGCTCTTTCCCAATGGGGACATGCTGAATTCCAGTAAGACCATTGATGCTCCTATCGGTTATCCGTGTGAGGTTGTACGTCTGATACCGGCTGAGATCGCTTCTCCAACCAGACTTTTGGATATTGTACTCGACCGAGGAATCGAAATCCGTCTAAGGCCTCACGGAGCAGTGCGCGGCGCTTGTCGGCATCCGGTTCATTGGCTTTCGCTTGTTCGCGCAACTGACCGAGCCATTCCACAAACTCGATGAATTCCTCCCTCAGGATATGTTCCAGGTCCTCCTTCATGAACCCGGAAAGAGCGGGCGCCATTCCGCTCGTGCTGATGGCGATGCGCACATGTCCCACGGCCACCACCGCCGGCATCGTGACGCTGCTTGCGTCCTGATAGTCCACTGACCAGAGCAGAACTCCTTTCGCCCGTGATTGAGCCAAGAGCATTCGGGCAAAGTCCCGATCGCCTCGAATCGTGTTGAGAATGAGAATGGTGTGTTCAAGGTCTCCATCGCGGAAAAAGCGACTGCGATGGATGATCTTACCGGAGGCGGCAAGGCAGCGCAGTGGCTCATTCAACGTCGGATTGATGACCGTGACCCGTGCTCCGGATTCAAGGAGACGTTGGGATTTCTCCGCTGCCTCCTCATCACCACCGATTACGAGAACAGGCCAACCCCTGACATCCAAGACGATCGGAAAACCAGGATTGGCAACCATGAATGGGACTCCCCTTTCTCAATCAAAGTACTCAGTATCTGAGAATACGCGTCCTCATGCAAGAGGGATTTCAGACGAACAGAACCTATCCCTTTTGACCAACGAAAGCATATACTGCAGCCGTACGAAAAAGACTCGGTGAGCGAATGTGGCTGAAATTGGAATCATATTGAACGAGCCGTCGGTTATGCGTGTATGCGGCAGTGAGGGAAGGGGGTTACGTCTCGGCCGGGTCCGCGTCCAACTCCAGGTTCCAATAGAGGTAATCGCGCCAGCTTTCGGGTGTATTGCGAATGCCGATCGTGATCGTAATGACGGGGCTCCAGCGAGGTTTCATCGGCCGCTTCTTCAGCCGCATACCGGCTTCTTCAGGAGTCCGTCCGCTTTTGCGGTTGTTACAGCGCCAACAGGCGGTTACGATGTTCTCCCACGTCTTCTTCCCCCCCTTGGCGATAGGCACGACATGATCGAACGTGAGTTCTTCGGTCCGAAACTTGCGGTGACAGTATTGGCAACAATACCCGTCTCGCGTAAAAATATTGATACGAGAAAACTTGACGGCGCGGTGGCTGTCCTTCAACTTGACCAACTTCAGCAACCGCATCACCGCCGGCAGCTTGATCGACAGCGAAATCCCGTGTATTTCACGATCGTAGACTTCCAGGACTTCAACTTTTCCCTGCCAGAGCAGGGCGATCGCTTTTTGCCAATGGACGACCCGAAGAGGCTCATAGGTCGCGTTGAGCAGGAGGGTCATTTCCATGCATGAACCTCATCCCCGATCGGGCCTCCATGGCAGCCACGGAGTGTTTCCGCAGAGGAGGACTACAGATTCATGATTCTATGCCATAAGGTCGCGATGAAATCAAGCAACCGCGCCTTCTGACGCCGCCTCGAGCACACCAAGGGAGAGATGATCATCATGAAGGATTTTGTCACAGTCGCCTTCACACACGAAGTTCCAGCCGGCACCGGACGAACCGTCGAAGTCGACGGAGTCTGGATAGCCGTCTTCAATGTGGGAGGAGTGTTTTACGCGATCGATAACAGCTGCCCCCATGCAGGTGGCCCGCTCGGAGAGGGAACACTGTGCGACGCGGTGGTCGAGTGTCCCTGGCACGGTTGGAAATTCGACGTCACCTCAGGAGAACGAGTCGGAAATCAGAATTTTCAGGTTCCGTGCTGCGATGTGCGCATTCGAGGGGAGGAAGTTCAGATCGCCATTCCACCATCTCTTCGAGAGCCGGCTTAACTTGCTGATGGACCCGGTGGTATGGGCGTATCGGGAAGTTCGGAATCTGGTGCTTTCGGAGTCACTCCATCAGCCGGCAACGAGGCGGCATTCACCTTCTTCAGCTGAAGATGAGCATGCCAAATGAATTCCCGCTCAAACCACTGCCCCCGGACTCCTTGGTCACGAAGCTGGATACGGATCTCGAAAATATCTCTCTCGACGTGTTTCACACGCCACTCTCCCAGACGGACCCCCTGCCCGCGTGCTCTCATCGCGCGAACATGATCCTCCATGGCCTGCGCGATCGTCGGATATCCGATCGCAGGGTGCTGTTGCACTAAGGCCAGGGCTTCAGCCTCCCGTGGTTCTCTTGACGGGGTCACAGCCGGCAATGTTGTCCACGCATAGTAGAGCGCACCTAATAGGACGACATACACAACCATGTAGTAAATGATGCGACCACTGAGGTGTCTTGAGAGTGTCTCGTGCTCTGTCATGCAGGAGATGGTGTCGTTGCGAAAAGTCCGGCCTGAGATCCTTGTGGGTGCCACGGCATCTTAGGAAGGCTTCACTTGCCTTGTCAATGTCGGCATCGGAGACGTCCTGGATCGCCGATCGGTGTCGCGCTTGTCTGGTGAAAACCCGGTGTGTTACAAATACGAATTGGTTTC
This sequence comes from uncultured Nitrospira sp., assembly GCA_964435885.1. Classification (GTDB taxonomy): domain Bacteria; phylum Nitrospirota; class Nitrospiria; order Nitrospirales; family Nitrospiraceae; genus Nitrospira_D. Next base: position 12,946 of record CAYTAS010000064.1, on the reverse strand, counting down.
ACGACGGTCGGGCGCAGAATGAGCACAGTGCATGAAGTTTTTTTTGTACGGCGATCTTCTCAATCCCTCACAACTCACACGGCGAGCCCCGGAACACCGGTTCCTGCACCGTGCGACTTTGGCCGACCACACGGTACAGTTTTGCCGGTGGTCATCGCAATGGCGGTGCGGCCTCGCCAGCGTCGTCCATTCAATGGGTGAAAAGACCTGGGGGGGCGTGTTCGAACTGACGGATGAAGATGTTGCGATCATGGACCAGTTCGAGCAGGATGTGCCGCAGGGAGCCTACCGGCATCTGCAAGTCACGGTCGTGACCGAGACCGGAGAAAAAGAACTGGTGACCACCTATGCCGCCAACCCGATCGGGAAGTTTAAACCGAAAAACCACTACCTGGATTGGGTGCTGAAGGGGCTCAGGCAATGGAAGTTTCCGGAAGACGTGATCCAGCAATGGGAATCGTATAGGCCTAAATGATACGGAAACTTACAGCCGACCGTTGATCGGTCGGTTTACTTACGATTTGCTTTAATTAATTTAGAGGAGACTATGCCCAAACCAAAATATCATATTCTTGTATGTACGAACTCCCGTCCCCCGGGGCACCCCAAGCCGTCATGCGGCTCGGCCGGTGCCGCGCAATTGCTCATGGCCTTCAACATGGGATTGATGCAGCGCGCTGTTCCGCCAGGAGAAGTGTTAGTCAGCGCCACAGGATGCCTCGGGCCATGCGAGCAAGGTCCCACGGTCGTGGTGTATCCTGATAACACATGGTACTCTAAAGTGAGTGAGGCTGATGTCGCCACGATCCTCGATGAACATGTGGCGAAGGGAACACCGGCCGCGAAGTTAAATCCCGATGCCGTATGGAAATAGCAACCCGCACAGGCCTGTCCAGCCATGGCACGGCGTGACGGCCAACCGCTAACGCACATTATCACCATGACAACACCAACTCATCAAGAACACAAACGCCATGCACCCGAATCAATCGGGTGCATGGTTATTACTTGTAGCGATACCCGCACGCCCGAAACCGACACGAGTGGTCTGCTAATTCGCAAGCTCCTGGAAGAGCAAGGCCATAGAGTCGTTGGATATCATCTCGTCAAAGACGACCCGGCACAGATCCAGCTGTGGATCGCTCGAGGCACGGTCAACGATGCAGTGCAGGCCATCATCCTCAATGGTGGCACCGGTATTTCCAGGCGGGATTCTACGTTCGAAGCCGTGGAGGACATACTTGAAAAGCGACTCGCGGGATTCGGAGAAATCTTTCGGTTGCTGACCTATCAAGACATCGGGTCGTCGGCAATCATGAGCCGCGCTACCGCAGGTATCATCAAAGGCCGCGTTCTTTTTTCCACTCCAGGCTCAGAGAACGCCGTCCGCCTCGCCATGGAGAAGTTGATCCTCCCCGAACTGGGACATATTGTGCAGCAACTTTCCACATAAGTAAGCGTGCGCAACTCCCGCGGTTCACCATTTCAATAATCATTATGGAGTGCGTGTGCTTATTTAAATCTTGCCCGGCATCGTTCCACCTTGAAGGCGCTGCATGAATTGGCTATCCTGTTTCTGACATTTGATTACACCCTGCTGCGTTAACTAAGGATCGTCTGATCGGAATCGAAATCCATGATGCTCCAGAAGAAAGATGAGGCAGCCGGATTGAGCCGTCGTGAACTGATCAAGGTGGTAGGGACATCAGCCGGTCTGGCCTGTCTCCTTCCTATCACGGGCTGCGAGAATCTTTGGGAACGCCAACCGGTGATCAACGTTGATAGCTGGCATAAAGGCGTCTGTCGATTCTGCGGGACAGGCTGCGGCGTAATGATCGGTTTGAAAGAAAACACGGTTGTAGATGTGAAAGGAGATGGCGAAGCCCATAACCGCGGTCGCCTTTGTATCAAAGGCCTGGCTACCCGCGACATTCTCTATACTGAGGGTCGCGCCCTCCACCCGATGATCCGAAAGAACGGCGAGTTGCAGCGGACGAGTTGGGACGAAGCCATGGCACTCGTGGCACAGCGTTTCAAGGAAGCTATTGAGACACAGGGGCCGGATAGCGTTGCATTCTACGGCAGCGGGCAGCTCTATACTCAGGAAAGCTACACAGCGAACAAACTATTCAAAGCCGGCATCGGCACAAACAACGTGGACGGCAACCCGCGCCTTTGTATGGCGTCTGCCGTCACTGGCTACACCTCGACCTTTGGAAAAGACGAACCCGCCGGTTGCTATGAAGACATTGACCATGCCGAATGTTTCTTCATCACCGGCTCGAACACGCTGGAGTGTCATCCAATAATTTGGGAACGTGTACAAGACCGCAAGCGAAGCCGTCCCGGTACAAGAATCATCCTCGTCGATCCGCGTAAGACCTTCACGGCACAACACGCCGACCTTCACCTGCAGATCATCCCCGGCACGGATGTCGCGCTCTACAACGCAATGATTCATGTCTTCCTGGAACAGAATTTCATCGATCGCGATATGGTCGAACACTACTTGTCGTTCAAGGAAGGCGAACATCCTCGCTCGTTTGCTGACTTCAAGAAACATATCGCACTCTACAGTCCGGAGACAGCCGCCAGAATTTGCGGCATTAGCTCGGTGGTCATCCGAGAAGCGGCGTTCCTATTTGCGTCGTCGAAGGCTACCATGTCACTGTGGACCATGGGACTGAACCAACAAGTGCAGGGCACCGCTTCCAACCGGCTTGTCTGTGCCATGCACCTCTTGACCGGTCATTTCGGCCGTCCTGGCGCCACGCCGTTTTCTCTAACAGGACAGCCGAATGCTTGCGGCGGCGTTCGCGATACCGGCAGCCTCTCGCACGCCCTGCCGAACGGACGCCTCGTCACCAACCCGAAGCACCGGGGAGAGATGGAAGACCTCTGGAGAGTCCCCCACGGGAGGATCAGCCCGACACCAGGCCATCACGCTATCGCCCTCTTTGACGCAATGAGCCGAGGAGATGTGAAGTGTTGCTTAGTCATGTGCACGAATCCCGGGCATACACTTCCCGATATCACAGCCTACCGGCAAGGCATGAACAAAGCTTTCCTCGTCGTAGTCGATGCTTTTCATCCGACCGAAACGACGAAATTCGCCGATGTGGTACTCCCTGCGGCGCTATGGGTGGAGAAAGAAGGAGTCAAAGGCAATGCGGAACGGCGCTATCACCTCTACCCCAAGCTTGTGCACCCGCCAGGCGAAGCCAGAAGCGATCTGGACATTCTTGTCGATTTGGCAGACCGCCTTGGCTACGGTAAGCTGATCTCAGCCAGGACGCCGAAAGACGTCTGGGACGAATGGCGCAAGATCTCCGCACATTCTCTGTACAACTTCGAAGGTATCACCTACGAGCGGCTGCAGACGGAACGTGGGCTCTTGTGGCCTTGCCCGACCGATACTCATCCAGGTACCAAACGACGGTATATCCCTGGAGAAGACCCCATGGCCACAGGCAGTGGCCGGTTCGACTTTTATGGAAAACCAGACGGGCGGGCAACGGTCTGGTTGGACCATCAGGAAGAGCCGTTGGACCCCTACACCGACGAGTTTCCGCTGATCTTCAACACGGGCCGGATTTTGGAGCATTGGCACACGATGACCATCACCGGTCACGCACCCACCCTTAAAGCCATTCACCCAGACTATCTTGAGATTCACCATTACGACGCCAATTCGTTGAAGATAGCAGATGGTGATCCGGTCGTCGTAAAGAGCCGCCGCGGGGAGGTTGAGCTGTACGCTCGTCTCACAGACACTGTGCGTCCAGGAATGGTCTTTGCCACAATGCACTCGGCCTTGCACCTCGTCAACCACGTCACACACGATGTGCATGATCCATTCTCAAAGCAGCCCGCCTATAAACGATGCGCCGTTTCAGTTAGACGGAGGACGACATAGCGGACGACGCGACCATGTCATTTCTACATCGTCTCTTCCTTCCGTTCTTTATGACAGTCCTAGCCAGCACAGGCCCTCTAGCCGTCTCAGCTTGGGCAAGTGGCATAAGCGACATTGTGACGAGTGTGGAGATCTTCCGCACAGTTGGCGTTGTGGCGGCATTAGCAGGTATTTTCTTGCTTTTTTTACTCCAGTACGTCTATCGGAAACGTCTCCACCACGGCACCTACCATCGGCTCCTCCTTATCGGTGTTTTCCTTCTTCCGCTTGCCGCAACCTGGAGCACAACGGCAACGGTGATGGAAGGAACCAAGTCGGTGCAAGCCTGCATGTCTTGTCACGTGATGCATCCCTTCGTCAATGACATGACCAGTCCGACCAGTCCCACGCTGGCCGCGCGCCATTACAGGAACAATTGGATCGCGAAGGATCAGTGCTACGCCTGCCATGTCACCTACGGGGTAACCGGAACACTGGAAGGGAAGCGAGACGGATTCCGACACTGGGTCCACTATGTAACGAACACCTACCCGGACCCCATCAGATACGTAGGAAGCTACGCCAATTCGAATTGCCTGTCTTGCCACCAGAGCACCGGCAAATGGATTCGTGTGGCCAGTCACCGGGCGCTGGCGAACGAATTCTCGACCGACCGTATCGCCTGTATTTCATGCCACGGCCCTCCTCATCCACTCCCCAAGGAGCGCACGTCAGCACTGGAATGAACAAAACCTGCTGAGGGAGAGACTCATGGATACCAAAAAACACGAATTACCACATCCGGCCTCCCCGTGGGTGACTAGGCAATTGATGCTGGCCGTGCACTGCGCTATCGCTGGGCTGACGTGTGTGTCGCTGTTTCTTTGGCATGGATTCGGCGCGTGGACAATGGGACTGGGCACATTTATAGGGATTCCACTCCTCCTCCTTGCAATGTTGCTTTACATCAGTGCAGTTATGACCGATCTCAAGACTCGCGGCGCCTTGTAGCATGAACCCCTCCAGATTCTTGAATTCGTGATGATATGAACAACCAACGGCCCGTTCCCTAGAAACGCTGATTTTCCCTGCACCCGGATATCTGCTTGAGAACTCGTCAAGTGAGCTGAATTCTCCCCTGTGCTGAGTTGCTCAACGTTAGCACTCAACACTGGATGCGTGCCTAATCTTGTGAGATCTTGGGTTCGGAATACCCCATGTCCTCAGAAATCTTCGACTGAGCACACCGTTTGTAGAACGCCAACAGGTCACGAACGGAGACCACACCGGTGATCTCACCGTTTTTCGTCACACCGAGATGGCGTACGCCCAAGTCGGCCATCATGTCCTGCGCATCATCGACGGTCTGGTTTCCCTCGATGGTGCAGATTGGGGCGGTCATGATCTTTTCGACCGTAAGTTTGCCCAGCGGCTTACCTGTCGCCACGGCGCGTCGGACGATGTCCGTGTCCGTGAGAATACCGACCATCTGCCTACCCTTCTTTACCAGGAGCGAGCCGACTCTCGCTTGGCGCATTGTCTTAGCCGCGCTCGCAATCGAGGTCTTGGGACCGATCGACTTAGGACGTTTCGTTGCAATCTGCGCCACGGTAGGCATTGGTTCCTCCTTATGAGTTGAGATGAATTCCTGAGAAGAACGCCGGCCTTGCTCTGTCTGGTGAAATACAGGGTAGCACAGATAGGCATGAAGGCTCAAAAGCCGGTGGCAAAAAGAAAATTCTGTGGTTAGTCTGGTGCTGAACGATGCTCGATTAACAGGTGAGTACGATCTTGCCGAAAAACTTCCGGCTGAGCATCAGCTCCTGAGCCGCTCGAGCGTGCAGAAGCGGGAATGTGCGATCGACGACGACCAGTAATCGCCCCTGTCCCATGAGTTCCGCTGCCTTCACGAGTTCCGCGCGCGTTCCCATGTAGGACCCCTTAATCGTCAGTTGCCGAGAGTAGAGAGCACGTAGGTCCAGTTTCACGTCTGTGCCGGTGGTCGCTCCACAGGTGATCAAGCGCCCGCCTTTCCGAAGAGATTCAACGCAGGTGTCCCACACTTCCGGTCCGACATGCTCGATCACGACGTCGACTCCTCGCCCTTCCGTGAGCAGCCTGACTCGTTCCGCGACCTGTTCCTTGGTATGATTCATCACGGCATCAGCACCAAGAATCACAGCCTTGGGAATCTTGTCGTCACTGCCGACCGTGGTCAGCACACGCGCTCCGGCTAACTTGGCCAGTTGAACGGCCATCGTCCCCACCCCACTCCCCGCCCCCATTACAAGTACGGTTTCGCCATATTGGAGACCGGCGAGCGCAAACAACATGTGGGATGCCGTCACAGAGACAAGTGGAAATGCCGCGGCCTGTTCGAAGGTCAAGTTTTCCGGTATGGGGAGCACATTGCGAAACGGCACCTTGACGTACTCAGCATAGCCACCGTGCGTCTTGACACCGAGGAGATGATACCTCCGGCACATATTGTCTCGGCCCGCCAAGCATTCCTCACAACTCCAGCAACTGATTCCCGGCGATATAAAGACCCGTGCGCCGATAGAGATGCCATCGACCTGGGCACCGACTTGCTCAACAATACCAGAAACATCGGACCCTCCGACGTGCGGCAACGGAATGGAATAGGCGGGACTTCCCTGACGGATCCAAATGTCGAGATGGTTGAGCGCGCAGGCCTTGACCCGAATCAAGACTTCCTGCGGGCCGATCTGAGGTATTGGAAGCTCTTCATAGGAGAGTTTGTCAGGTCCACCATGCTCACGAAACAACACCGCCTTCATCGCTTGACTCTCCCCCTCCAGATAGGTCTTAAACTTGCAAGCGGTCAGGCATCCACCTTGCTGACAAGGCCCACAGGTTAAAACCTCAACTCCCCCTCCACGACCAACACGCACTGCCCGCCGACCGTGACGCCTTGAATAACATCATCTTCCGACTCAACCTGCACAAGAATGCGAGAGGGGCGATCAATCTCATATCCCTGCTCGATCAGGATCTCTGTCGTCGGCCCCACATCAACCACACCGTTGTGGACCAGATACGCCCCAAGTGCTCCGCCGGCGCTCCCCGTCGCGGGATCCTCCAAGATACCGATCTTTGGTGCAAACATCCGTGCATGGACGGACGCAAACGACTCAACCGTCACCGTCGTGAAGACCATGATGCCATTGGCCCCAAAACGTTCACACACCCGAATGATAGCCGACGCATCGGGAACAATCGACCGTGCCGCCGTTAACGTCCGAACCGGAACGATCAAGACCGGCAATCCGGTCGAGACGACTTGGAGCGGCCATTTTGCGTCGGCAATCACGTGTTTGGGTATGCCCAGCGCCGCAGCGATCAGATACAGCTCATCGGTGGCCGTGAGCGGCTCAAGAAATTCCGGTTTAGGTTGAGCCATCACGACTCGCGCCACACTCCCATGCTCGGCATGGACCTCGATGGGGAACAGGCCGATGTTACATTCTTGCGTAATACGTGTCACACCCTCTTGTAGCGAGATTCGTTTGAGTTGGGCGAGAACATAAAACGTTCCCAGCACCGGATGGCCGGCGAAGGGAATTTCTTGGGTCGGGGTGAAAATGCGCAACCGTGCCGCCGCGGCGGGGTCGGTTGGCGGAAAGACAAACACCGTTTCCGAAAGATTCATCTCCCGCGCAATTCGTTGCAGTTGGTCGTCGGTCAGCCCCTCCGCATCGGGGAAAACGGCGACAGGATTACCGCCGAACGGTTGTCCGGTAAACACGTCGGCTTGGTAGAACTTCAGTGATCGTTGCTCAGTCATGTCATTCCCCGTGGGTCCGTTGAGTCACTCCGTGGATACGTCGATGGCGCAAGAAGATCTCCGACATCCTTTGACAGGTCGAACTGACTTTGTCAAACTCGCCTCATGGATCCCATCACCGAGGAAGCTATCGCCCATGCCTTGAAGGTATTGAGCCTCACGTTGCCGATTACCTCTCACGACTTGGAACGGGCCCGTCGTGTCCAGCTCTATAACTGGAACCCGTCGCGCTATGCCGGTCTGACGAACAATCCCAAACAATATATGGCACAGTACCGGAAAGCTGAAGAGATGACTCGGACCGTCGAAGCTGCGTACGCCTTGGTGTCTGCGGTGTTTGTGCCTGATGACTCCTCACCTTGACCGGCAATCTTCAAGCTTCCACCTTCACTCGACATTGTGGCTTGTGACACGCGACATTCCCTCGTCTCCTTGAGATTGCGCCACCGGCCAGGTGATCAAGCCGGAGACACCATCCGCTGATCCGACTGGCTGCGTCTGGCGGGCATAAATCTGCGGCAAGCGGTTTGTCCCAAACTTTGAAATGTAGAGGAAGACGTGCTCGCGCGAGTTCACTCGCACGGCCCAGGGATGAAAATCGTGCTTGTAGAATTCTTCACAGAGCTGCATGGCATCGAGACACGACAATGCGCCGGGGTCGTTGAGGGTGTAGTAATAGTCGAGCGGGAGATCGTACTCTTCCTGTTTGTGAATCGTCATGCCGAATTTCTCCGGATGACGCACCATCGGCGTGTGCCGGTACGCAACGAAGTAGAACAGCTCCAGCGAGTGAACCACCGACTGGTTGTCGAGGACAAACTGGCGGGTCTCCATCGCTTCCGCGAACGTTTCACCAGGAAACCCATAGAACGCCATCACATGGTTCCAAATCCCCGCCTTGGCCGCCATCTGAAGATTGCACTGGATCACGCTCTTCTTCGCATGCTTGTCCATAAGATTTAAGACGCGCTCGTTCGCCGACTCCATCCCATAATAGAGGGTGCAGCAGCCGGCCTTGACGGCAAGGTCCCACATGGCTTGTTCTTGCAGCGTCTCTTCGAATCGGATGAGTGTCGTCCACTTGATTTCGACTTGTTGGTTGACCAGGAGTTGGGAGACTTTTTTGAAGAGCGCCGGTGGATAGGATTCGTCACTGAACAAGAAGTGCCGACACCGGTACTTATCTCGCAACGCCTTGATCTGGTCAACGACCAGCTGCGCCGGCATCCCACGATATTGATCGAAGTAGCCCTGCCCATGGTCGCAAAACGTACAACGCCCCCAGTAGCAGCCACGCGTCGCGAGGTAGGGGATGATGAGTTCCGGAACAAAATAGCGATCGAGTGGCATCCCATCGAAATCCGGCAACGGCAGCGCGGTCGTCTTCTCGGTATAGACTTCGGGATTCCGGTGGAGACCGGAACCATCTCGATAGATCAGGTTGGGGACGGAGTCGAGCGAACGCTGCCCATTCAAGGCCTCAATGAGCCACAGCAGCGCGTGCTCTCCTTCGTAGAGAATCGCTGAATCAAATACTTCCAAGAAAAACCTCTCGTGACTCATGAGGTCTTCCTGAAGGCGCGTGATGATGTTGCCGCCCAACACGACATGGATGTAGGGGAACGATTCCTTGATCAGTTTGGCAAAGGTGAGGCCGGCCAGCAACTGCATCTGCGTGCCGATCGAGATGCCGACCACATCCGGTTTCTCTTTCGCAACTTCGGGCAGAACCAACTGATTACAAAGATCCCGATAGACGTTGACCTGCTCATCCTCCAAACAAGCAAACACTTCTTTGGAAACACCAGGCCGATAGCCCAGATTACTTTCCATCGGATAGAAGACGAGCGAGGCCGGGTAGTAGGCGGCTGAGATATAAGCCATTATCTCACGGAAGGTATTGAGTGCCCCCTCCAAGAGCTCCGCATCATAGAACCGTTCACCTCGCACGATCTGCTTGGCATCTTCGGCTCGATCCGCCAGATCGAACACATCACGCTCATAAGTCTGCTCAACCACGGCAAGCTGATGCAGCTCCCGTTCACTCAGTACGCCGGCCTTTTCTTTCTCTTGCAATGACTTTAATTGCATCCCGAGCCTGGCCTTCACCCAGATCAGGAAGTCCATGCTGAAAAAGTGATCCCACATCCCGATGTTGACATCGCGTTGGATGACCGTGTGTCCAGCTTCACGCAACACGGCGGTGAGCGAAGGCAGCGCGAGGTACGGCGCCGTCGGTACCCACTCAGGAGGGAACAGCAGCATGACCTTCGACTTCTTCCGTGCGTCGCCGGCCAATGAGGCGAGACCGTCTATCTGTATGAACCCGCTCATAGTGGTCATTGGTGACACGTCGTTCGTGAAGCATATCTCATTCCAGCCTTCATGCGCTTCACGCTCCACATTTCACGAGAGACGCACCCATTACATTTTCCCCGCCAGCGTGGTCGTCACTCCGATTGTTTTTACGGCTTGATGCTGCAACTCCGGCAACTTACCTAAACCAAATTTTGAGATATAGAGAAAGATGTATTCGCGCGTGTAGAGACGAAGGTCCCAACCGGGATTGTGGTTCCGTTCGAATTGTTCGAATACTCGCTCCGCCTCCTCGATGCTCATCCCGTTCTTCACCGTGTAATAGTAATCGAGCGCCAAATCCCACTCCGGATTCTTATAGGCCGTCACTCCCCACTTCTCCGGATACTTTGCCACCGGATTATGTCGTCCGAGGTCGAAGGTCCCGAACCCAAGTGAGTGGACATGGTCCTTGTTCGCTTCCAAAAATTGCACCGACTGCCAAGCCTCTTCCTTCGTCTCACCCGGAAAACCAAAGAAGCCCATGCAATGGTTCCAAATCCCCGCCTCTGCCGTCAGCTTGAGGTGCCTTGTCATCACCTCGGCCGTCGTGGCTTTGTCCATCAACTGTAAGACTCGCTCAACACCGGACTCATAGCCGAAGTGGAGATATTTGCACCCAGACTCCTTTGCATCCTGCCAGACCTGCTCATCGAGCAAACTCTTTTCAAACCGCATGTGCGTCGTCCAGACGATGCCCATCCGGCTATCAATCAGCCCACGTGTGAGCTTCCGGAACAATGCAGGCGGATAAGACTCGTCGGTAAAATGAAAATGTGTCGCGTCATATTTATCACGGAGATATTTAATATCCGCGAGCGCATCCTGAATTTTCTTCGAGCGGTAGCCGGCCGTGTAGCCCTCGCCATGGTCACAGAACTCACAGCGGCCCCAATAGCATCCACGTGTGGCAAGATAGGGCAAGATCCTCGTCGGCACGAAATACTTCTCCAGCGGCAAACCATCAAAGTCAGGAGGCGGCAGCGTTGCCAGATCTTCCGCGTAACTGGTCGGTGACGCATGGACCCCGGTCTCGTCTTTGTAAATCGTGTTTGGTACCTCGGCCAGCCTGCGCTTCGCCCCCACAGCCGAAACCAGCTGCACAAAGGCCGTCTCCCCTTCGTAGACCACGGCGCTGTCGAAATACTGGAACAGCGGTGACTGTGGCAGGACATCGCGCAGACGCGTCACCGTATTGCCGCCGATCGTGACGTGGATATGAGGGAAGTGTTGCTTGATGAGGGCACAGAACGTCATCGACGAAAACATTTGCTGCTGCAAGACGATCGAGATGCCGATCACGTCCGGCTGCTCCCGTTCGATCGCCGACTTCACCAGATGCTCGAACACGTCGCGGTAGATATTCACCTGCGTATCATTCACCGCGTCGATGACTTCCGACGAGACAAAGACCTTGTACGACAGGTCCGTTTCCATCGGCGGCATGCAGATCCTCGCCGGAAAATAGACGAGCGACGCAATCGACATGACTTCACGAAAGACTTGAAGTGATAAATCTAACTTATCAATATTATAGAATTCTTCGCTTCTAACTATTCGCTTCGCCTCTTCGGAATCCTTGATCAGCCTCTCCATCCTGGGACGGCTGATGTCACAGAGCGCGAGCTGCACGTCTCTCTCGGCTTCGCTCAGTTCCCGCTTCTTCGAGAGCTTGCGCAACCGGTCAAGCTGCTGTGGCACCCGGCGGAGAACCTTCTTCAAAAAGTCCTCGCTGAAGTACCAATCCCACATCTCACAGTTGATGTCTTGTTGAATCACCGTGTGTCCTGCTTGACGGAGCACAGCGGTGAGTGAGGGTAAGGAAAGATACGGTTCAGACGGAAACCAATCCGGTGGGAAGATCAGCATCACCTTCATCTTCCGACCGCTGGTCGATTCGAACTGCTGACGATTGAGGAGAATCAGCTCTTTGGAAGCACGATTGCCCTTCGAGTACTCTATTTTCATAGCAAGCTGATCCTTCGTTCACCGGACCTTGAATTGACGGAAAGATCCAGAATGCCAATAGGTTAGGCTTGGGAGAAGATATTGTACGGGGGCTGGAGAAGGAGATGCAAGGGTGGGAGCGGAGCGGCGAGATAGTCCTTTGTGCTCGCTGAGGCCCCACGGTGAAACAGTGGTCCCTCAATGCGCGCAGTCTGGAAAGAATCTGATCGCCCCACTCTCACAATTTTGAAACTAACAGGACAATCCTCGGCGCAACTTACAGGCAGCGACTTACAGATAGACCAACTAGGCATGAAAAAGTACAATAGCGCCGCCTCTCATCTAGATACAGCGATGCAAACAGACCGACCAGACGGGAGCAATCTTCGCAGCCCAGTGAAGCAAACGAACAGGAGATCGCATGAAGGTTGAAGAAGGAAAATACTCAGTTGCGGAAATCGTCAACTGGTATCAGCGACGAGAGTTGGTAGTGAATACCGAATACCAACGAGGCGGAGGGCTTTGGCCATCCCCAGCTAAGAGTTACTTCATCGATACCATCCTCAAAGAGTTTCCTTTTCCAAAAGTGTACTTCCATGAACGAGTTGATATGAAAACGAAGAAACCAAGACGTGAAATTGTTGACGGACAACAACGGATTAGCACAATCGTGGATTTTGTGGATGGTAGGTTTTCTCTCGGCAAGAACGCTAGAGGCTTTGAGGGAAAATATTTTAGCGAGTTAACGCCAGTGTCCCCCGCCCCACGATTTCCTTGGACACACCATTGGGGCATACTGTCCCCAGCATTGATGGAGGTATCCATGGCGAAATCGAAGACGGAGCGAGGCCGGTTCTCCTCGCGCAAGAAGGTCGAGGCGGTCCAGTGTCAGCGGTCATGCAATAATCCCCAGCTGTGGTCATTGAATTCTCCCCACCCTC
>CAYTAS010000063.1:0-19669 GCA_964435885.1 uncultured Nitrospira sp. | reverse complement strand
GAGCCGACTGCGCCGCGAGCAGCTTCAGCGCGGCGATCGCCCGTTCCGCCCGATATTCCTGCACAAATCCGATCGCTCCGTTCAAGAGCACAATCACGACGATCGCGAGGGCATCGGTCGGTTCGCCGATCACCCCGGAAATAACCGCCGCGCCGATCAAGACGAGGATCATGAAGTCGCTGAACTGGTCCAACAGCATCCGAAATAGAGACCGAGGCGGACGCTCACGAATTTCATTCGCTCCGTATTGTTCGGCGCGACGGTCTGCTTCTTCTCGGGTCAGTCCGATCGCGAGATCCGCTCCAAGCTGCCGGGCGACCTCTTCGCTGGATAGCCGATGCCATGCCGCAAGCGTTGTGGACGTGAAATCGACCGAATCAGGTTGTGGAGTGAATGGAGCCTTCATGGCGCGGCTACACCAACATACGCAGGTGACGGTCAGCCTCTTGCTACTAAAGCAGCTCCCACGGACCCAAGCACTAGCCAAGCATGATCCCCATCAGCGCCACGCGCATCTTGAGGACGTCCGCATGGCGACCTCCATCTTATCGGTCTGGGTTTCTCGGCTAGGATAGTACGTGCTATCAGCGCTTCGACCGGACAGATCCGAACGGTGGCGCAATCATCCCCTCATCCGGGGGAACTGTTGTATCCGCGGGGCATCGTAGATCGATCGCAGCTGTTTCTCTATTACCTCTTGCCCTTTCGCGAGGTTTTCGCTTCCGGCCCCTGCCACGTCACCCGAACCATCATGTCGCGATGCGCCCACTTGTATTCCGCCTTCCCTTTGTAGGCCCTCATCAGCGCGCGTCCAAGCCGCTGCGCCAACCGATCGTTCGTCGTCTGAACTTCCAAATCCTTCTTGCGCCGGGCGATCTTCATCACTCTGTCGAGGGGATTCACGGAGACGGCGCGCGCCTCCACGTTGCCGATCAATCCCCTGATCTCGCCTTCGCGCTCACGAAGGTCCGACCATTTCAACGTCACGATCCCTTCTGGATAGTCGTCCTTAATCTTCTGACAGGCCGGGCAGAGAAGTTTCTGGGTGATGGAAGCTTCCGCCAGCTTGGGGGGCTTACGGCTATCGAGATACCACCGCTTATTGGCATAAATGGCTTTGCATTTTCGGCACACCGCCGGCCCCTTCGGAGCCTTGAACATGGCATAGGGATCCTGTTTGGGATCTTGCTTTTCCTTGTACGATGTCGTGTAGCGTTTCCCTTTTCTGGTGCTCATAGGTCGTTCCCCTCCTCGCTACTTCACTTCCTTGATCATGTCGATCGCTCCGCAGGGACATTCCTCGGCGCACAGGCCGCACCCCTTGCAGTAATCGTAATTGATCGAAAAACGGTTGCCGGCTCCCAGTTTGATCACCGCATTATCCGGGCAGACCGCATAGCAGTTGTCACATTCGAAACAATTGCCGCAGGACAAACATCGGCGCGCCTCCAGAAGGGCCGTGTCGGATTCCAAGCCTCCGACCATTTCCTCGAAACTCTCGCGCCGCCTTGCAAGGGCCAGCACCGGCTGCTTGGACTGTTCCGCGTCGGTGTAGTACCACGTATTCAGCCTGGCAAAGCCAGCCGGCGGATGCGACGGAAACTTCCTGTAGTGTGTCCCGCGCAGATAGGCGTCGATGTGGCGCGCGGCCAGTTTCCCGTGGCCGGTCGCCGTGCTCACGGATTGTTCGCCGGGAACCATGTCGCCCCCGGCGAACAGACCCGGGTGACCGGTCATCAGCCGGTCATCGACTTCGACCGTGCCGTCGTCCCGCAGATGAACTCCCGTCACGTTCCGCAAGAACCCGGTATCGGCCCGTTGCCCCAATGCCAGCACCACCGTATCGGCTTCAACGGTCTCGAAGCGGCCGGTGGGTTTCGGTTTGCCATGTTCGTCCAACTCCATGACTTCGAGCGCCAACGTTCTGTCGTCGCCCTTCGCGAGGCTGCGGAGCCACTGGAACCGCACACCCTCGTCGCGCGCTTCGGCGATCTCCTCTTTGAACGCAGGAGCATGGGCCTCGCCTCTCCGGTAGATAATCACCGACTCCGCGCCCAGACGCTCGGCGGTGCGGGCCACATCGATCGCCGTATTGCCTCCCCCATACACCGCCAGCCGTCTCCCGATCTTCATCGGCGACTCGCTCTCCATGCTGCGCAGAAACGTCGCGGCGTCGAGTATTCGTTTGGCGTCGAAACCCGGAATGTCGATGCGCCTGGCAAGATGGGCCCCGACCGCGAGGAACGCGGCATGAAACCCGCCTTCTTGAATCACCGCATCAAGATCCTCGACCTTCGTGTTGAGCCGGATCGTGAGCCCCATCGCTTCCATCCGTCCGACCTCGGCATCGACGATATCGCGTGGGAGCCGGTACGCGGGAATGCCGTAGCGCATCATCCCACCGGCCTTCTCCGACGCGTCGTAGATTGTGGCCGCATGGCCCATCCTCGTCAAATGATAGGCGGCAGACAGTCCACTGGGTCCCGCGCCCACGATCAGGACCTTTTTCCCCGTTGACGGAGCACAAGGCACCCGCCAGCCTTCCTTGATCGCCAGATCCCCCAAGAACCGCTCCACGGCGCGTATGCCCACCGGTTCATCCAATTGGCCGCGATTGCAGGCGCTTTCGCAGGGGTGATAGCAAACACGTCCATGGATGGCCGGCATCGGATTGTCTTCCATGATCCGTCGCCACGCGGCTTCATAGTCCTTCTCTTCAGCGAGCGAGAGCCACGCCTGAATGTTTTCCCCCGCAGGGCAGGCGTGGTTGCAGGGCGGCAGCCGATCGACATAGACCGGCTTCATCGTGCGCCAGTTCCCCGTGAGGTTGGCCAGACTGCTGTTCGGATCGAGCGTGATCGCAAAGGGTTTGTGCTTCATAACACTCCGGCCTCCAGCAGTCCGTACGTGGCGATATGCTCGTCGGCGATGGCTTGTATGGCGGCGATCGCATCATCGTTCTTATGCGGTTCGAACAGATGTTTGAATCGCGCTTGGAGTTCGAGGTACCGCTCCACCGAAACCTTCCGCCGGATCTTCGTCCGACCGACCACGCGTCCGGCTCGCGCCTCGAACAACGGGAACAGGCCGGATTCCACCGCCATTCTGGCGACCTTGATGGTGTTCGCGGGATCCGATCCCCACCCGAGGGGACAGGGCACGTGGATATGGAGATACCGCGCGCCGTTCATTCCCATGGCAGTCGCGACCTTGGCCTCCAGATCATGGAGATCCGCCACCGACGCCGTGGCGACGTAGGGAATGCCGTGCGCCATGGCGATACGAGGGACATTCTTCCCGGTGCCCAAAAGATTGCCCGGCGCGTCGCCCACCGTTTGCGTTGTGTTCGTCCGCGCGAAGGGAGGCGTCGCCCCGGACCGTTGCACGCCGGTGTTCATGTAGGCCTCGTTGTCGTAACAGACGTAGAGCACATCGTCGTTGCGTTCGAACATCCCGGACAGGCACCCGAACCCGATGTCGACTGTCGCACCGTCGCCTCCCTGGGCGACGACTTTGACGTCATCACGGCCCTTTGCGCGCAAGGCTGCCGCGACTCCACTCGCAACCGCGGGAGCATTGCCGAACAGCGAGTGTATCCAGGGAATCTGCCAGGCGCTTTCCGGGTACGGGCTGGAAAAGACTTCGAGACAACCCGTGGCGTTGACGGCAATCACCCGATCGTACGCCGCGCGCATCGCGGCGTCGATGGCATAGCGAGCCCCCAGGGCTTCGCCGCACCCCTGGCAGGCGCGATGACCGGAATTCAGGGAATTGGTGCGATCCTCTCGCGATTGCACGGTACGGGCCGCGTCGTCAAGCAAACGATTTCCCGCCGTGTAGGTGCCGGTCTGATAGAACTTGATGCGTTGAGTCGTCATCGAGCGCTCCGTCACACGACTTTCGTACTGATGGCGTTCACCGCGCGAATCAGTTGCTCGGCAAGCGGCCCCGCTCGACGCTGCTCGCGCCTTCGAGCAAGCGCGTCGTCGACCGTCCTCATGTTCAGGTCCAGGAAGTAGGGCTCGCTCAGACGCTCCGCGCGGGCATCCCGAACCATCTGTTTCAGCGATGCGGCGGAGATCGACCGTCCTCCCAATCCCGCGATGATGGTGTGCACGGGGATCGGCAAGCCGTCCAACGCCATCCGGACGTCGGCCGACACGATGCCTCCGATTCCCACCGCGAGATCCTTTTCGACGACGATCACGCGCGACATGCCTTCCAGCGCGGCGCGCAGCTGCATCGCCGGAAACGGCCGGTAGCAGCCGATCTTCAAGCAGCCTACCGCGATCCCTTCTTCGCGCAATTCGTCCACGGCGTCTTTGATCGTCCCGATCACGGAGCCGAGCGCGATCAGGACCATGTCGGCATCGGTCATTCGATAGGTCCCGTAGAGACCTCCGGATCCTCGATGAAACTGCCGTTCGAATGCGTCGGCGATGGCCGGCACCAGCGTCAGCGCCCGAAGGTGTTGGCGATGCGCCAAGTACTTCACCTCGGTAAAGGCTTCAGGTCCCACCATCGCGCCGATGGAGATCGGCGCATTCGGATCCAGCACCTGCACCGGCGAGAAGGCCGGGAGAAACGCATCCACTGTTGACTGGTCGGGGAGATCAATCGGCTCATAGGCATGGGTCAGGATATACCCGTCCATGCACACCATCACCGGGCAGCTCAATTCCTCCGCCAATCGGAACGCTTGAATATGAAGGTCCGCCGCCTCTTGATTCGTTTCCGCGAACAGCTGAATCCACCCGGCATCGCGCAAGGCCATGCTGTCGGAATGGTCGTTCCAGATATTGATCGGCGCGCCGACCGCGCGGTTCGCAATCGTCATGACGATCGGCAACCCGAGCCCCGCTGCGTTGTACACGGCCTCGGCCATGAACAGGAGCCCCTGGCTCGTCGTCGCGGTGTACGTCCGGGCGCCGGTCGCCGAGGCTCCGATCAAGACGCTCAGAGCGGCGAATTCGGATTCCACATTCAGGTACTGGCAACGGCCGGCGTCGCCCCGCTTGACCATGCGGGACAACCGCTCGACGATATGCGTCTGCGGTGAGATGGGATAGGCCGCAATGACCTCCGGTCGGCACAAGACCACGGCCTCGGCAACGGCTTGCGATCCTTCACGTTGTTCGCGCATGTCGTTGGTCGCTCCTTTCATCGGCCGGATACGCGAGGACATACTCGTATCCCTCTTTTGCGGCGGCCGCATTGGCCTCGCCCAGCGATCCCGGAAACTTCCGGCGCATCGACGCCTGAACCGACGTCAAATCGATCACTCCGGTGAGCGCGGAGAATGCCCCCAACATCGGCGTATTCGCGATGGGGCGTCTCAGATGCTTGATGCCGATATCCGAGGCCGGCACGACGCGGATATGGTCGCTCCGCATCGACTTGAGGAATTCTCCGATCCCTAATTCATCCGGCGAGAAAGTCGAATTGATGAGAACATAGCCGTCCCGCGACAATCCCGCGAACAACTCAACCTGGTGCAGCAAGGTCGAATCCTGGACGATCAGCACGTTGGGATGCGTTACGGCTTCGCGGGTTCGGATCGCCCGTGTATCGATGCGGCAGAAAGCCGTCACCGGCGCTCCCATCCGCTCCGACCCGAAGCTGGGGAACGCCTGAGCCTGCTTGCCGGCGGTAAACGCAGCCGTCGACAGCAGCTCTGCCGCCGTGACCACCCCTTGCCCGCCTCGACCATGAATACGAACCGTCACCATGCTCATGGGTGCATCATCGAGCCGCCGGTCTCTTGGTGTGTCTGATCGTGCGCCCCTGCTTCGTTCGTAAGAATGTCACTGCATACCGGCATTTCTCATGTGCCCGCCGCAATCATCATGCCATTTTTCCAGAAACAATCCTGGGCATGACGAGGCTCAAGTTGGCTGAAAGACAAGCTGTTTTGAGAATTCGTTCACTTGTCGCTCAGACAAAAGACCCCACACATGTCGCAATCGCTGTCGCAAAGTGCTACAGACGGCAACATCCGAAGAGCTGTTCCCCTGCGACTCCGTTTTCTCTCCACGATCGCTGACGGCGAGGTCGCTCGAGCCTGTGAATTGTTGTGGCTTTCCAGTCGGCGCGATGGTAGAGAGACGGTGATGTTCAGCAAACACGTGGCCCTGTTCGACATCGTGGGATCCAAGGTCCGACTTCCATTGAGTTGGATCTTCTTCGCAGCCGTGGCTACCTGGTGGCTCGCCCGTGGCTATTTCCCCGACTATTATCTTGGCCTTTCCGATTCGACCTATTGGTGGATGGGCGCCGTCGCAACGATGGGTCTCTTCGGGTCGCTCCTCTTCCACGAGTTCGCCCACTCCTTAGTCGCGAAGCGCTACGGCATTCCCATCAGCAGCATCACGCTGTTCATCTTCGGGGGCGTCGCGCAAATGGACAAAGAACCGCCCAGCCCCAAGGCCGAGTTTCTCATGGCGATCGCCGGCCCGCTTTCGAGTTTTGCTCTCAGCGCCGGCTTGTATCTGGCATTCGAGGTCGGGTATCGGATTCATCTTCCCCTTCCCGCCCTCGGAGTTCTCGGATGCCTGGCGTTCGCCAACAGCCTCCTGGGCGGCTTCAACTTGATCCCGGCGTTTCCTCTCGACGGTGGGCGCGCACTCCGCACCGGCCTGTGGCATTGGAAAAAAGATTTCCGCCGCGCCACTCAGTGGGCGTCGCGGGCTGGATCGATCTTCGGTCTTCTACTCATGTTGTCGGGAGGCGTTCAGGTCATCACCGGCAATTTCCTGGTCGGTGCTTGGTGGTTCGTCGTCGGCCTCTTTCTGCGGGGAGCGGCAGAGACCTCGTACTACCAAGTGGTCGCGCGGACGATGCTTGGAGGCGAGCCGATTCAACGATTCATGACGCCGAACCCTGAGACCGTCTCACCGGATCTCTGCGTGGATGCGTTGGTCGAAGAACACTTCTATCGATCGCTCCACACCCTGTACCCCGTTGTCGATGAGGCCCGTCTGGTCGGCTGTGTCAGTTCGAAGCAGCTCGCCGGCATTCCACGTGATCAACGGACGCGACTCACGGTGCGCGATGTCGCCGCGCCCTGCTCCGATGACAATACCGTCGACATCCGGACCGGAGCGCTGGCCGCACTGGCCATCATGAACCGGACCGGCAATAGCCAGCTCATGGTCATGGATGGAGATCGTCTCGTCGGCATCGTGACGCTCAAAGACCTGCTGAAATTGCTCGCGTTGAAATTGGATCTGGAGGGAGTCGCATAATTTCATAATTAGAGGTACCGCCATGAACAATGATGCCCATGCCAGATTCCCAGCCGATCACCACACATTGGTACCAACAGACAGGTCACCAAGCACCTTCGGCTGGGCGTCGATGCGGTATCTGCCGATACTGGCCGCCGCTCTCCTATTCGGACTGGTCGGTGCGGAGGCCGCGCAGGAATCCCCTGCCCTCCGGATTCAGGCCACCGACGCAGCCCGGGTGCCGCTCTATCAAGACCTGGGCACGCATCACTACCCGATCACCACGAGCCTGCCGATCGCGCAGCGCTACTTTGATCAGGGATTGCGGTTGTACTACGCGTTCAACCACCAGGAGGCCATCCGGTCCTTCAGCGAAGCGGCGCGGCTCGATCCGGACTGCGCCATGTGCTCCTGGGGCATCGCGCTCGCCTACGGATCCAATATCAATGCCCCGATGGATACTGCCGGCGGCCGGCTCGCCTATGCCGCGCTTCAACAAGCGCTCATGCACGAGAAGAAGGTGAGCGCGCGTGAACAAGCCTTGATCCGAGCGCTTGCGACACGGTACGCAGTCGAGCCGCCGACCGATCGTGAGGAGTTGGATGCCGCCTACTCCCGGGCGATGGCCGAGGTGGTCCGGCGCTTCCCTGATGACCTGGAAGCCAAGACGCTGTACGCGGAATCGTTGATGAACTTGAGCCCATGGGACTACTGGACCAGTGACGGCACACCGAAACCGAATACGACCGAGCTCTTGTCGCACATCGAGCAGGTCTTGGCCGCCGACCCCGATCACCCGGGCGCCAACCACTTCTACATCCATGCGGTCGAGGCGGTCCAACCGGAACGGGCGATCGAGGCCGCCGAACGCCTCGCAGGCCTGATGCCGGGGGCGGGACACCTCGTTCACATGCCGGGCCATATCTATATCCGGGTCGGCCGGTACGAGGATGCCATCACGGCCAACGAGCAGGCGGTGCATGCCGATGAGACCTACATTCGCGACCAAGGTCCCGCAGCCGGCATCTATGTGCTGGGGTACTACCCGCACAATTACGACTTCCTGGCATTCGCCGCGAGCATGATCGGCCGTGACAAGCAGGCTCTCGCCGCCGCCGATAAAATCGCGTCTCTGGTGCCCAAGGAACTGCTGCGCGAGCCGGGGATGGCCTTTCTCCAACATCACCAAACACGCCACCTGCAGATGCTGGTGCGATTCGGGCGCTGGGATGAACTCCTGAACGCAGATGCGCCGGCGGAGGATCTGCCGCACGCCCGGGCGATATGGCTGTACGCGCATGGACGAGCGTTGGCTGCACGTGGTCACCTCAAGGCGGCGGACGCAGCACTCACACAATTGCGCGCAATCGCTCGCAATCCCCGAATAATGTCGCTGCGGATTGAATTCAACACATCCGGCGCCGTGCTGGGAATCGCCGAGGAGGTGCTTGAGGGCCACCTCGCTGCGGCGAAGGGCGATCTACCCCAAGCAATCAATCATCTACGAGAGGGAGCGCGTCGTGAAGACGCGCTCGTGTACGGCGAGCCGCCGGAGTGGACGGTGCCGGTGAGACAGGAGCTCGGCGCGTTGTTGCTCAAGGCCGGGCGCCCCGACGAGGCCGAGCGGGTGTTTCATGAAGATCTGAAGCGTTTCCCGAACAACCTCTGGTCTCAGCAAGGCCTTGCCCAGACGCTTCGATCAACCGGGAACCGGGATAGAAATTGAGACCGCGCCCAGCACGTCGTTGAGCCGGTAGTCCCGCTTCGAACTCTGCGGGTGTGCGTTATGGCACGTGACGCAGACCGCCGAGACGGCGCGATCCGCGTACAAGGCTTCAAACCGTCGTTCGCCTCCTTCCGTCACGAATCCTTTATAGGGACGATCCGGCTCCGCCATGATGGCCTTCAACCCCTTTTTCTCGAACTCGTTCGCGGGCCCGCTCAGCTTGTTGATGGGATTGAGACTGATCAGGCGATACCGCACCTTGACGCCTGAGAGCGCCGCCAAGCTCGATGACTCCTGCACGAATTGGGCGGGCAGCGGCAGAGTAGGCTCCGACCGCCAGCGCTCAGACGATTCGATCACCCCGCGCTGTTGCATCCGCTCCACGACATGGACGGTATAAAAAGTCCGGTCTGAGGCCAACACGGCATAGATGTAATCCACCACGGTTTCCGCGGGAACCACGGCCGATTCCTTGCCGGCCACACCGGAACCCCACGCCACGAATAGGCACAGCATGAGACCCAACAATCCGGCAAGCGCCTTCTTCAACGGCATCACCTCCTCCTTTCGATCGAGCCTGATTCGGTCAAGAAACCTTCCATAGGCGACATGTCCAGGGCTCTCCTCGCCGTCTGCGCTCGTGCGCCGTTGCCCCGTGCGTCCGATCAGACCTTCTTGCGATCGGCCATCAAGGCATCGACCACGGAGGGGTCGGCCAACGTCGAGGTATCTCCAAGGTCGTCCAGTTCATTGGCCGCAATTTTTCGCAGGATGCGGCGCATGATTTTCCCCGATCGAGTCTTGGGAAGCGCCTCGGTCCATTGGATATAGTCGGGTTTGGCGATCGGACCGATTTCCTGCCGCACCTGTTCGAACAGCGCGGCGCGCAAGGTGTCCGACGGCGCAACGCCTTGCTTCGGCACCACATAGGCGTAAATCCCCTGCCCCTTGATCTCGTGTGGAAACCCGACGACGGAGGCCTCGGCCACATCCGAATGCTTGGCGAGCGCATTTTCCAACTCGGCCGTCCCCATGCGGTGGCCGGACACGTTCAAGACGTCGTCGATTCTTCCCGTGATCCAGTAATACCCGTCGGCGTCACGCCGGGCGCCGTCTTCGGTATCGTAGAGCCCCAGGAATCGGCCGAAATAGGTCTTGAGATACCGCTCATGGTTGCCGTGGATCGTGCGGGCCAGCGCGGGCCAGGGCTTGGTCATGACCAGGCGGCCCTGCGCTTCTCCTTCGAGAATGTTTCCCTTCTCATCCACGATGGCCGGGACCACGCCGAAAAAGGGTTTCGCGACCGAACCGGGTTTCAACGGCATGGCCCCCGGCAACGGAGTCAACAGCAGCCCGCCGGTTTCCGTTTGCCACCAGGTGTCGGCAATGGGACAGCGCCCTTCGCCGACGACGTGATGGAACCATTCCCATGACTTGGGGTCGATCGGCTCCCCGACGCTGCCCAGCATGCGCAGGCTCCGACGGCTGGTCTTCTTCACCGGGTCATCGCCTTGCGCCATTAGAGCCCGTATCGCGGTGGGCGCGGTATAGAAAACAGCGACTTGGTGCTTGTCCACCAGCTGCCACAGACGAGAGTAATCGGGATAATGGGGAACCCCCTCGAACAGCAACGTGATCCCCCCGTTGGCCAACGGGCCATAGACGGCATAGGTGTGGCCGGTCACCCAGCCGATGTCCGCCGTGCACCAGTACACTTCGCCGTCATGGTAATCAAATGCATATCGATGTGAGACGGCGGCAAACAGGAGATAGCCGCCCGTTGTGTGCACGACGCCCTTCGGCTTGCCCGTGGATCCTGAGGTGTAGAGGATGAACAGCGGATCTTCCGCGTCCATCTCCACCACCGGGCATTCGGACGAACTGCCGGCCATGGCCTCGTGGTACCACATATCCCGCGAACGGTCCCAGGGAACCTCCCCACCGAGCCGCTTGACCACCAGAACTGTGTTGACGTCAGGGCATTTGCTCAACGCCTGATCGGTCTTCTCCTTGTGGTCGATCGTCTTGTTGCCGTGCCGATAGCCGTCGACAGTGACGACCAAACGGCATGCGCTATCCTGCACGCGATGCTTGAAGGCTTCGGATGAAAACCCTGCGAACACGACGGAATGAATCGCGCCGATACGGGCGCAGGCGAGCATGGCGAAAATAGCTTCGGGAACCATCGGCATGTAAATACACACCCGGTCCCCCTTGCCGATGCCGCGATCCCTGAACACGTTCGCCAATCGACACACTTGCTCATGCAATTCGCGATAGGTGATCGTGCGACTCTCGCCCGGCTCGTTTCCCTCCCAAATGATCGCCGCCTGCGCTCCACGCGTCGTCAGATGGCGGTCGACGCAATTGAAACAGGCGTTCAGCCGCCCCCCGTCGAACCAACGGACGTGCCCTTGCGTAAAATCCCAGTCGAGCACCTTGTTCCAGCGCGCGGACCAGCTCACGAAGGCGTCGGCCTGTTCACTCCAAAAACCTTCAGGATCCTCGATCGAACGTCGGTACAGATCGCGATACTGTTCTTCCGTGATATGGGCGCCCTTCCGGAACGCATCGAGGATAGGGTAGATGTTCTGACTCATACGACCTCATGATAACGCGTCGGTTGGTTGACTTGTAGGTTCCTGTTCCAATGAGACCATGGGGATGGTGGCCAGACGATGCGTCTCCGAATCCATTGTCGGGCATCGTACCCCTCCAGCCTATCTCCTCACAATCACCCCGCAGGCGATGCGAGGACCACCCGGCCCGTCTTTCGTCGGCGGATCGGGGAGATACTGGTCTTCCAACTCGTGCACGATAAAGGCGCTGCCGTCCTCATCGAACAGCGTATTCAATCCATCCGACAACGTCACCCGGCTTGTGATGGTATAGAGTGAGCCTTTCCGATCCCCGCTCACCTTGAGGTTCGGGAGGTCACCCAGATGGTAGGGATGGTTCCCCAATCCCGGGCTGACATTCGCCTCAGGATTGACCAGCGCATCGATGTTGCCGTCATAGTGGCCCTTCGCCGCGCTGAACGGATTGCACGAGCCGGTTTCGTGAATGTGTATCGCGTGACGCCCGGGAGTCAGCTTGCTCGCCGCAGTTCCTTTGATCTTCAGCGTGATCCTGACACGGCCCTCGTATTCTTCGTACAAGTCCGCTTCACCCGTGATCCCTTCTCCGGCAATCGTCGCATGGGCCTGCACCTTATGGTCGCGCTTGCCCGTATAGTACGGAGCGCAGCCTCCCAGCAGCGCCGGCGCAACGACGAGCGGTAGGACGATAGACAAGATGTTCATGAGAATTCCCCTTCTCGACGGATCAACCGACGATCCGCTTTCCCTGTTCGACGACATTCTCGACGGCTTCCTTGGCCTCGGACGCCAGGGTGGAAGCCTGTTCTTTGACATCTTCCGCCAGATTCTGAAGCTGCCGGCGCGTATACGCGCCGGAATGGGGCGCGAGCAGCAACCCGGTCATCGTACCGATCGTCAGCCCCGCCAGAAACATGACCGCCATCTCACCGCATCGACAATCCTCTCGCATGATCCCCTCCTTCCTTCCCATCACTTCATTGTCCGCCTACTGCGGAAGACGGACATCCGTGGCTTCCTGCGTAGGCGGGAAAATTACTCCTTATGCTCCCGTTTCCGCTCCTGCTTCCGTTCGTGCTTCATGTCCTTCTCGGACTTCTCCTCTTCCACGTCGATCACCGTGCCGGTCTCGGCGTCGATGTGCACCTCCATCACTTTGTTCTCCGCCGTGACGACCTCGACTTCCCAGACCAACTTGCCGTGTTTCTTCTCCAATTCAGCCTCGATGACCTTGCCGGACACTTTCTCCGAGGCCGTTTTGATGGCCTCGTCGATCGTCACCTTGGCTGCGGCAGCCATCTCGACGGCTTCCTTCACCTTGTCCATCTTACCCTTTCCCTTCTCACCACTCCACGCAGGACTGATCAGCACCACCGTCACACAGAGCACTGTTGCCATACCCCCTAGCAGCTTCATGGATGCCTCCTCCATTTATGTGATGAATTCGCTTCGGCTGACCCTTTCCAACCGCACTCAACGAGCGTAAAAAAAATGGTCTGCAAGACACGAGCCGCCTGCATGTGCGGTTGAATGAGTTGAGAACCGAGGGGGCTGTCCCTTCACGCAACACATGGGAGCAACGCACTGAGGAGTTTGGCGACAGAGCGAGCAGTTGTTGCCCACAAGCAAGACCAAGCGCTCCGATAGCGCTCCCACTCGGCGGTCACCGAGTCAGCCGCTCCCGCCGTTCTTCTGCGGCGGGACGGTGTTGTATTCCAACGACGGACTCACGAACGTTTCACCGGCCAATGCTGCGCGGATGGCCAGCACGAGATCCGAATGGGCCGACTGCTTCCGCACGAACCCCACCGCGCCGGCCGCAAAGGCCTCCTTGATCAGCTCGGAGTGCGTGTGCATGCTGCAGATGACGACCTTGCCTTCGGGGAGGTCGCGCCGAAGAAACCGCGTTGCTTCAAGACCCCCGACTCTCGGCATCATGATATCCAATACCACGACATCAGGATGAAGACGGAGCGATGAGTCCACGGCCGCCCGTCCGTCCGCCACCGCTCCCACGACCTCGCCTACCGTATCCGCCAATCGGCAGAGACTCGCCAGCATCTGTGGATGGTCATCGGCCAACAGAATTCTCGGTGAAGTCATAAGGCCTCTCATTCGGCAATGATCGCAAACCCCTTCTATTCGTATCTCGACATTGATTACGGACTGATCGCCAGATAAATCGTGGCGCGGCCCCGCGTGATCAACAGCAGCACCCGCTCTTTCTCCTTCAGCTTGCCGACCCGCCGTTCGAACTCGTCGACCGACGTCACCGCCTGGCGATTGATCTCGCGAATCACGTCGCCTTCCTGCAAACCGGCTCGCGCGGCAAGACCGGCCGGATCGATCCGGCGCACCACGACTCCGCCCTTGATCCGCAGCTCCCGCAGCTCATCTCGCGACAGCGAGCCGACCTGGACTCCGGCCAGCGCATGTTTCCCCTTTGCCTCTCCTGGCTCGCGCAGGGCCGACCCATCCTTTGGCAGCTCGCCCAACGTCACCTCCAAGGATGCGCGGCGCTTGTCGCGAAGCACGGTGATCGTCACCTTCGTGCCCGGCGCCGTGTCCGCGACCAGCGAGCGCAGGTGGGTCGGATCCTTGACCGATCGCCGTTCGAATTCCATGACGATGTCGCCTCGTTTGACTCCGGCCTTGCTCGCCGGGCTGTCCTCCATCACATCGGCGACCAGCGCGCCTCCGGTCTCGGACACGTCGAACTCCTTCGCCAAATCCGGCGTCAACTCCTGGATCGATACCCCCAGCCACCCGCGAATCACCTTCCCGTGCTTAATCAAACTGTCCATGACGGACTTGACCATGTTGCTCGGAATCGCGAACCCGATGCCCATATACCCGCCGGTTCTGGTAAAAATAGCCGTGTTGATCCCGACCAACTCGCCGTGCAAATTGACGAGCGCGCCCCCTGAGTTCCCGGGATTGATCGCGGCGTCGGTTTGGATGAAATCTTCGTAATCCACGATCCCCATGTTGGCCCGTCCGACGGCGCTGATGATGCCCAGCGTCACGGTCTGGGTGAGCCCGAAGGGGCTGCCGACCGCCAGGACCAGTTCACCGACCTCGAGCCGACCTGAGTCCGTCCACGGGAGGATCGGGAGGCTCGTCGCATCGATTTTGATCACCGCCACATCGGTTTTGGGATCCGTGCCGATCACCGTTGCCTTGAATATGCGCTTATCCGGCAACGAGACTTCGATTTCATCCGCCTGTTCAACGACGTGATGGTTGGTGACGATATACCCGTCGGTGCTCACGATCACGCCGGAACCCAAGCCTTCCTGCCGGAACTCCCTCGGCCGGCGGAACCGCCGTTCGAACTCGTCGCCGAAGAAACGCCTGAAGGACGGATCGTCGAAGAACGGCGAGGGTGACTCGAGGAAGCCCTGCCCTTCACCCACTTTCTTGGTCGCGGACACGTTGACCACCGAGGCCTTCGCCTGTTTCGCCACGGCGATGACGGTCTGCGAACTCGGAATCAGCGGCTGAGGCGGAAGTCGAGACTCCTCGGCCCATGACAGGGCCGAGATGTCCGCTTCGGGAAGGCAGGAAGAAAACGAGATCGGCGCCACGAAGATCATGGCCGCAGCGATGCCCCCCCACATCGCCCGTGCAAATCGAGCCGTATGTGTGAACGGAGAATCTGCCATCGGTAAAGAATCCCTTCTTACCTTGTGCCCTGATAGGGATCATCGATGACGGCCTGGCACTCCAGGCAGCGGACCTTCCCGGTCCGTTTTCCTCCCCTGGTCAGCACATCATCAATCAAGCGGCCATGGGCACAACTCTGATCCGAGACAAGTTGGAACTTCGGTGCCGCGGCGGCAGCCTTTATCAGCTTGATCTTCCGCTCCATGGCTCCCCCTTTGATACGTGACAGCTGCATGGCTCCCCTCCTCACGATCTCCACTCGAATCCGCACGTGTGCGCCACAGGATCGACGCGGTCGAGGGAACGAGTCCTCTCCGATCGATGCCACAACGAAGGTAGAAGGTACCGACTTCGGCTCAACGACGATACTAGGTGACGACCTGGGGGACGGAAGAAATGATCCTAGCCCCGGAAGGGCGAACGGATTCTCTCGGAATCTCAGATAGACACGTTTTTACGAATTCGGCGGGAGGCCGGCGTCGGCGCTGACCAACCCTTCGGCAATGGCGAACTTGGCCAGGGCGAGCGTGGTATGGAGATCGAGTTGTTCCATCAGCCGCGTTTTGTGGAACTCGACGGTCTTAACCGATACATTCAAGAGGACGGCGATGTCTTTCGGTGTCTTGCCTTCCGCGAGGAGCTGCAGGACTTCCCGCTGCCGAGGCGTCAACTGCATCAGCGATGTTTTCAGCTCCCCCCGCTTCTGACTCGCGATGGAATCGAGAACCGGTTTGGTGATGGTCGGCGTGAGATAGGTCTGCCCCTGGAGCACGGTGTCGATCGCGCGCGGCAATTCGGCGGCCGCCGACTGTTTGAGCAGGTAGCCGCTGGCGCCGGCTTGAAGCGCCTCCGTGGCAAACACCGGGGAGGCATGCATCGTTAGAACAATGAGCTTCGCGTCCGGCACCAACTTCTTGATCTGCCGCGCGGCATCCATCCCATTCAGCAGAGGCATCGAAATGTCGAGCAGAATCAGGTCCGGTCGCAACCGCTCCGCCGCCTCGACCAAGGCACGGCCATCTTGGACGGTTCCGACGACGTCGCACATGCCTTCGACCAATTTTCTTAGGCCTGCCAGCATGATCGGATGGTCGTCGGCCATGAGCAGGCGGGGCTTCTTTGTCGAGCTCGACTCAGGCATGGTCTATGTTAGGTCGCCGTTTTCACGGGATGCAAGCCCCCCCCATGCCGCTTGTCGTCGCTCCCCATTGACCCACACCCCACGATTCACGTCTCACGTTTCACCACTTCTTCCAACGGCACCCAGGCGTGGATTTCCGTCCCGTCATTAGGTTTTGTCCGGATGTGAAAGATGCCGTTCAGCATCCCCACCCGCTCCGCCATGCTGGTCAAGCCCAGCCCCTTCCGCCGAGCGGCCCCCTCGACCTGTTCGATCCCCCGTCCATCGTCATGGATACAGAGGCCCAAGCCCCGGCCTGTCCGCAAGAGCCGCACCAACACAGTGGTCGCATCGGCGTGCTTCTGCACATTCTGAAGCCCCTCCTGCAACACGCGATACAGACAGGTGGCCTTGTCCAGCGGGACGTCCTTGGGCACGTCCCGCGTGGTGCATTCCGCCGACACTCCTGTTCGCAAGGCGAAGTCGTTGACGTGCCCCCGCACGGCCGTCTCCAGCCCTCCGAACTCCAGGACAGAGGGGTGCAGCTGATGCGCCATCCGTTGCAAGTCCGTGGTCAGCTGTTCCGCCGACGCCCCGCAGGCCTTGATCTGCGATTGCACGCATCCCGCCTCTTGCGATGACACCGCATCTGCCAGGCTGTACAGATCCAACGTCAGCCCCCCCATCCGTTGCATGACATCGTCATGGAGATCCCGCGAGATCCGCCGCCGCTCCTCCTCCTGAGCCCGCAGCAACTTGGCGCCGAGATCCCGGAGTTGCGCTTCTCGCTCGCGCAACAACGCTTCCGACGATTTGAGCGCCGTGATGTCGGTCATCAGCGCAAAGACCCCCGCCACTTGTCCCTGTTCATCCCGATCCGGCACATACTGCCCCGCCAAGTAATGGAGGCCGTCCCCGGCCGACTTCAATTCGCACTCGAATGCAACGACTTCCCCCGCCAGGGCCTTCCCCAGATGGGGCCGGACCTGCGCATTCCCGTCCGGGCCAAGCAGATCCTCCACGGACATTCCGATCAGCTCTTCATCGGGCCGGCAGAAGAGTTCTTCATATCGCTTGTTCACGAACCGGTACCTCTGATCTCGATCGATATAGCTGAAGAGGGCCGGCACATTGTCGGCTAATGTGCGGAATTCGTGTTCTCTGCGGCGCAGAACATGTTCCGCCTCTTTGCGCCAAGTGATGTCCGTGTCCGCGCCGACCATCCGGACGGCCCGCCCCTGCTCATTGAAGACAGCGATGCCTCTGTCGAGCACCCAGATATAGCCGCCGTCTTTCCGTCGGATGCGATATTCTTCCCAAAATACCTCCTTCTCACCGCGGAGATACGCCTCAAGACTGGACAGGACAGAGTGCCGATCATCCGGATGGATGCGCATCCGCCACTCTTCCACCGATTCCGGTAAGTCGCTGTCCTGAAATCCATACATCTCCTTCCATCGAGGTGAAAAGTAGGCGGTGTCACGGATCAGATCCCAATCCCAGATCCCGTCGGTGGTTGCACGAACGACCCACCCCCACCGCTCGTTGGCCTCGGCCAACGCCGCCGTCCGTTCACGGATCCGCGTCTCCAACACTTCATTCAGCCCCTGCATTCTTTCCTGGTGAAGTCGGCGGTCGGTGATGTCGAGATTTACCCCGACCACCTGTCTGTAGCGACCATGCTCGGCATGCATGGGCCGACCAGATCCGAACAGCCAATGCACTGAGCCGTCCGCACGGGTCACCCGAAACTCTTCTCGGAACGACAGACCTTGTTCGATCGCTCGACGGACGCCGGCGTCGATACGAGGACGATCCTCGGGATGAATCCTCGACAGCACGTCGGTTCCTGTGCCGTGAAAGTCGTCCGGCCTGATGCCGAATAATTCGTACTGCCGTTCATTCCATAGCACCGAATCGGTCTCGGCATCCCACTCCCAGATGCCCATGTCGGCGCTCTCCAGCGCCAATATCAGGCGTTCCTCGCTCTCGCGCAGCGCCGTTTCCGTCTGCTTGCGGGCGGTAATGTCCTGAGCAACGGCGAAGTGTTGAGACGGCATCTCACCCGCCTGCCGCAAAGACGCCACACTAAGAATGACCCACACGATCGATCCGTCCTTCCTCACGTATCGCTTTTCCATTGTGAAGGTGGGCAACTCGCCGCTCCGTAGGCGTTTCATATAGCCGAGGTCTTCCGGGAGATCATCCGGATGGGTGATGCGCATGAATGTCATCGCCAGCATTTCGTCCTCGGTAAAACCAACCATCTCACAATACTTGCGATTGACTTTCAGGAATTGCCCTGTTCGCGAATCACTTTGGGCCACGCCCACTCCGGCTTCTTGAAAGATCGTGCGGTAGTACGACTCCGCTCTGCGCAGCGCCTCCTCAGCCTGCTTGCGCTCGGTGATGTCGTTGCCGACGGTAATCAGACATGGTGTTCCGCTGAGCTCCGCTAAGTCGGAAGATACTAGAATATGGCGTACCCCCCCGGATTTGGTCTTGAAGCTGAGCTCAAGATTGCGCACCGGCTCGCCGGTTTTCAAGCGCTCGAGGAGCCGCGCTCTGTCTTCCTCATTCGGCCAGATGCCCAACATCAACGTGGTGTGTCCGATCACTTCCTCACGACAAAAACCGAACAGCTGCAAACAGGCCTCGTTCACTTCAATACAACGACCCGTTGCCGCCTCCGTGATCCCTATCGGATGTGAGCTTGTCCGGAAGGCTTTGGCGAATCGCTCCTCGCTCTCGCGCAGGGCCGCTTGATCCCTGGCTCGTTGCTGCGCCAGGTGCTTCTGTTTGAGCACAAGCCACGCGACGACGAGCAACAGGAACGAAGCGATGACCCGGTTCCCAACGACTTGAGGCGTCCAATGGTCGAAAAGAAAGGCCGGGCTTGCCCAGGTAAGAAGAAGGATACTGCCGCTCAAAAAGACCGTACTCCACCAACCAGGGATGTACCTCGTGAGTAAGACCGGTATGACATACAGCATCGGTACCGCGATACCCAGCGGGGTCACCAAGTCGAGAATGAAGATCGCTGCTGCTGCTGCTGCTGCTGCAACAATCCAACCAATCGATTTTGCGTGAGTCTCCGCTGGGGTCACGGACCAAGCTCCTGCCAAAGCCCTGCGAAATAACAAGCGGTTTAGAAACTGTGTTGGGTGAGGGCAGTCTATACCTAAAGCAAACCTCGGCGCACTAGGTGATCACCTAGGGGGGCCTGGGCACCGGGCAAATCGCTGGGAACGCTCCCAGCTGGTGAGATTTCATCGTCAAACTAGGTTGCCGCCTAGTTCCTCCGTCGATCACCTTGGAGCACAGTATAGTGGGC
>CAYTAS010000062.1:0-20289 GCA_964435885.1 uncultured Nitrospira sp. | reverse complement strand
CTTGGCCCTTATCCTGGATGCCCATGAGGTGATGAAAGCGATCTCCCTTGGTCCAGCGCAGGCCACGGGTTGTGATGGCTCGTGTGAGGGCTTCCAGCGGGCACCGCTCCTCCTCCATGACGAACGGCTCATCATAGTGACGCTGCATGGCACGCTCTGCGTCCGGACGAGAAAGCCCTGTTCGTGTGACGATCTCTTCGACGGGCATATCGCCATACCCTCTCAGTTCGACTCCGAGTTCTTTTTCAATCTCTTTCAAGGCGCGGCGAAGCACAGCATAGGAAGTGCCTAGCTCCACAAGAACATACCGGTCATGCGCAGTCGCCGCAGCGAACTGGAACGGGAAGTAGGCCGATGGAACGACCACCGCGCCTCCGTTCTCCACGATGAAAGGATGCTCATTGCGGAGACGAGACCGGAGGGGCTCAATCTCCGCTCGTGTTTTGCTTGAGACGATGACAACAGGGATCGAGCGGGCGTGAAGTTCTTCCAACGCTTCCCGGGCGGCTTCGAATGAGTAGGTTGAACTGTCGAGGAGGGTACCATCCAAATCCGTGAAGACGACCATGGTTCTGGGGTGTTCTGTCGTGTTCGATACGTTCGATCGAATCATTATTCCTGTTCTCCCTCCTGCACCGTGCGACGGAAGGTCAATCCTAACCGAACTCAATGGCTTGCGAAAGCCGGTTAGGGGAGCTCTCCAATGAGTATCGCTCCATGCACGACGCAATAATTTATGAAATTCCATCTGGGATTAATTCCTCATCTGTGCCATGCTGGGGCCCTGTCCGGCCGCAGCGGAAGCCAGGCTGAAACAGCGCGAGGCGGTAGCCGCGTTGAATGCAGGAGGAGCATCATGTCGGATTTCTTCCAGAACGGGGTGGTCAGCGTTCTTCATCGCCTCGGTTCGCCCAACGTCGAACAGTTGGAGCGGGAACTCGAGCAGTATCGCCATGTCAATCCGATCGCCTTGGTCTTACCCTGCCTCTATTCGGAGCTCGAAGGTCCGGCCCTTTCAGGGATCGTCGATGAACTGAAGCGGGTGAACTACTTGAACGAGATCGTCGTCGCGCTCGGGCATGCGTCGGCTCTCGAGTTTCGTCGCGCGAGGGATTATTTCAAGGTTCTTCCGCAACCTGTGCGTCTCGTCTGGGTGGATGGCGCTTCGGTTCAAGACATCCTCAAGACGTTGGTCGAACGGGAAGTCGATGTCGGGTTGCCCGGGAAGGGCCAATCCTGCTGGCTCGCGTTCGGCTATGTCTTGGCTCGTCAGCAAAGCCAGGTCATCGTGCTGCACGATTGCGATATTGTGAGCTACAACCGTGAATATCTTGCCCGGCTCTGTTATCCGCTCGGCAACCCGAATCTCGGTTACGAATTTTGCAAGGGGTATTACAGCCGCGTGACGAACCAGTTGCACGGTCGGGTCACCAGGTTGTTCGTCACCCCTGTCATACGGTCCTTGCAGCAACTCGTCGGGAGTCACCCCTTGTTGACTTTTCTGGACAGTTTTCGTTACCCCCTGGCAGGGGAGTTTGCGATGGTTCGCGATCTTGCCTGGGTCAATCGTATTCCGGGAGACTGGGGGTTGGAGATCGGTATCCTGGCGGAAGTGTATCGTAACTGCGCGCTGCGCCGTGTATGCCAGGCCGATATCGCCGACGCATACGAGCACAAACACCAGGCGCTGTCTTCGGACGATCCCGAGAAAGGATTGCTCAAGATGACCGTGGACATCACGAAGTCTCTGTTCCGCCATCTCGCCAGCGAAGGTCTGGTGCTCGGCGACCCGGAACTCAAGACCTTGCGTGCCAGCTATCTCCGTATCGCAGAAGAGGCCATCCGCCGATATGAGGACAGCGCGGCCATCAACAGTTTGAAGTTCGATCGACATGCGGAACGGACCGCCGTCGAGACCTTCCTCAAAGGCATCAAGCTGGCCTCGGAGGTCTTTCAGAAAGATCCGCTGGGAGTGCCCATGATTTCTAACTGGAGCCGGGTGGCGGCGGCGGTTCCGGACGTGTTCGACCGTCTCGTTCGAGCCGTGGAGGAGGATTATCAGTGGGATCCGACGAGCAAACCACGCCAAGCGCCCAAGTAAGCAAGCCATCCGTCGCATTGACGGCGGAAACCGAGGCGTGCCTGGATATCATCGGCAACGTCGACATACTCGTCGGCATTCCCAGTTACAACAATGCCGATACTATCGAGCATGTCGTCCGCGCCGTAAGTGTCGGCCTGGCGAAATATTTCCCCGAGCGTCGAGCCGTGTTGGTGAATTCCGACGGCGGGTCTACGGATGGGACGCCTGAGGCGGTTTCGAGAGCGGCGGTCGATTACGACGGGTTGCTCATCAGCGATCGGCAAAGCCAGCTTCAGAAGATCATCACGCCCTATAATGGGATCCCAGGCAAAGGAAGCGCGTTCCGCACGATTTTCGAAATCGCTCGCCGGTTGAACGCCAGGGCCTGCGCCGTCGTCGATTCGGACCTGCGGAGCATCACACCGGAATGGATCGAGCTGCTGCTGCGACCGATTCTCGACGACCACTACGACTATGTGGCTCCCTATTACCTGCGACACAAGTACGACGGCACGATTACGAACAGCATCGTCTATCCTCTCACCAGGACCCTGTATGGTCAGCGGATCCGGCAACCGATCGGGGGTGATTTCGGATTTTCCGGACATCTCTCCCAACATTACCTGGATCAACACGTCTGGGAATCCGATGTCGCGCGATTTGGAATCGATATCTGGATGACGACGGAGGCCATAGCGAGCGGAGCCCGGGTTTGCCAGAGTTTTCTCGGCGCCAAGATTCACAATCCGAAGGATCCGGCCGCTGATTTGGCCGCCATGCTCATGCAGGTGTTGGGCGCGGTGTTCGCCTTGATGGAGTCACACCATGGTGTCTGGTCGAAGGTGCAAGGGTCGAGCGCAGTCAAATTGTTCGGTTTTCAGTACGAGGTCGGCGTTGAACCGGTCAACGTCAACGTGGATCGCATGATCGCCGTATTTCAACAGGGATTGGCGGATCTGGCGCCAATTTGGGAACAGGCGCTGGGTCGGGAGACCATGGCACAACTGGCCATGGCCGGAGAGGCGTCACCGTCGGATTTTCGGATTTCCGATGACCTGTGGGTTCGTGTGGTCTACGAGGCCGCGTTGGCCTACAAGGAATATCGCATGGCCCGAGAACACCTACTGAAAGCCTTAACGCCGCTCTATCTTGGACGAACGGCTACCTTTGTGTTGGAAACACAGGGGCTCACGACAAAAGAGGCGGAGGGGCGAGTTGAACAGTTATGTGAAGTGTTCGAGTCGAACAAATCTTATTTAGTCGAACGGTGGAACCCTGAGCCGCACGCATGAAGGTGATTGTCGGCGGTGAGATGGGGGGAGGTGAGTATGCTGACGGATTTTTTCCAAACTGCGTTGCTCGCGCCGTTGGAACAACTGGGCCAACAGGTTTTGGCGGTGTTGCCGAACGTGTTGGCTATGGTCATCATTATCGGGGTGGGGTTGCTGGTAGCCAGAGCGTTAGGCCATATCGTCGAGCGACTGTTACGCGTGGTGCGTCTTGACCAGTTGTGCGATCGACTGGAAATCAATGCCGCCCTGCTGCGGGGGGGCGTGAAGGCCGATCCCTCGTACATCGTCGGCCGATCCGTTTATTGGGCCGTCGTGGCGTTTGCCGTCATTGCTGGCTTGGGTGCGCTCAACCTCACGCCGATCAATCAGTTTGCCAACACACTCTTGGCGTACATTCCGCACGTGTTGGTTGCAGGGCTGATATTGGTCACCGGATACCTGCTCTCCAATTTCATCGCGCAGGGCGTGTTGATCGCGGGGGTGAATGCCGGGCTTCCACCGGCGCGGTTGTTCGCCAACATGTCGCGTTGGGGCATCCAGCTTTTCGCACTGGCCATGGCGGCGGAGGAATTGGGCATCGCGGCAAGCGTGGTGTTGGTGGGGTTTGGGATTGCCTTTGGAGGAATTGTGTTCGCCACCTGTCTGGCGCTCGGACTCGGGGCCAAGGATTTGGCGAAAGACTATCTTGAGCGGACGTTCTGGAGTCGGGGGCGCGATCGCCCGCCGGACGATCTGCGACATCTATGATCACCGGCGTTGTCCTCTTACTCTGGACTGCAGCGACGATCGGGTGCATGCAGAGCGGAGAGAGGACGGATCGCGCGCCGACCGTCGTGGTTTTCAAACATGGGAAATTATCCGGTGACGGCCGGGTGCTCTCCGACCTGCTCCGGGATTTTGAACGAGGCCATCAAGGCGTCACCGTTCGAGAAGAGCTCTTGCCGGCCGATTCGGATCGACAACATCAGTACTATGCGATGAATTTGGACGGAGGAAAGGCTCCGTTCGACGTGCTTGCGATCGATACGATCTGGGCGCAGGAGTTCGCCA
Organism: uncultured Nitrospira sp.; assembly: GCA_964435885.1. GTDB lineage: Bacteria > Nitrospirota > Nitrospiria > Nitrospirales > Nitrospiraceae > Nitrospira_D. The sequence continues at coordinate 15,864 of CAYTAS010000062.1, read as the reverse complement.
AGGCCGGATGGATTGCTCCGCTGGATGGACTCCTGACTCCGACCGAGCAGAAGGAGTTCTTTCCCGGTCCGATCGAGGCTGCGACCTTCAACGGTCGCCTCTACGCGGTGCCCTGGTATGTCGACGCCGGGGTCCTCTACTACCGGCGCGACTTGTTGGATCGTCACGGTCTTGAACCGCCGCGCACGTGGCACGACCTTGCTCATAGCGCCAAGATCGTGCTGGAAGCGGAGCAGAACGCCGCGTTGACCGGCTTCGTTTGGCAGGGGAAACAATATGAAGGTCTGGTGTGCGTCTCGCTGGAGGTGCTCCGAAGCAATGGGACGGATCTCTGGAGCGGGGACCGTGACCGGGCGGTGTCCGGCTTGCGGTTCTTGCGCGAGACGATCGCAACGCATCGAATCACCCCGCTCTCCGTGAGCATGGCCGACGAAGAATCGACTCGTTGGATGTTCGGCGAGGGACGCGCGCTGTTCATGCGAAACTGGCCGTACGCGTGGTCACTACTCCAACGCGAAGGCTCACCGGTTCGCAGTAAAGTCGGTGTCGTTCCGCTTCCCGCGTTTTCCGGATTCCCCAGCGCGCCGGTCCTCGGAGGCTGGATGCTTGCCATACCGAGCAGTTCCGCCCATCAAGAGGTCGTGCGGGAGTTGATCCGATTCCTGACTTCTTCGGACACGCAACGCAAGGTCGCGGTGGAGTTGGGGTATAACCCGGCGCGTCGGGCCCTCTATGTCGATGAGTCCCTGCTGACTCTCCGCCCGCTCTTGAAAGATCTCTATCCGATCCTGTCGGAGGCAAGGCCGCGTCCGGTCACGCCATATTATCTGCTCATTTCTCAAGCGGTGCAGCCGGAGATCAGTGCGGTGGTCGTCGGACGAAAATCGCCCGACGAGGCGATTGATGCCATCAGGCGCCGAATCGATCAGATCATGGGGGAGCAACGCTCAACGGCAGTGATGGAACGATCATGAGCGATCAGACGCTCGCGGTGATGAAGATGGTGGCCGGATGATTCGCCTGTCCGAGCGAACATGGGGTTACCTGTTCGCCGGTCCTGCGTTCGCGCTCGTGGCCCTGGTCGCGCTCGCGCCGATCGCAGCGGCCTTGTGGCTCAGTCTGCGTCAGCAGTTGCCGATTTTTGGAATCGACGAGTTCGTCGGCATCCGGAACTATCTCCAATTGTGGGGAGACGAACGGTTCTGGGCCGCCTGCCGGACGACACTGTACTTCACGGCCTTGTCTGTGTCGGCCGAGCTGCTGTTGGGCTTCGGGTTCGCCCTGCTCTTGAACCGTCTGTCGGACGGAACCGGCAGGGGACTGCGGTGGGCGCATGTCATGATCATTCTCCCCTGGGCGATTCCAACCGTCGTGTCCGCTCAGATCTGGGCCTGGCTCTACCAACCGGACTACGGTGTGCTGAACTACCTGCTCCACGCGACCGGTATCGCCGGAGGGCGCATCGATTGGCTGGCGGACCCCGATTGGGCGATCCATGCGGCCGTCGCAATGGATGTCTGGAAAACGACGCCGTTCGCGGCGCTGCTTCTGCTGGCCGGATTGAAGACCGTGCCGCGGGAGCTGTACGCGGCCGCGCGAGTCGATGGGGCTGGCGCGTGGGCGCAATTTCGTCGGATTACGCTGCCGCTCCTGATGCCCGTCGTCGTCATCGTGCTGGTTTTTCGCACGATGGACGCGATCCGTGTGTTTGATGCGGTCTTTGTGCTGACCGGCGGAGGCCCGGGCAACAGCACCGAGACGCTTTCGATCTATGCGTACAAGACGTTGTTCCAAACCTTGCAGTTCGGATATGGATCCGCCCTGGCCACGGCGATGTTTGTGCTCGCCGCGCTCCTGTCCATCTTGTACTTGGCGCTGCTACGCCGGCATGTGCAGGAGACGGCATGATGCGTCGTCATGACGGGCAGGCCGGTTCCATGATGGGTCGGCTCCGAACCGGCGGCCTTGCTGCCGGTGTCCTTCTTCTTGTCGGGTTGTTCTGTCTCGGACCGGTGCTCTGGCAGGCGGTCACATCGGTCAAGCCCGATCAGGATCTCGTGCGCCTGCCCCCTCTCTTCCCTGAGCGTGTGACGGGCGTGCACTATGACCGGGTCTTACTCCAATCGTCGTTGCCGCAGTCGATCGGGAACAGCATGATCGTGGCCGCAAGCGCGACGGCGATCGCCATCGTAGTCGGTGCGTTCTGCGCATTTGCACTCGCACGGCTCCCGATCACCGGCAAGTCGGTCATACTGGGCGTGGCGCTCGTGACGTCGATGTTCCCGCCGATCGCGGTCATCAGTCCCCTGTATCTCCTGATGCGGGAGTTGGGGCTGCGGGATACACTCGTCGCGGTCGGATTGACCCATGCGGTGTACTCCTTGCCGCTCGCCGTATGGCTGCTGACGAGTTTCTTCCAGCAGCTTCCCAAGGAGCTCTACCAGTCCGCGCGTATCGACGGATGTACGCCGTTGCAGGCGTTGTTGACCGTGATGTTTCCCCTTGCGCGACCCGGGATTGCCGTTGCGGCGCTCTTGGTCTTTATCTATTCATGGAACGAGTTCATGTTTGCCTTGACCCTAACGGCCAGCGACACGACCCGCACCACGCCGGTCGCCGTCGCGCTGTTTCCAGGATTGTACGAGATTCCTTGGGGTGACTTGGCCGCTGCGTCCCTGGTGGTGACTCTGCCGGTCGCCGGTCTCGCGTTGGTGTTTCAACGCCACATTATTGCCGGGTTGACGGCCGGCAGTGTGAAAGGATAGGGCGATGGCCGAGATCCGGATCGAGCGAATCGAAAAACGTATCGGACAAAAAACCATTCTTCCTCCGCTCACGTTGACGGTGCATGACGGCGAGTTCTTCGTGCTCGTGGGCCCTTCCGGCTGCGGGAAATCCACCCTCCTGAGTCTCGTCGCTGGTCTGGACGGGCCGACCGCTGGCCGTATTCTGTTCGACGGCGGCGATGTGACCGACTTGGAGCCGCGCGAGCGCGATGTGGCGTTGGTGTTTCAAAGCTACGCACTGTACCCGCACATGACCGTGCGCGAAAATATGGCGTTCCCGCTGACCGTTACCCCCCGCGCCACTCGCCTCGATCGAAAGCGCATCGAGGAAGAAGTGCGGCGGGTGGCGGGCGTCCTGGGACTGTCGGCGTTGCTCGATCGGCGTCCACGGGAGCTCTCCGGCGGTCAACGGCAACGGGTTGCCTTGGGACGGGCCCTCATCAGGAAGCCGAGATTATTCCTGCTGGACGAACCGTTGTCGAATCTCGATGCGCAGTTGCGCGCCTCCATGCGCGCGGAGCTGCTCCGGCTTCACAAGGAACTGAAGGTCACGACGATTTATGTGACGCACGATCAAACGGAAGCCATGACCCTGGGCGACCGGCTTGCGGTGCTCAAGGAGGGACGGATTCAACAGATCGGCCGGCCTCATGACATCTATGCCGTTCCCGCCAATCTGTTCGTAGCAGGTTTTATGGGGTATCCGCCGATGAACTTGCTCTCTGCGCGGCTCGGAATGGAGCGCATCCGAGCCGGGCCGCTACAGCTCACGAGGCCGCCGGATACGCCGCCGGTTGACCAAGAGCAGAGTCTGACCGTCGGGATCAGACCGGAAGACATCAAGGTGGGGCATGCACACGATTCTGGTGACAAAAACACCGCATTCGGTGTCGTTCGCCTCACCGAACCTTCGGGGCCGACCTTGTGGGTCACGGTCGAGCTCACGGACTACAACGAAACGATCACCATCATCGGGTCTGCACAGGCTGGGTTTGCCCCGAAGATCGGGGATCGTGTCGCGGTTTCGGCGCCACGCGCGACACTACACCTGTTTGATTCGACGACAGGGCAACGGGCGGGGTCGTCGTGACTTCCTATGAAGCGTGGGCGCGAGCGAAGGATGGCAAACGCCTAGGGTTTTCCGTTGAGACGCAGCACGGCAATCGATCGAGCCTCCATCTCGTACTGTTCGCCTCCCTTGAAGCCGATGACCTGCTTCCCGTTCCCCTCTAAGAGCGCGGTGTCCAGCACCGGGTGCCAACGGATTCCACGTTTGTGGGCCGGCAAGGTGAAAGCCAGGGAGGTATGGTGGGCATTGAGCAGCACCAAGAGCGTGTCATCGACGATCGGGCGTCCCTTTTGATCTCTCTCGGCGATGGCGTCGCCGGCGAGCCGAAGGGCGAGCGATTTCGCGTAGCCGGCATTCCAGTCGTCGTCGGTCATCTCCTTGCCGTCAGGTCGAAACCATGAAAGATCTTTGACCTCGGATCCCCTGATATGGCGTCCCTGAAAAAACCGACGTCGGCGAAGGACCGGATGCTGCTTGCGAAAGGCGATGAGCTGTCTGACGAAGGCCCGTAACTTGGACTGCGCGTGATCTAAGTTCCAGTCGAACCAGCTGATCTCATTGTCCTGGCAGTACGCATTGTTGTTCCCCTTTTGCGTCCTCCCGATCTCGTCGCCGCCGCAGAGCATCGGGACGCCTTGCGAGAGAAACAGGAGCGTCAAGAAATTCCGTTTCTGGCGTTCTCGTAGCTGAAGAATCACGGGATCGTTGCTGGGCCCTTCCACACCGCAATTCCAGCTGTCATTCTCGTTCGTTCCGTCCTGGTCGTGTTCTCTGTTTGACTCGTTGTGTTTCTGGTTATAGGACACGAGGTCGTTGAGCGTGAATCCGTCGTGGGCGGTGACGAAATTGACGCTGGCAAAGGGGCGACGCCCGCTCGTGCCGTAGAGGTCGCTACTGCCGGTCAGACGGTAAGCGAGCTCCGCCATCTGGCCTCCGTCTCCTTTGATATATCGTCGGATCGTGTCCCGATACTTGCCGTTCCACTCGGCCCAGCCCACGGGAAAATTTCCGACCTGATAACCGCCTTCTCCGACGTCCCACGGCTCCGCGATCAATTTGGTCTGGGAAAGGATCGGGTCCTGATGCAGGATGTCGAAGAAGGCGCTTAACCGGTCGACGGCATGCAACTCGCGGGCAAGGGTGGAGGCCAGGTCGAATCGGAACCCATCCACGTGCATTTCGGTTACCCAGTACCGCAAACTGTCCATGATGAGCTGGAGCGTTCGCGGATGCGTGACATTGAGCGTGTTCCCACAACCGGTGTAGTCCGTGTAATACCGCTTGTCGCTGTCCACCAAACGGTAATAGGCGGAATTGTCGATTCCTCTGAACGAGAGCGTCGGACCGAGTTGGTTGCCCTCGGCCGTGTGATTGTAGACGACGTCCAGAATGACCTCCAGGCCAGCACTATGCAGTGTTTTCACCATCGTCTTGAACTCTCGGACATGCCGGCCGCGAACCGGCGACACGGCATATCGGATATCGGGAGATAAGAAGCCGATCGTGTTGTAGCCCCAGTAGTTGGTGAGGCCGTGATCGGCGAGGTGCTTGTCGCGGACGAAGTGATGAACCGGCAACAACTCGATGGCGGTGACTCCGAGTTCCAGCAAGTGGTCGATGACCGCCGGCGTGGTCAGGCCTGAATAGGTGCCTCGCATATGGTCGGGCACCTCAGGGTGACGCGCCGTAAATCCCTTGACGTGCACTTCATAAATGACGGTGCGATCCCATGGTGTTTTCAGTTGACGGTCCCCTCCCCACGTGAAGGCCTGATCGATGACCACACATTTCGGAATATTAGCCGCATTGTCTCGAGAATCAAACGAGAGATCCGCCTGGGGGTCCCCTATTCGGTAGCCGAACATGGCGTCGGACCACTCGACCGTGCCGGCGATGGATTTGGCATAGGGGTCGATCAGCAGTTTGTGATGGTTGAATCGATGTCCTTCTTGGGGAGCATAGGGGCCATGCACTCTATAGCCATAGTGTTGACCCGGCCAGAGACCGTGGATGTAAGCGTGCCAGACTTGATCGGTTTGTTCTTCGAGGCGGATCCGATGGGATTCTTTGATGGATTCAGGGCCATCGAACAAACATAGCTCAACTGCCGTAGCATGTTCTGAAAATAAGGCAAAGTTTACCCCTTCGCCGTCCCATGTTGCCCCTAGTGGGTACGGATGTCCTGGCCACACTCTCATCCTTGCCTCCAAGCGGATTGACGTTCCTACAATATCTCATCTTATAGAATGACCGGTCCGGTGCAAGCAAGACGCTAAATTATTTTGCAGGCTTGGTTACGGTCGGAGAATTCTGCACAATGGGTTGAGGAAGGAGGGACAAAAGAAAATATGAGTACGATACAACAACAGGGATGGTCGCTCGACATCGGCGCCGCGCCGGCGTCCGCCGACACGGTGAAATTCCGTGTCTGGGCGCCTCATGCCAAGTCGGTGGCCGTGAAACTGATCGATCAGGATCGAGTCGCGGTGCCCATGCAACGAGACAACCGGGGGTATTTCGAAGCCATCGTAAGCGGAACTACCCCCCGCGCTCGATACCGATACGTGCTGGATGGAATGAAAGAACGGCCTGATCCTGCGTCTCGTTTCCAATCCGACGGTGTCCACGGCCCTTCCGTCGTGGTTGATCCGACCGCCTTTCGTTGGACGGATACGGACTGGAAAGGGATACCATTGGACACATTCATTATCTATGAACTGCACGTCGGGACCTTCACAAAAGACGGGACCTTCGAGGCGATCATTCCGCACCTGTCCTATCTCAGGGACACGGTCGGAATCACGGCCATCGAACTTATGCCGGTCGCGGAATTTCCCGGTCGGCGCAACTGGGGCTACGACGGGGTGCACCCCTTCGCCCCGCAATCGAGTTACGGAGGCCCCCAGGGCATGAAACGGCTCGTCGATGCCTGCCATGCGGCCGGACTCGCCGTGATTCTGGATGTGGTGTACAACCATTTGGGACCGGAAGGGAACTATCTGAGCGACTTTGGCCCCTATTTTACGGATCGATACAGGACTCCATGGGGGGCTGCCGTCAACTACGACGGGCCGGACAGCGACGAGGTTCGGCGGTACGTCGTCGACAACGCCCTCTATTGGGTGACGGAGTATCACATCGATGGGCTCAGATTGGACGCGATTCATGGCATCTTCGATTTCAGCGCTCAGCATATTCTCAAGGACATCGCCTCCGCGGTCCACACGCAGGCCCAACGTCTCGGTCGGTATGTGAGCGTGATTGCCGAGAGTGATTTGAACGATACGCGTGTGATCGACTCTCCCAAGGTCGGTGGATATGGACTCGACGGGCAATGGAACGACGATTTTCATCACGCCCTGCGCGTCGTCCTGACGGGCGAGCGGAAGGGGTACTATGAAGATTTTCATGGGTTGACCGATCTGGCCAGGGCGGTTCGTGACGGGTTCGTCCACAACGCTCGATATTCAAACTACCGGCGACGCCGGCACGGGAATTCCTCGTTGCACTGTCGCCCGTCTCAATTCGTTGTCTTTTCTCAAAATCACGATCAAATCGGCAACCGAGCGCTCGGGGATCGGTTGAGCACCCAACTTCCATGGGAGGCGCTCAAAGCGATCCGAGCGCTCGTCTTACTGTGCCCTAATATCCCTTTGTTATTCATGGGAGAGGAATACGGAGAAACAGCGCCGTTCCAGTATTTCATCGAACACGGCGATCCCGACTTAGTCGAAGCGGTCAGGCAAGGTCGTCGGCGAGAATTTTCACATTTCGGCTGGAATCCGGAACAGATTCCGGATCCTCAGGACTCTGCGACCTTTGAGCGAAGTCGGTTGCGCCGCGACACACTCAATGATGGACAAGCCGCGTTATTACGATGGACCAAGGCTTTGATCCATCTCAGGAAAACGGAACCGTCGCTGGGAGCCGGTGACGGGACTATTCTGAATCATCGTGTCTGGGCGTTCGAGGACGAACAGGTGCTGGTGATGCAGCGTCGGACCGGAGACAACGGCGCGTCACTGATGGTCTGTGGGTTCAATGCGTCGCCGGTTACGGTGACATTAATCGAGCCGCAGGGCACCTGGTTGCGACGTCTTGACTCCATGGAGACGGCATTCGGCGGGAGCGGTCAGGGTTCGATGCCGACGACTCTCTCTGTCACGCATCAAGGAACATCGGTGTCGATTCCGACCTATGGTGCAGCCGTATTCCTGGCTTCTTAATCAGGTGATCGAGTCCGCATCACCCCGCCTTGAAGTAGAGGACCGACAGGGGAGGGAGCATCAAAACGACGGAGTTGGGCAAGCCATGGGATGCAACCGGTTCCGCCATGACGCCGCCTCCGTTGCCCATGTTGCTTCCCCCATAAATTTGCGAATCGCTGTTCAACAGCTCACGGTACCAGCCGAGCATCGGGACGCCGATTCGGTAGTCGCGGCGAGCAACCGGGGTGAAGTTGCACACGCAGACGACGTGATTGTTTGAATCCTGGGCTTTGCGGAGAAATGCGATGACGGAATTCTCCGCATCGCTGAAATCGATCCATTGGAACCCGGTCCAATCGTAATCCACCTGGTGCAGCGCCGGCTCGTTTCTGTACAGCCAGTTAAGGTCGCGGATGTACCGTTGCAGGCCCACGTGTGGTTCATGTTCGCAGAGATGCCACTGAAGACTGTCGTCATGATTCCACTCCCACCACTGGCCGAATTCCCCTCCCATGAACAGCATCTTCTTCCCAGGGTGGCCGTACATATAGCCGTAGAGGGCGCGTAGGTTCGCGAAGCGTTGCCAGAGATCCCCGGGCATCTTGTCGAGGAGGGCCTTTTTCCCGTGCACCACTTCATCGTGAGACAGGACGAGCACGAAGTTCTCGTGGAACGCGTAGAGCAATCCGAACGTAATTTGATTCTGGTGATACTTGCGATGGACGGCATCCTTTTCAAAATAGTCCAGCATGTCATGCATCCAGCCCATGTTCCACTTGAACGTGAACCCCAGACCACCCGTATAGGTGGGTTTTGACACTCCGGGCCAGGCGGTCGATTCCTCGGCGATTGTGACGGCCCCTGGGTGTTCCTGGTGGACCAGGATGTTGAGCTCTTTGAGGAACGAAACGGCCTCCAGGTTCTCGTTTCCACCGAACTGGTTGGGAATCCACTCACCGGGCTTTCGGGCATAGTCGCGATACAACATGGAAGCGACGGCGTCCACCCGCAACCCGTCGATATGATACTTGTCCAGCCAGAAGAGGGCGCTGTTCAAGAGGAAGTTCCGCACCTCCACTCGCCCGTAGTTGAAAATGCGACTGTTCCATTCCGGATGATACCCAAGCCGAGGGTCCTCATGATCATACAGGTGCGTTCCGTCAAACCAGGCCAAGCCATGCGCATCGTCCGGGAAATGCGCCGGGGCCCAGTCCATGATGATGCCGATTCCGGCTTGGTGCGCGGCATCGACGAAGGCCATGAAATCTTCGGGGGAACCGTAGCGGCTCGTGGCGGCAAAGTAGCCGGTGGCTTGATAGCCCCAGGATCCGTCGAATGGGTGCTCTGTGACGGGCATCAGCTCGATGTGGGTGTAACCCATGTGTTTTACATAGTGAAGGAGCTTATCGGCCAATTCGCGGTATGTCAGCCAGCGATCGCTCTCTTCGGGTACTCGCATCCACGAACCGAGGTGGACTTCGTAGATCGACATCGGCGCGGTCAAGGGATCGAAGCGGGATCGAGTCTCCATCCAATTGCCGTCACTCCATCGATAGGTCGAGAGGTCATGGGTGATCGAAGCTGTTCGTGGCCGCAGTTCCGCCGCAAAGGCATAGGGATCAGCCTTCAAGAACGGGGCGTCCTGGCTCCTTGCACGGATCTCGTATTTGTAGAGCGTTCCAAGAGGAAGATTCGGAATGAACACTTCCCATAGACCTGTTGATTTCCGGTTGTTCATCTGGTGGGAGCGGCCGTCCCATCGATTGAATTCGCCGACGACGCTGACCCGCTTAGCGTTTGGGGCCCACATGACGAAGTGGATACCGGTTACCTCATTGACTGTTCTGGAATGGGCGCCCAACGTCTCGTAGGCCTTGAAGAGCCTTCCCTCGGCAAACAGATGAAGATCGTGGTCGCTTATCATGGGCGGGAAGGAATAGGGATCGTGGTGCTCCGTGATTGTTCCTTGAGCATCGGTGACCTGGATCCGGTATCCCGGCATTCCATTCGGCGCGTCCAGGATCGCCTCAAACAATCCGGAGTCATGAATGCGGTCCATCCGGACCGTCTTGACTCCGGGGAGATCAGGAACAATCCATGCCTCGCAGGCGTCCGGCGCTATGGCTCGGATCACGATGCTGTGCGCTCCGTGTACGGACGTGCGGTGCGGGCCAAGAAATTCGCTTGGATTCGAGTGCTCGGCGTTAACAAGTCGTTCGATGTGTGCATGAGGGGCCATGAGATCGTCTCCTTTATCTCCACGAATCACCTCTTATCCTAAGCTTACTGCGCCTTCTAGGGAAGAGGGACACAGAAAAAGATGGAGTATCTGCAAGGACTGGACGAAGCTCGATCAGGTGCCTATGATGGCGCAGGCTCTCGGTGCTCAAAGAAGTCGAGGCCGACCGATCGGTTCTTTCTTGCAGCTCTTGTCGCAGGCATGATCGAGAGTCATTCTCATGGATGAAGCGGGGAAGCAGACTCTCCACTCGACCGCCCGTCTGGCGACGCTCATTTTTTTGGTCGGCTTAGGCTACTTGCTCTTTGCCACCTTCCGACCCTATTTCTCCGCGCTGATTTGGTCTGCCGTCCTTTCTTACGGACTCTATCCGCAGTATTGCAAAGTTGTAAAGTTGACCGGTGACCGCCGATCGCTGAGCGCATTGGTTATGAGCATCGCGGTGACGATCGGGCTGATTCTCCCTCTGGCGTATCTGTCGTTCTTGATCGGCAAAGAATTGGCCAAGACCTATCTGGCGGTCGTGTCAGTCTTGGAACAGGGACCGGGTGTGATCGATCAATGGCGCGTGCATCCCTGGGTGACGGCGATCTTGGAGCCGCTTCAGGAGTTTCAACGGATGACCGGCACGGACCTGCGCGCTGTCTTGGTGGACAATTTGGCCCAACTTGGGAGCGCACTGGTGGAGCAACTGACGCAGGTGGCGAAGAATGTGCTGGTCGGCCTGACGGAGCTCGGTATCATCTTGCTTTGCACGTTTTATTTCTTCCGTGACGGCAAAGGCATGGTCGATTGGTTAAAAGATATCCTGCCTCTCGATGAACCCCGCCAACAGTTAGTTGTTCACCGATTTGGCGAAGTGGTGAGGGGCGCTGTCCTCGGCAATACCCTCGTGGCCGCGCTCGAGGGCATCGTGGGCGGTCTCGCGTTTTGGTTTGCCGGGATACCGGTCCCTCTGCTGTGGGGCGCGGTGATGGGGATATTGGCGTACTTGCCTCTTGTCGGAGCCGGGATCGTATGGCTCCCGGTGGCTCTGTACTCGTTTATACAGGGCGACTATGTAGCCGGAGCCATCCTCTGTGTCTCAGGGGTCGCCATTGCCGTCCTCGATTACGTGGTTCGGACCATCGTCGTCGGAGAAGCCTCGAAATTGCATACGTTGTTGACCTTCTTTGCGGTATTGGGCGGCATCCAGTTTTTCGGATTAGTGGGCATCGTGGCAGGCCCTCTAGTCGTAGCCGTCAGTTTTGCGCTTCTGGACAGTTATCGTGCTGAGCGGTCCGGTGTGGTGTTGCGAAGCATCGAGTCATGAGTGCAACGCGGCGAAAGTGGTTCTGTCATGCCTGGACGTTTCTTCAGTCTGTCGCGGAGAAGTTCTTAGCGGACAATGGGTTCTTTTACACGAGTGCACTGGCCTTCAACCTGCTGCTCTACTTCGTCCCGCTTTCTCTCTTGATAGTCTCCCTGCTCGGGTACACGGTGTTGGACTCCGAGCGCGCCATGGACGAAGTTCAATCGGTCTTGCAGGCGTTTCTTCCTCAATCCCAGCAGGCGCTGGCGGAAAACTTGGCGGCGGTCGTCGCTGATCGAGGCCTTCTGGGTTTTGTCGGGATCGTTTCGTTCGTCGTGTTCAGTAGTTTTCTCTTCGGGTCTATCCGAATCGTGCTCAATCAGGTGTTTTGTGCTCAGCAGTCCCGCACATTCATCAGAGGGGTTGGGATCGATATCCTCATGACGTTGCTCGTAACGGTGCTGATGCTTGTGGTGGTAGCCAATACGTCGTTCTTGACGATCGCTTGGACGCTCACGGAACGATACCCGTCATTGGCGGTGTTTTTCGAGCCGGCCTTGACGGTTCTGGATAGGGCTCTTGGGTTTGTCGCGATGATCGCGCTGTTCTATGTGCTGTATCGCGTGCCCCCGGCGGTGACGCTTCCGTGGACGGCATTGGCCATCGGTGCTGTGGCCGCGACACTGCTCTTCCAGTTGGCGCGCTGGGGATTTGCCTGGTACGTATCCATGGCTCAAGAGTCTCTGGTGTTGTATGGTGCTTTGGGCGTCCTGATGTTCTTCTTTATGTGGCTGTACTACGCCTCTCTTGTGTTCGTACTTGGAGCCGAAGTCGCTTGGTTTTGTGCAACGAGATCGGATGCGCGAGATAAAGGCTCGCCTGCTTGATAATCGGCACGGAGGAGGATCGTTCGGTGTCGAGAAGCAACTGTAATTGCCTGAAAATGAGAGAGTAAGATCTGGAAGTTACGGCATATCGTGGACCCGCCGTTCCAGCTCGGCAATCCGCTTTCGTTCCTCTTCCAAGGCCGCGGTCAGCAGACGGGTTTCTCGCCCATGGCGCCAGCGTACCCCTAATGCGGCGATGGCGCTGAGAGCAGCCCCAATGGCGGTCGAACCGAGAATCACCAGGACCAATGAGGTTTGGTACTCCCAGAGGAGAAACTGAATCGTCACGGGAAACGTGTTTTGCAGGGCGAAGAGGGCGATGAGAATCGCCAAGCCGAGTGCCACAAACAGAGAAGTCATGGCGCCCTCTCTTCGCGAATTGGGTTGGGCGGATCGCTATGAAGTGTTCCACTGGTAGCGGATAGACCTCGGCATAGTCGCCGACCCTGTACTCGTCCAAGACTCCAGAGCCCCTCCCTCTTTGCGAGCAGATTTCTGCTCCTTCGTGTGCCACGAGCACGTCGTGCGTGCTTCTGACTGCCTCGATGGTCCATCTGGTGACACGAGTTCGTGGTCATTTTCTTGCAGCAGGAGTCAGGCCAATATGGTTCGAGGGATAGATGGCACATATCAATGGGCACATTGGTTGCTTTGCCCGAGCAAGGAGTCATGAATTATCACAAAAATACTGCGTCTTGCCACAGTGTGAACGGATACCGCACTCCCAAAAACCACAAAAGCGTCGAAGCACCTAGGGTCAAGCCTGAGGGCCGGAACGGGGATGATCTCCGAATTGGAGCTCCTTGTCGTAATGCAGGGCATTGAGGTCTCAGTGTGGTGGCCTAACAGTCGACGGGAGCGACTCAAGGAGATTTTGACAGATATGCGTCGGAATAGTTTGACAGGTATAGCGGTAAATGTTATAAGTGACTGTATAGTCATTTATGAATGAATGGTCATTATAGACTTGTTCCCATAATCGTGAGGTGAGCCCAGTGTTGATGACGGCGGTCGGAGCAAGCGGCGATCATCAGGAGAGAAGACTTGGTGACCGTCGACAGTTAGAAGAGAAGGCAGTGAGTGCGTCGGGTTCCAGCCCGGTGCTCACAGAGAGGGTCAAGACTGACCAAGCCTCCGGGAGCGAAGAGGGCCACCGAGGGGACGGGAAGCGACATTGGAAGCTCTTGGTTTGGGATCAGGATGGAAACTGCCATGGGGGAAAAACGCCGTGTATCGGCAAGCCAACGATGTTTGTTGAATCAACTTGGATGGCGCCCATCGGTTCGGACGTCACCATCAGCCTTGTCCCAGGAGAGGAGGATTCGGTTGGGCAAGAGCTCATTCAGGGAAAGGTCGTGTGGCACTGCCCGCAGGACGACGAATTTAAGAGCGAAGCCGGGTTCGGCGTTCTCTTGGTCCGGACACTCTGAGCATGCCAAACGAGGAGGTACGAGGGCGATGTGCTCCAGGAATGATAGGCAAGAATGGGTGAGGTCAATCACGGTAACACTTTATTACACAGCCAAGGGAGGTGCAGTATGACAGACGGACGTTGTGGATTGATGGGAGTAGGGCTGTCATTTTTAGCGGGGTGCGTGGTCGGAGGAACAGCAGCATTGCTCTATGCCCCACAATCGGGGACTCGAACTCGTCGTCGAATCGCAGATTTCGCCGAAGATGTCCGTGATCGAGCTGGAGATGTAACAGAGCAGGCGACCGAAAAGATCCATAGTGCAAAAGAGCAAGCAACCGAGAAGTTCCAGAAAGCCATTGAACGAGGCCGAAATTTTGTCAACACCTGAGGTGAGCAGTGAATGACGACCTTCTGTTGGGAAATGGAAGGCTTGAAGGAGGTAGGGTCATGAGGTGCGAACGTTGCAAAGGATGCATGATTCGCGATTCGTTCGTCGATCTGAGAGATGACACTGGACGTGTACTGTTCGAAGGGTGGCGCTGTATCAATTGCGGCGAAGTCGTTGACCCCGTGGTGCTTACGCATCGGACGGCTGTACCGACAAAACCCTACAGGGGACAAACGAGGGATCGCCGCACGTGGGAACGTCTGTCTGTAGTATGACGTGCAAGGAGGGAAGCCTACAGCGTAGCGAGGCTGCTGTCCGATACACGGATTCAATAGATCAAAAAACCTCGGTCGGTATGTCAGGTATGGTAGTGGATGAGAAGGTTGTCCAAATGTTTGGTGTTTGGAATTTACAAGAGGGAAACCAGCGTGTGCGGTTTGGAGGGAGCATCTCACTAAGACGAAAAGGAGGTCCCTATGAGGAATGTTATTGGGCCGACCCTGATTCTCGCCGTATCGTCCCTTGCCCTCGGCTGTGCTTCGAAGGGCGCCCCAGTGACCCCGGCGCAACTGGCGGACACTGAGGCCACGATCCGGAGCGCTGAGGCCGCGGGCGCGTTCGAGCGCGCTCCCGATCTGTTGCAGAAATCCAGGCAGGCGCTCGGGGCTGCACAGCAGGCTTCGGGTAAAGGCGATCACGCGGTGGCACGCGAGCGTCTTCTTGAAACGACTACCTACGCTGAAGCGGCGCGAGCCCGGGCTGAAGCCGAACAGAAGAAAGGCGAGTCGGCCATGGTGCGTCAGCAAGCAGATGAGATTGAGGTTAAAGCCAAAGAGGTGCAGCAACAATTGCAGGCTCCCTAAGCCTGGGACGGCGGTGGAGTCTGAGCCATGAAACACTGAGAGGAAAAAGGAGGTGAGCATGAACGACAGAAGTTGGGGGATGAGCGGGGTTCTCTTAGGTGTGTTGACTCTCGCGGCCTGCGCGGCTCCCGGCCCACCGCCAAAAGAGCTCGTCGACGCACGCCTTGCTCTACAAGATGCCAAGGCTGCGAATGCGGACAAACGCGCGACACGTTCTTATGACTCCGCAGCCGCGAACCTGGATATTGCCAACAAGTCCTGGGAAAAGGACCATGATGCGTCGGCCATTCTGCACCAGGCACGGTTGGCGGAAGCGGAGGCGAGGAAAGCGCAATTCGCAGCTGAAGCTCAGACGGCCGAAGAAGAAATCCGTCGTGAAACGAACCGGAAGAACCGGCAGGAGATCGCGTTGCGCGACGCAGAGAAGATCATGCTGAGAAAAAAAGGGCAGGAAGCAGAACTGGACCGGCTGAAGGCCCTCGCCCAAGAACAAGAACAGGCGCTGCGTGCAGCCAAAGAAACAATGGCCGCTGAGCGGGCTCGCGCGGAGCAGGACAAACTTGCCGCGCTGGCGGTTGAGCAGGCCCGCACCGAACAGGCGGAACGTGAAGCCGCTCGGCTTCATGCTGAGCACGAACGCGCGCGCGCGGAGCTGACTAGCACCTTGTCACGCTTGACTCAGGTGCGCGAGGAAGCTCGGGGGGTCATCGTCACGCTGC
>CAYTAS010000061.1:0-20315 GCA_964435885.1 uncultured Nitrospira sp. | reverse complement strand
AGGGTTACCCCCCCCTTGCTTCCTCCGAGATGATCGGCCTTCTACCGGACTCCTAATCATGAACGCAATGTCTGTCGTTCCAGTTTTAAACATGAGGTGTTCCACCGGCCTAAGAGGGGAGGCTAAACGTATGGGTAATTCAAGAACAAGGGTATGGGCCGCGCTATTGGGGCTTGCCGCCAGTCTGATCTTGCCATCGGCAGTGCCGATGGTGTGGGCTGCTGAGCAGCACGGTCATCAGAGCAGTGCGGAGCAAGTGTCCTCGAAAAAGGTGATCTATCGTGAGGGTGGGGCTGTCCTTCACGACCGTATGATGGACGAAGTCAAGCGGCAGCAGGAACTTATCGGAAAGAAAGGTGGCTACAGCACGGGCGCCAACGGTCACATGATGCAACAGAGCGTGTTGTTGGTGGCGGATGATCCGGACAAAGTCGCGGTCACCAGCGGGCAGCGCTGTCCGGCACATGCACCTGTCAAGGAATACCATGTCACCGCGATCAACGTCGAAATCACGCTGAGCCGGTTCCTCGACTTTTTCCCCGGCTATATGTATGTGCTGACCGAGAACGCCGAGAAAGCGCGAGCCGAGGAAAATATGAACAAGGAGGCACGGGAGAAAGAGAATGATCCCGGCGCCGTATCAAACGGGTTGCAGGGCGATATCATCCAGCCGCTTGTCATCCGGGCGAATCAGGGCGATTGCCTCAAGATGACGCTTCACAACCAGATCAGCGACGAGCCGACCAACCTCGTCATCAACGGCTCTTCGATGGTTGTGTCGTCCACCGGCAAGCCGGCGACGCCGTCGAACCCAGACGTGACCGTGGCGGCCGGCAAGCAACAAAGCTTCGAATGGTACATCAAGCCGGATACCCAGGAGGGGGCGCGGTTTTTCCGTTCCCACGCCTCGCGCGAGCAGTTCAATCTGGGATTGATCGGCATGCTCGTCGTGGAGCCCCGTGGCTCACTCTATCTCAGCCCGTTTGATGGGAAGCCGATGGCGAGCGGGTGGGAAGCCATGATTGAAGATCCGAACGGAGCGGACTTTCGCGAGTTCGCGATCTTTTATCATGAGGCAGGCGATGAAGCATTCCGTCTCTTGAACAAGAAGGGAGAGATGCTGCCGCAACGCGACCCTCACACCGACGCGTATCGTCCAGGAGCGCGGCCGTTGAACTATCGCAGCGAACCCCATGGCACGCGCATCGAACTTCAGGCCCACATGGGGTTCTACGGAGATGAATCCATGGCCTATGGGTCTTATACGTTCGGCGACCCGGCTACGACCATCCCCCGCTCCTATCTGGGCGATCCGGCTAAATTTCGGATGGCGGGTGGCTCCGAGATCGTGCATTCGCATCACCTCCATGGTGGGTCCATTCGCTGGGCACGCCAGCCGGGGAACAGCAACCTGGACTTCGCGGCTTCCAGCAATGGTCCGGTGAAGTTCCCGCTCATCAGTGATACCTCAGATCGTCTTGACGTGCAGTCAATTGGGCCGACGGAGATTTACGATCAGGTGATCGAGGGCGGTTCCGGAGGATTGCAGGCATTGGCCGGTGAGTTCGTGTTTCACTGTCATATCCCGCAGCACTATGTCACAGGCATGTGGGGATTCTGGCGGGTGTACAACACCCTGCAAGCGCCAGGGTTCCAGACCGATGTGATGAAACCCCTGGCTGAATTGCCGGACCGTGTCGGCCGTATGAAAACCGGCCTTGCCAGCGACAAGCTCGTGGGCACGACGGTCGATTGGTACGGCGGGAAGAAATTCGAGATCACGAAGGATCAGACGGATTGGAAAGCCAATCCGGCCAAGGTCTCCATCAAGAATTGGGTAGAGATGCAGGTGCCGCCACAGGGCAAGCCAGGGCACAAGAGTACAGAAAAGGAGCAGACCCTGGCCTATGACTCGACAGTGAATGATTGGGCTTGGGATGGGACGAAGGCCCTCACGGAACCTGAAACGACGTACGAATGGGTCAACTATAAGTCCGCGACCCCGGGCAAGCGACAGGACATCCTCTTCGATCCGAGAAGTGGAAAACTGGCGTGGCCGTGGCTGCGGCCGCATCTCGGCAGACGGGTGCCGTTCTCGCCGAGCCATAGCGGTGCGCCCTGGTTGGAGCCGATCCACCGGCGTGACGACGGCAGCAATTCAACTGAGCCTGCCAAGCCGGGCGAGAACGGACCCTGGAGCCTCTGTCCGGAAGGCGCGCCGGTTAAGAAGTTCAATATCCATGCGATCACCTTGCCGATTACCTTAAAGGCGGCAACGGCCAAGACACCGGCGATCGTCGATCCTGACGGCTTGCTCTACGTGTTGCATGAAGAGGAAGCGGAGGTCCGTACGAATCGAGCGAAGCAGTTTCCGCTGGTCATTCGCGGAAACGTGCAGGACTGTATCGACGTCGTCTATAAGAGCGAGTTGAAAGATGATGCACGGCAAGGGTTCTCCAGCAAGACGAACCTGCATCCGCATATGTTTCAGTTCGACACACAAGCCTCGGATGGTCCCATCATCGGATTTTCCTATGAGATGTCGCTGCGGCCATTTACGATCCTGAAGGAGGAGCATCCGGGTAAGGGTATGCCGGTCCCGATGAACACGACGATTGAGGCGGATGCAGGCAAAGGGGCGACCAGCATCAAGGTCAAGGATGCGTCAAAGTTCCACGTCAAGACGGAGCTGGGCGTGGGGATGGACGAAGTGGGCCGGTTTGAGTCGGGCCGGATCAGCAAGATCAACGGCAATACAATCACCTTCGAGCGACCGTTGCAGTATGCTCATAAGAAAGGTGAGATTGTCTCGGTCGAGTGGATCCGCGAGCGCTGGTATGTGGACGCCGACTTCGGCACCACGTTCTGGCATGACCACGTGTATGGTCTCGACTCGTGGGGGCACGGGCAGTATGCCTCATTCATCACGGAGCCTCCGCGATCGACCTATCATGACCCAGTCACGGGGAAGGAAATCAGGAGCGGCCCCGTCGCGGACATCCACACGACCGAACCGGTGTCCGCCCATATCAAGGGGTCTTTCCGTGAGATCGTGACACATGTCATGGATTCTAACCCTCGGGCGGCGGAATTGATTACGGCCGACAATCCACAGGCGAGGGTCGGGACGATATCAGTGGATGGGACGCCTTCGGCGGTCTATCCGGCCAAATTGAACCTCTCGCCGATGAGGTTCTTGAACGGCGGCGAAGCGACGACCGGAGGCGGCTACAACATGCGCGTTGAGCCTTTGTCCGTCCGCTTGGCGAACAATCCGGATCCTTCGAAGTTGTTCAGCAGCGCCATTCACGGAGATCCGGAGACGCCGATGTTGCGGGCCTACCTGGGCGACCCCGTGGTGGTCAGGTTGCTTGAAACGTCAGCCAACGAAGTGCATTCCTGGCACATCAGCGGTCACTGGTTCCCGATGGAGCGCTACAGCAAGAACTCCATCCCACGCAGCTCGCTGCACGTGGTGATCGGGGAACGGTACGATGCGGCCATTCCGGCCGCCGGCGGACCGCAGCAGATGGCAGGCGACTACTTGTACCATAGCGGTCGGGCGTCGCACTTCGCCGAAGGCAGCTGGGGAATATTCCGAGTCCTCGATAAACCGGAGGCAACGCTGAAACCGCTTCCTGGGCGCAGCGAGATTCCGCAGTCGGCCAAGTCGGTGTGTCTTGCGGATGCGCCGGTGAAGAGCTTCAACGTCTCGGCCATCGATAAGGCGATCCGCTACAACAAGGGGACGCCTGGGACAATGGAAGTCGACCTGGAGCGCAAGATGGTGCTGGGGAATGAGACGGGAAAGATGTACGTGCTCGAAGGCGAGAAGACCAAAATCGCGTCGGGCAACCTTGAGCCGAGCCCATTGACGCTGCACGTCAACGTCGGTGACTGCATCAAGGTCAATCTGAAGAACGAGATGGCCAAGGACCGAGCCGGGTTCCATGTAGATATCCTGGCGTATGATCCAAAAGAGTCCATGGGCATCAACGCGGGCAACAATCCCGGCGATCAGACGATCGCGCCGGGCCAGCGCAAGACCTATACGTTCTACGCCCATCCCGAGTTCGGGGAGAACTCGGCTCTGATTCAGGACTGGGGGAACGTGATCGAAAATCCACGGAACGGGCTCTTTGGTGCCGTCATCATCGGTCCGAAAGGATCGCAGTATCGCGATCCGGTGACCGGCGAGGATCTGGGCCAGAAGAGCTCGTGGAGGGCGGACGTGATGATCGATCGGACTGTGTCAGGAAACGAAAAACGGCAGAATTACCGCTCATTTGCGCTCCTGTTCCAAGATGAAGACAACATCATCGGCACCAGCTTCATGCCGTACATTCAGAAAGTGGCCGGCGTGACGGCGGTGAATTATCGGTCGGAGCCGACCGATTACCGAACCGAGAAGGGGTGCGAGTACAGCGAGGTGTTGACCTGTGTGAAGACGGGCGACCAGCCGGTGACGCCGACGATCGCCGCGCACGTCGGAGATCCGGTTGTCATTCATGTGCTGGGTGCGTTCAGTGAGCAGGTTCAGCTGTTCAGCGTTTCAGGCCATGAGTGGAAACATGAGCCGTACATCAGCGGAGCGGATCTCGTGAGCACCATGGAGTTCGGTGGATCCGAAGTCTTCAATGCCTGGCTCCACGGCGGAGCCGGCGGGCCCAACGGGATTCCCGGAGACTATCTCTGGCTCAACCAGCGTCCAGGCTATCTCGATGCCGGGCACTGGGGGATGCTGAAGGTCTTGGATCGTGGCAACCGTGCGATCCTGCCGCTGAGCGGGAAAGCCACGACTACACAACAGGCCAAGGGCAAGTCGCCGGCGAAATCACTCCCAGTGTCTACAAAGGCGAAAGCCAAGTAGAAGACTGACATGGAGACGTAACAGGCGGGGGAATCTAGCTCGTGAGAGCCGGGTTCCCCCATTCGTGTGCCGACGGGGCACCCGATACCTTGAACCTTGCCCAGCCATACGGTACAAGGATGGATGAAAGCTCGACGCCCGCCTGCATCAATGGGCCTGTTCTTGATCTGGCTCATGGCGACAGCCACAAGTGGTGTGCCCGAACCAGCGACGGCGCGTGATTTTTCCGGTGATCGAATCGTCAAGCGCGGGAAGTCCGTGGTGACGGCTCATGTCAACGCCAAGGACGACCGCTGGCGATTCGAGTTTTTCGTCCCTCAGCGAGGGGCCAGCGTGATCATTGTCCGAGCGGATCGCGGCACGGCCTGGTTGATCTTCTCCAAACGGAGGCTATATCTGGAAGAGCCGATCGCGAGTAACCATCGATTAGAGGTGAGCGAGACGATGCCGGGCGAGATCTCGCGCGAGTTTGTGGGAGACGAAATGCTCAACGGGTATCCGACTGAGCTGTTCGAGGTTACCGTTGCAGAACGCGGGGAACCTCGGCAATACTATCGCTGGGTCACCAAAGTTCAGCGGTTTCCAATGAAGACGGTGAGTAAGCAAGGGGAATGGTCGGAGGAGTTTCGCCGGGTGGTTTTTACCGAGCAATCTCCGTTCTTGTTCGAGCTGCCCCAGCGGTTGGATCCCGCCGATTCACAGAGCAACATGCAACCGACATTGAACGGCCAGTGAGGGCAGGAGGAACAACGGTGAAACGAATCGTCATGACAGGGCTTTTATTGGTGTCTTGTATGCCGGTCATCATGGTCGCCGGTCCTCAACCGAATGCCTGGGCGTACGAGTCGGAGGCCGTGACAAATGGCGCGATATTGCAAGGGACGATCACGTTCACGGGGACCGTGCCGGAGCCGAAAGCATTTGAGCTGCGTCGCTATTACGACCGTGAGTATTGCGCGGCGCTGTCAGATGGGAAAGGGCATCGGCTGCTCAAAGAAGTCAACGTTGGGCCGGAGGGTGGGCTCAAGGATGTGGTGGTGGTCATTGAGGGTGTCGAGAAAGGCAAACCGTTCACCTTCACCGATGCTGAAGTTGAAGCGACTCTCTGCCAGTTCCTGCCGTTCGTCACTGTGGTGAGCGATAAGCGGCGCGTCACCGTGTTTAATCGAGACCCTGTGTCCCACGACATCCAGGGGTATGCGTACGATCAATCCGGGGTGGATATCGTTCTCCATCGTCCTGCGCTGCATGTGAGCGGGACGACCGATATGGTACAACTGGTCAAGGGGCGGAAAGTGTTCACCATGCAGTGCGGGATGCATCCCTATATGCAAAATTGGGGATATGCAATCGACAATCCCTATTATGCCGTGACGGCTCCCAATGGGACGTTCAGCATCGGTGAACTTCCGGCAGGGACGTATCGTATCAAGGCTTGGCACCCAATTCTTGGAACACAAGAGCGGGAGATTTCAGTGAAGCCTAACGAGACCGTTACAATGGATCTTCTGTTCAAAGCGAATCAATCGACGAAATGATGCCATACAGCTCTCCACGATCCGCAAAAATATTGCTCGGAGTTCTCTTGTGTGGGCTCTCAGCGGGGACTAATCTTGCATCGGCAGGCTCACTGAAAGTCATTCAGGAGCAAGGCAACGCCATGGTCAGGGATGCGGAAGAAATGGTGATGCACGGTGGGATGGGTGATGGGCAAGCCATTCTGCATCACTGCGCCGAAGTGGCGAAGCAGGCTCAGGCCATTCTCAAGGCCTTGCCTGCGACAGATGAACATGGCAAGCAAGCTACGCCGCATTTGCATGATGCGATAAAGCATTGCAAACGGGTGGCGGAACTGGGGGACAAAGTTGATCCCGGCGCCAGCCTGAATCCGGCCGTGAAAGCCAGGGCTGCGGCTAAGGAGGCGATGAAGCATCTCCTGGCGATGAAAGACAGCGGCGCCTAACAGACGTTAAAAGAGACAGCTGGAAGTACGTGAAGCGTATTTCGTGAAGCGGCCGGAGTCGACCGCAGGAAAGGCTGTTGGGATGCTGCGGCCTGGCTGGCGACATTTTTGAACGCCTGCCTCAGTGAACTGGCAGATGCGAGTGGCTACTTCGGCGCCAGTGGGCTGACTGCGTTTTGATCTCGCCCAGGTTGGTAGGTGTCCAACATTTGCCTCACCGTCGCCATCACCTGATCCTCCGCTGAACGTGGAACTTTGACTCGTATTCCTCGTCCTTCGTTTCGACCCAATGAAAAGATGTGGTGTTCGATGATCTCATTTTGTCTGTCATCGGTATACGCGAAGATGAGTTCTTTTCCTGGAAATCCGGCTAGCGTTCTCTCCTGATCGGATTGCCACCGGATGGTGATGTTTTTCTTGCCGTAGAGTTCCGTCATGATGCGGCGGTGAGCGGAGGCGAATTCCTCGAGCGTTTGCCTACCGTCCGGGCTGCTTCCGCTGACCACATTCATATGGCCGGAGACGGCAACCAGACTCTGTTCAAGAGGAGGGTACAGCGTCACGCCGACTCCGTCCGGCATCGGATTACCCAGGCGCCAACCATCAGGATAGCGAATGGAGAAGCCGAAGCGAGCGTTGGTGTACAGCTTCCATCCCCGCCCCTCGGTTTCCGGTGCCGTGGCAAGGGCGGTGTGGACGTTCATATGGAAATTCGTCATCGCAAACAGAAGAAGGAGGCCTATCCAGGTACGTCGAATCTTCATCATGACTGAGAGCGCCAATCCGTTTGCCTAGGGTATGGATCCGGCACAGCGAAATCCAATAGTGGCCGCACGCTGTTCGGGTGAAGCGCCGCTTCTTGTCGCAGCTCTTAGCATCACCGGGGTACTTTTCCACGACCCGCCTCGTACTACTTTATAGCGGCCCTGTTTCACCCCATGTGGGTTCCGATCAGGCATGGTTGCATAGGAGTCGATTCCAAACCAGTCCTGGACCCACTCGGCGGCATTGCCCGCCATATGATGCAGGCCGTAAGGGCTTCGGCCTTCCTCCCCTCTCTCGACTGACGCCACGATGGGGATTTCATGCACCTGGTACCGGCCGAACATGGCCAAGCCTGGAGCAGGAGGTTTCTGTCCCCAGGGAAAGAGGTGGCCCTTCTCTCCCCGTGCGGCCTTTTCCCACTCGGCCTCGGTCGGGAGGCGTTTGTCTTGCGTGAGGCAAAAGGCTGCGGCTTCGGTCCAGGTGACGTACAGGGCCGGCCAACGTGCGAGTGTAGTCGGCGGAATTGCATGGACCATTGCCATGTGGTCTATCAGGTGGCGGACTTCTTCCGGAAGAGGACGCCCTTGCTGCTGGAGCCAGCGCACATATTCTCCTAGGCTGACTTCGTCCCGATCGATCTTAAAACGGTCCAGCCATATGCGTCGCTGCGGCTGTTCTGTGTCGTCGTAGGGGTGGTCCAATCTGAAAGACATCTCGATGGTCCTGGCTGTTCCCATGGAGAAGGAGCCTGCCTCGACGGTGATCATGGGCGACTGCTGTGCGAGTGCGGCAATACGATCCACAGGCGACTCTTCCGGTCCTTTTCCGATCGCAGGACTTACAAGAAGTCCTGCCAAGGCCGCGATTAAGAAGAAGTCACGGGTGGGTAGACCGCACACCATATGCACCTCATCCTCTACAAGACAACATCAACCAGGAGTCAATAGTCCGCAAGCATACAGGCTATGTGTTTCCTTCTCACCAGGTTTCATCGGAATTCTAGGTATTCAAATGGGGCGCCAACGCCCCATTTCGTTTCCAGTTGTAGAAACCACTATTACCCTTTCTAGATCGTAAGTTCCTGCAGAATGGCATGAGATGATGGGGCAAGTACGCCCCAAATGATCTTTGCTCGCAATGAGCATTTAGTAAGAACATCACCGAATAACAGCTGGATAAACAGGGGGAACCATAGGAATAGGATTTGCTTCAGCTGAGGCAGCTTACCAAGCCTTTGTGTGTGTGATGAGCATCTGGTCTGTCTGGTAGGGAAACGGGAACAAAAGGATCGGCCTCCTGGAGAACCCTTCCGGTTTTCATCGGATCCTACCAGACCCTATTGCGAGGCGTTGAGTGTTGACGAATCAGGACATAAGATTTTTAAGGAGGAGGCTGAACGTATGGGTGTTTTAAATAATCAGGGCCTGGCAACGGTCTACGGGCTGGCAGCCTGCCTGACGGTGGCTGGGGCGCTTCCGGCGGCTGCGATCATGTCGCACGATGGGCATGTCGCCCAACACACAATGCAGGACTTGGCGAAACCCGTTCATGCGCAAGCTGGTCCGGTGCTGATGGATAAGATGTCAAAGGCCGTCCAGCAGATCGAGCGGCAGGTTCAATCCAAGGGACCGTTCCAGGGGGCGAGTGCCCACGCGATGCAGCAAGGTATCCTCCTCGTCGCGGACGATATGGACAAAGTGAAGGTGACACAGGGCAGACGATGCCCGGCCTATGCGCCGGTTCGAGCCTACGACGTGACGGCGATGAACGTCGAGATTTCGGTCAATCGGTTCGGGGACTTTTATCCGGGCTACATGTACGCTCTTACCGAGAATGTTGCCGGGGTGCGCGAAGAAGAGGCGAAGAATAAGACCGCACGTGAGAGTGAGGATCAGACCTTTGCAGCCGGCGCGGTTTCGAACGGCCTTCAGGGTGACTTGATCCAGCCGTTGGTCATCCGGGCCAATCAAGGAGACTGTCTGCGGATTACCCTCCGTAATCAGATCGAAGACGAACCTACGAACATGATCATCAATGGCTCTCAATTGTTGGTGGCCGGCACGGGTAAGCCGGCTGCCGCGAATAATCCCGATGCGCTGGTCGCGCCAGGAAAGAGTGGAGATTTCGAATGGTATATTCAGCCGGATACGCAAGAAGGAGGACATGCGTTTCATAGCCATGCCACGCGAGAGCAGTATTCCTTAGGTCTGCTCGGGTCTCTCGTCGTTGAACCTCGGGGCTCGCGGTTTCTCAGTCCATTTACGGGCGAAGAGATGGCAAGTGGGTGGGAAGCCATGATTGACGTCGCGAACGGCTCGGACTTCCGAGAGTTCGTGATTTTCTACCACGAAGCCGGTGATGAGACCTTTCGCTTGTTGAACCGTAAGGGAGACATGCTGCCTCAGCGCGATCCCCATACGGACACCTATCGTCCTGCGGCGCGGTTGCTCAACTACCGGAGCGAGCCGCACGGCACTCGCCTGGAAATGCAGGAGCATTTGGTCGGTTTTGCCGACGAATCACAGGGCTATGGATCCTATACATTCGGTGATCCGGCTACCACGATTCCGCGCTCTTATCTCGGTGATCCGGCGAAGTTTCGTATGGTCGGCGGATCAGAAATCGTGCATTCTCATCATCTGCATGGCGGGTCGATTCGTTGGGCTCGGCAGCCTGGTACCAGCAAGCTGGATCCAACGCTGTCCAAGAACGGTCCGGTCAAATTTCCGCTGATCAACGACACGTCGGACCGTCTGGATGTGCAGTCGATCGGGCCGTCGGAGATTTACGATGAAGTGATCGAGGGTGGATCAGGCGGGTTGCAGGCATTGGCCGGTGAATTTGTGTTCCACTGCCACATTCCTCAGCACTATGTCACGGGGATGTGGGGATTCTGGCGCGTCTATAACACGTTGCAGGCGCCGGGCTACCAGACCGATGTGATGAAGCCGCTCGTGGAATTGCCGGATCGAAAGGGGAAGATCAAGGCAGCCGTCGGTTCGGATCAGCTGGTCGGCACGACTGTGGATTGGTACGGCGGGAAGAAGTTTGTGATCACCAAGGATAAGACCGATTGGAAAGCCAATCCGGTCAAGGTTTCGATCAAGGATTGGGTCGAGTACATGTTGCCGCCGCAGGGGCTGCCTGGCAAGACGGAAGATCAGGTGAAGCAGGCCAAGGCGAACGACGCGACCGTCGTGAATTGGAAGTGGGAAGGGGCCTTGGCGCTCAATGAGCCGGAAACCCCGCACAAGTGGGCGGACTACGTGTCGCCGGCGCCGTTGAAGCGTTTGCCGATCACATTCGACCCACAAACGGGCAAGCTGGCATTCCCTTGGCTGCGTCCACATCTTGGGAAGCGTCCACCCTTTGCCCCGAACCATGGCGGCGCCCCGTGGTTGGAACCGTTCCGTGTTCGGGAAGATGGGACAAGAGACACCGAGCCGCCGAAACCAGGCGCGCAGGGCCCGTGGAGTTTGTGCCCGGAGAATGCTCCGCGGAAATACTTTACCATCCATTCCATTACGCTCCCGATCACGCTCAAACCGGCAACGGACAAAACGCCGGCGCTGATAGACCCGATCGGGATGATCTATGTCTTGCATGAAGAAGAAGCTGAAGTCCGAAAGAATCCTGC
The DNA here is from genome assembly GCA_964435885.1 of uncultured Nitrospira sp. Taxonomy (GTDB): domain Bacteria; phylum Nitrospirota; class Nitrospiria; order Nitrospirales; family Nitrospiraceae; genus Nitrospira_D. The sequence continues at coordinate 9,080 of CAYTAS010000061.1, read as the reverse complement.
GAAACAGGTACCGCTGGTCATTCGCGGAAACGTGTATGATTGCGTGGACGTCATCTTCAAGAACGAAATCCCGGATGATGCGCGAACCGGCTGGTCCAACAAGATCAACCTCCATCCGCACTTCTTCCAATTCGACACGAGTGCGTCCGATGGACCGACGATCGGTTTCTCATACGACATGTCGTTGCGGGCGTTTACGATGTTGACGGACCCACAACCGGACAAAGGGATGCCGCTCCCGGCGAATACGGTGTTGACGGCAGACTCGAAAGCCGGCGCCCGTAGCATCACGTTGGCGGACACGTCTAAGTTCCACGTGAATACGGAACTTGGTGTGGGGATGGATGATTCGAAGTACTTTGAAGTCGCCAGGATCAAGAGCATGAAGGGCAAGACGATTACGTTCGATGCGCCATTGAAGCATGCGCATAAGAAGAACGATATTGCCAGCGTCGAGTTTATCCGTGAGCGTTGGTACGTAGACGCAGATCTCGGCACGGTGTACTGGCACGATCATGTATTTGGAACGGATACATGGGGCCATGGGCTGTTTTCAGCGTTCATCACGGAGCCGCCGCGGTCGACCTATCATGACCCGGTGACGGGCAAGGAAATCCGGAGCGGCCCCATCGCGGATATTCATACGCTGGAACCGGTTTCCGCCCATATCCGCGGCAGTTTCAGAGAAGTGATGATGCACATCATGGACAGTAACGCCAGGACGGCGGAATTGATCACCACAGACAATCCGCAAGCGCGCGTGGGAGCGGTCACAGTGGACGGACCCCCGTCCCATCAATTCCCAGAGAAAATTAATAAGTCCCCGATGTGGTTTCTGAATGGTGGTGAAGCGACGACGGGCAGCGGCTATAGCATGCGTGTCGAGCCGTTGAGCGTGCGTCTCGCCAACAATCCGGACCCGTCGAAACTGTTCGTGTCCGGCATTCATGGCGACCCGGGGACGCCATTGCTTCGTGCCTATCTGGGGGATCCGATTCTTGTGCGGGCCCTCGTTGGATCCGCTAATGAAGTCCATACCTGGCACGTCACCGGTCACTGGTTCCCGATGGAGCGGTACGCCAAAGATGCGATGCCGAGGAGTACGGTCCATCTGGTGATCGGTGAACGGTATGATCCGGCCATTCCAGCCGCAGGTGGGCCGCAGAAGCAGGCGGGCGATTACCTCTATTACAGTGGTCGCGCGTCGCACTTTGCGGAAGGCAGTTGGGGAATTTTCCGAGTGTTCGACGAATTGCAAGGGGACCTGAAGCCGTTGCCCAGCCGCGAGCAGATTCAAAAATCCGCGCCGTCGGTCTGTCCGACCGAAGCGCCGGTGAAGACCTTTAACGTCTCTGCGATCGATCAACAGATCCGGTATCATGAAGGCGCACCGGGAGTCATGGAAGTCGATCTTGAGCGCAAGATGGTCTTCGGCAATGAGCAGGGCAAGATGTATGTCCTCGACGGTGATCGTGGACGGGTTAAGGCCGGAGAATTGAAGCCGAGCCCGTTGACCTTACACGTCAACGTCGGAGACTGCGTAAAGATCAATCTGAAGAATGAGATGGCTAAAGATCGAGCCGGGTTCCATGTCGATATGATGGCGTTCGACCCGAAAGACTCGTTCGGTGCCAATGTCGGGAACAATCCCGGCGACCAAACGGTTGCTCCGGGCGAGAGCAAGACCTATACGTATTATGCCCATCCGGAGTACGGCGAGTTGGCCGCACTCATTCAGGACTGGGGTAATGTCGTGGAGAATCCTCGGAACGGCTTGTTCGGGTCCATCATCGTTGGGCCGAAGGGCTCACGATACCGAGATCCGGTGTCGGGAGAGGATATTACGATGAAGAGCAGTTGGCGCGCCGACGTGCTCGTTGATCGGACCCTCCCGGGTAATGAAAACCGGAGGAACTACCGTGACTTCTCGTTGATGTTCCAAGACGAGGACAACATCGTCGGGGTCAGCTTTATGCCTTACATCCAACAAGTGGCCGGTATCACGGCGGTGAATTACCGCTCGGAACCGACTGCATGGCGGATGGAAAAGGGCTGTGACATTCCTGAGGTGTTCGCCTGCGTAAAGGCGGGTGAAACACCATCGACCCCGTTGCTTCAGGCTCATGTCGGCGACCCAGTGGCCGTTCACGTCTTGGGCGCCTTCAGCGAGCAGGTGCAGCTGTTCACGATCGATGGCCATGAATGGCCGCATGAACCGTACATGCAGGGTGCCGACCAAGTCAGCACCATGGAGTTCGGTGGATCGGAAATCATCAACGCCCACCTTACTGGTGGGGCAGGTGGCCCGAACAAGATCGTCGGGGACTACTTGTGGAAAAATCAGCGGCCGGCCTATGCCAGCGCCGGTCAGTGGGGTCTCTTCCGAGTGCTTCCGACGGATGATCAGCGGATCAAGCCGTTGATGCCCCAGGTCCCACCGACAAAGACTGCGGAGCAAGCGCCGGGTAAGGCAAAGGCTTCAGCGACATCGCTGAAAGAACGGAAGTAACACGTCGTCGAGGTGGCGTGCCCGCTTCTGAGTGGGCGCGCCACCATCCCGCCGATTCACCTGATTCACGCTGCTGGGGAGCGAGTCCTCCCCGGCAGGGTTTTCATGAATCTGTTAATATCAAGTCCTCCGATTGATGGCCATCAAGAACGGGAACTCATCGTGAAGGCTAGATAAAACAACTTGTTAGAATTTATGTCCAAGATAACAAAGTTATGCGTCTACACCGACATATCATCGGTCTGATCCTCATCGTTTTGATCAGTGAGATCACCGGCCTCTGTGCGTTTGGTGAGGTGACCTCGACGCCGACAGTGAGCCGTGTTGAAGTCGTATTTGCCAATCAGTATCGCGGTCGCGAAGCAGAATTAAAAAATGAATTTGCTCAGGCAGGGCTGGTCAATGTGCATTTCCAATTTGCACGCATGGGTCAACCTCCGCAAAACATTGGGTTGGGGCGGGAAGTCCCTGCCGACAAAGCGCGAGAGGCGATCAGGTTGGCCATCAAGTACAACCTCGGCGTCGGTATCTTGCTGCCGGAACGATTATTCCCTCCACGGTTTATCACGATTGCCTCTTCCAATTATGATGACACGGTCGAGTACCCCATCAATCAGGACGCCTTGGAAAAACTACGAGACCCTGAGCTAAGCACAGAGGCGTTCCATCTTCTCTATCGAAATCTCACCTCGGCGGCCTCGGCGGCCACGGATCCGAACGGGCGATACTGATGGCGGCATGGGCGATGCCGAGGCCGTTATTTACCAACCATCTCAACGCGCCCCACAGCGGCGCAGGCGATCCATGATGGCCGTTCCGAGCCCCGTTTCGTGACAGGGTTCGGCGTAGATTCGATCCAGGCACAGCGCATCCAATCGCCGGAGTGCGGCGAAGAGATTTCGTGCCGCCTCGCGCAGGTCTCCAGTGTGAGACAACACCTCAATAGCGGCGAAACGGTATTCGCTCACGTTTGATGGCGAGATGAGTAACAGTCCCACCCGCTCCTCAGGACTCGGGACTGGCTGAGTTCCGGCAGAGGGGAGAATCGTCAGGGGAGTGAGCGTCGCATAATGGCGGGTCAGTTGTCCCGGGGCAACCGGTTTGTCGTTGTTCCCCGACGGGCCATGCACTGGGCCGATGACGGAAGTGAGTTGTTCGAGTGTGATACTGCCCGGTCTCAAGAGAACTGGTTGTGGGCCGATCAGCGAGATGACCGTCGATTCTACTCCGACCGAACATGGCCCTCCATCCAGAATCAGGTCGACGGTACGTCCAAGTCCGTCAAAGACATGTCGCGCTGTCGTCGGACTGACGTAGCCGAACGGATTGGCGCTTGGCGCGGCGATGGGAGTACCTACCTCGCAAATGAGAGCGTGCGCAACCGGATGGCTCGGCATTCTGACGGCAACCGTCGGTAAGCCGGCGGTGACGAGATCAGGAACGGCCGATTGCTTGGGTAGGACCAGCGTCAACGGACCGGGCCAGAACTCATCCATGAGTCTCTGAGCGAGCGGGGATTGTGATATCACAACGGTGTCCAATTGGGATCGGTCGGCAATATGCACGATGAGGGGGTCGAAGTGTGGCCGTTGTTTGGCCTCGAAGATCTTCGCGGCAGCGGCCGGATTCATCGCGTCACAGCCGAGCCCATACACTGTTTCAGTGGGAAATGCGACGAGTCCGCCGGTTCGGATGATTCCGGCTGCCAGACGAATGGATGCCGGTTCGGATGTCGAGAGGATCGTGCCTTTCAAAAGATTGATTTGTGCACCCATAGCAAGGTTGTGACGATCTCTGATGACCTATTCCTTGACGGTCATGATGATTCTGACCGGCTCCAGCGGATTGTCTCGCTCATCGCGCGGGACGCCGACGATTCGGTCGACGACGTCCATTCCACGAAACACTTCTCCGAAGACGGTATAGCGACGGTCCAGACCGCTGTTGTCGTCCACGCAAATGAAAAATTGAGAGCCGTTGTCGTTGAAGTCGCGCGTGCTGTTACTCTCACGCGGCATTTTGGCCATCGAGAGGGCGCCGCGTTTGTGCGGGTAGTCGTTTGGCTCCGGTGAAAGAAAGTAGCCTGGGCCTCCGGTGCCATGGAGCTGCCGCTCAGGATGTTTGCTCAACGGATCTCCACCTTGAATAATGAACCCGGGGACCACCCGGTGAAAGGTGGTGTCGTTATAGAATCCGATGTTCACGAGGTTGATGAGGTTCTCGACATGGCGCGGCGCCGCGTCGGAATAGAGACGGATCTTGATCTCGCCGAATCTCGTCGTGATCGTGACGCGAGGATCTTTCTTTTGAAACTGTAACGTCATGCCGTGACTGTATCAAGGCGGTCTTCCCGATGACAAGGAGCGGCGAGAAGACCGACCCCTGTCCGTTACGATCCAGTCGCATCGTTTCCGAGGCCGTCGCCCGAGTGGATGCCCAGCCACATGATTCCACCGATCAGCGCCATGACCGCAGCAACGCTCAGCGAAGCAGACCAACCCCACTGTTGCGCGATCCATGGCGTGCACACAGGAGAAATCGCGCCGCCGAGATTGGCGCCCATATTCATGAGACCTGACAGGCTCCCGGCATGGGTCGGCGAAAGATCGCTCGTTGAAGACCAATAGGCGCCGATCGTGAAATAGAGCCACCCCGCGCCTACCGACAGGGCGGCGATTGCCAGATACGGAGATTCCACACTCGCGCCGAGCGCGATCGACCCTGCGGCGAGCCCCATTCCCGTCATGCCGACGATCTGGCGGCCTCTTGTGATGCCGTGGCGCAGAGCCAAGCGGTCGGTGACCCATCCACCGAACGGACAGGATACGAGGATCATGAGAAAGGGGGCGGCGGCAAACAATCCCCCAGTCAGGATGGTGAACCCTCGCTCATTAACAAGGTAGAGATAGAACCAAGACATGTAGACATACGCGACATAGCCCAAGCACCCATAGCTCAGCACAAGCCACCAGACGCTCGGTGTCTGTCGAAACAACCTCCAAGGAATCGCTGGCTGCGTCGTAGAGGCGGGATGGCTGGGAACCCCGGTTGCGTGATGCCGGTGCCAGCGGTGACTTGTCGGACGATCAGCGGCCAAGAACCACCAGATCACCGCAAGGCCCACCCCCAACGCACTCGATAGATAAAACGCTGTCTGCCACCCATAGTTGACCATGATCCATGCGGTGAGGGGCGGTGTCATCGCCGCGCCGATTCCGATTCCTCCGATGGCGATGCCGATGCCGAGTCCCCGTTCATGGCGTGGAAGCCAGTCGGTCACCGCTCGATTGAACGTCGGCAGTGCCGCTGCCTCTCCGACGCCCAGGAAAAAACGAACACAGGCCAGAGCACCGACGACCCCGAACGATGCGGCGAGGAACGACGTCGCCGCGATGGCTGTCCATGCGGTAAAGCAGGACCACCAGATCAGGGCGATCGTGAGGACAATACGAATGCCCCAGCGATCGCTGAGCCATCCGCCGGGAATCTGAAAAAAGGCGTACCCCACCACAAAGGCCGAGAAGACAAATCCCATTTCCTGCTCGGTGATCCCCAGCGCCGGCATCATGTGCCGGGCTGTGACGGAGATATTCACACGATCGATGTAGGTGACGACACTGATGGCGAAGAGCAGCCCAAGGATCAACCAGCGGAGGGGCGAGGAGGGTGTAGCATCCGGATGGTCTGTGGTTGGGATCTCATTCACGATGTCGTGGTTGGAAACATGAGACAGTGTGGGGGCCGGGCGCGGTAGGTTCTGGAAGTACGAGCCTGGCGCCGCCTCTCCAGCTGTGTGGGAGGCGGCACCAGCACTGTCTAGTCCTTGACGATGTCAAGTAACTCTACTTCAAAAACTAAAGTCGAACCAGGCTTGATGGTCGGAGGAGACCCGCTGTCTCCATAGGCCAGGTTTGACGGGCAGATCAACTTGCTTTTTCCACCAACTTTGATGTGTTGCACCCCTTCGGTCCAGCATTTGATGACTTTGCTGAGGGGAAAGGTGGCTGGTTCTCCTCGCTTGACGGAGCTATCGAAGACCGTGCCGTCGGTCAACGTACCATGATAATGGACCTTGACCGTATCCGTTTCCTTCGGTTTTGCACCGGAGCCTTGTTTGATAGGGGTGATGACGATGCCGGACTCCGTCTTCACGGCGCCTTTCTCAGAGGCCGCTTTGGTGACGAATGCGGCGCCGGCTTTCTTCTCACCCTCGGCGACCATCGCCAAGCGAGATTGCTGGAGCAGCTGAATTTTTGGTCCGAATGTTTGGAGATCGACCTTTTGCGGGCGTTTGAGCACACCGTCGGTCATCCCGTTCTTGACCATATCGAGTTCGGTTTCACTCAAGGAAAAGGTTCCCAGCGATTGGCTGATCGCTAATCCGAGTGCGTATAAGGTCTTCTGGTCATCATTGGCTGGGTCCGAGGAGGCCGCAAGCGCAGGAGCCGCGAGGAGACAAAGGCTCATGGCCACGCATAGGGTGTGAATTCGCTTTGATAACATGGATGATTGGTCCTTTCTTGTGAGGGAACATGTAGCCCGTAAGGATACGATACGCGTTTCAATCTCACAACAGAAATCTTCCAGCATGGGGTGGCGGGGACGGTGCAGGGAGACTCTAGCAAACTATTTCAATTGCCTGTCGTCATCAGGGCAAACACCAAGGCCTTGGTTCCTTGGAGTGGCGAGTTTCCTGGTATAATGAACATATGTCTGCCAAGAAACACTTCAAGCCGCGTCGAGTGGTCAAGCGCAGGGGCAAGGGACTTGGAAACCTAAGCGGTCCCAAGAGAAGCGACAAGAATCTCGTCAAGGGCCTTCCTGATACCAGCCGCATCCCGTGGTTCCCTCCCATGCCCAAGACCGGAACGGACGCTTGAGCCCTGCTTGACAATATCCTTGCCGCGTCGTTCAATCAATGCATGTTGGGTGGAAATCCTCTGCGTGATCTTCGGTACAAGAAGGGAGGCTACCATGGTGAGCAAACTTTCAAAACGAATAGAGGATTTTGAGCTGCGACTTGGACAGCGAGAGAGTTCTCATCAGAACAACTCATACAAAGCCGTGCGTGAGCTCACGAGCTTGGTCCATGAACTGTCACGGAAGATCGATCAACAACAGGAAATCACCGCCTTGAAGGGCTAGGCGGAGAGTGTTGATACGATAGCGAGTCGTATCGAGGCCCTGTAGTGCCGTGGTTTTGCTCTGTGTCTTGCGTTAATCCTGCTCGTACAGCTTCAACTGGTTCGGGTGTTTGTTCCCCCTCGACACTCGCCCAAGAGAGTTGGAAAACCTCAGTAGCCGTTTTGCCTTCCTCCTAGCCTTGCGCTGAGGCCTCGGCTCCCTCAGTAGCTCCTGGACCTGTTCCCACGACTCAATCCGTTCGAAATCTTCAAGGTCTTTATCACGGAGGTGGAGGCTCCATTCCGATACAGGTCTATTTCGTTTGCCTGTTGCGCGGTTCACCCATCGAAGTTGGAAGTACCAGTTGCCTGACCAGTCGGTGCCGATGGTGTGAACGGTTCCAATCAGACCGGCAGGATAGCCAAAACGGGAGGCAGTCAGACGAAGGTAGATGTTTTGGGCGATGTCTTGACGGGTCAACATGGAAGTAGCCAATGGTTACACCATGAGTGATGGAAGGTCAAGATGTGGAAACGAGGAAATGATAGCTTTCATCTCGTTGCGGAACCGCTCCCAGTCCATTGACTGGATTGAAACCATCCGGTGTGAAGCCTTGGCAAGAGGCCTAACGAAAAATGCCGGACACGGTGCCTATCTCACAACGGAAGTCATCTGGCATGGGATGAAGGGGATGCCGTGGGGGAGACTATTTCAAGAGATGGGAATCAGACGGAATGGAGGGCACCATCGAAGACTGGCAGATGCCTACTCGGCTATTTCAATTGCCTGCCGTCATCAAGGCAAACACCACGATAGCGATCATAGCCAAGGCGATAGCGACCAGCAGGAGCGGAGGGTTAAAGTGGACCCCTCAGTCAAGACAGATGTCATCCGAATTTAAGTTGCGCCCATCGTTTCAATCGCAGCGGAGCAGCGCTGCCCTGGTATGACGCCGACATGATCGGGGATCCTCGCCCCGCCGCCCTGGCCATCGGCATACACCATGTTCGGCGTCCGGTTGTCCAACGACTGGTGCGGGCGCTCTCCGTTGTAGAACGCGAAATATTCCGCTAGGCCAAGGGTCAGCTCGGTGACCGTGCCGTATCCCCTCAGATACACATCCTCGTACTTGACGCTGCGCCACAGCCGTTCGACGAAGATGTTGTCCAGGGCGCGTCCACGCCCATCCATGCTGATGGCAATGCCTGCTCGCTTGAGGACGTCCGTGAACCCCGCACTCGTGAACTGCGAGCCTTGGTCACTGTTGAAGATTTCCGGCTTGCCAACGCGGCTCAGTGCGTCCTCGAGGCAGTCGACGCAGAACGACGTGTCCATGCTGTTGCTGATCCGCCAGGCCAGTACCCGCCGCGAGTACCAGTCGATGATCGCCACCAGATACCCGAAGCCGCGCCGCATCGGAATGTACGGGGTTGAGTAGGACATGCGC
>CAYTAS010000060.1:0-20825 GCA_964435885.1 uncultured Nitrospira sp. | reverse complement strand
CAACCGAAAGGCTACGCCGCCTTTATCCTATTTCCACACCTAAAGATGATACCTCTCGGGGATGTGTCGGGAGACTGTTAGTGCGCTTTCGATGCTGAGTTTCAGGTTCCAGGTTTCAAGTTGCATGAGCGTATCGTCTCCACACTTGAAACGAGAATCTTGAAACCCGAAACTTGGCAGTGAAATACGACAAGCGACGCAAAAGGAAGGACATTGGCATGGCCAGAGTGTTGTTCGGGGTGCTGATTCTTGCGGCAGCCATAAGCGCGTCCGGCTGCACCACGGGCCCCTCAGAGGACGTCATTGCCGAAGCCGACAGCGCCACGGAGGAGTTTCTATTGGGACCTGAGGATGTGCTCGACATTTCAGTTTGGCGCAGCGAAGATCTGACGCAAAAAGGCGTCGTGGTGAGGCCAGACGGTTACATTTCGATGCCGCTGATCGGAGAGATTGAGGCGAACAGACGAACAGCCAAGGAGCTAGCCGTACACCTTGCCGAGCGTCTGAAAGAATACAAGGAGAACGCATTAGTACATGTCAAAGTCAAAGAGGTCAACAGCTACTATGTGTACGTCTTGGGGGATGTTGCGAAACCGGGCAAGTATCAAGTCAAGTCACACGCGACCGTCCTGCAAGCCATCGCAATGGCAGGGGGGTTCACCCCCTATGCTGCGAAGAATAGTGTGCAAGTACGCCGTACTGTGGTTGGGCCACTCGGCCACCCCAAAGAATTGAAGATTCCCGTACGGTATGAGGATCTGTTGTCTGGGAAAGGGGAAATTAAGGACTTCATATTGAAAACCGGCGATATGGTAGTCGTGCCGAGCAGGGTGTGGTAAGGAGGCGTGGTGTGGCAAGGCTGTGCAATGAGAAGATGTCTTGTCCTGATTGCTGTATGCTGGATGACGCTGCAGGATCCCTAACCACCTTGACAGAATGGTAGCGCACGGAATTGAATCAGGCAGTAAGGTCTGCCTCGTGGAAAATTGCGCAAAGTAATAGGAATGCACAACGAGCAGTCTCGTTGTGAGAGATCAAAAAACCTATTCATATGGTATCGTCTCTCGTATGATTCATCGCAGTTGATGGTGCTCTAAAACAGTCGTGCATCTGCGGGGAGGGGAGACGGTAGTGATAGCATCACGATATCAGTGCACTTGGATCTTCAGCCTTGTTGTCCTGGTTCTGGTTGCTTCAGCTGAGCCGGGCTTGGGGCAAGGTGCCGAATCGCCTGCGAAACCGAGGGTCGAGCTGTCGGTCAGGTCCTGGTTGTTCACGGCCGGTGAAACCAGGTGGAGTCATGACGCATCAGGACTCGATCCCCGGCTGGGCGATCCGACGTCAAAATTGACCTACAAAGACAACGACACCCAGATCATCGAACTGGGAGGGAGGCTTAATTTCGGCCGCCGCGGGTTTTTTCGGGCCGAAGGCGGTTTTTCCGTCTCGTTTGATCGAGGCCTCCTCGTGGATGATGACTTCACGGCGGTGACCGGACAGCAACTTTTCTCACGGACACACAGCGATGTTACAGGATCGGGTACCCAATATGGGAGGCTCGACCTCGGGTTCCGTGCGGCCGAGTTTTCAGGATCACGCGGGTACGTCGATCTCTTTGCCGGCTTTCAGTATTGGAGGACCCGGTACGAGGCGACCGGTGTCCGACAAGTGGCCTGTAACCCGTCGGGAATTCCCGGTTTGTCCTGCACGCCCAACCTTAACCTATCCGGTGTGATAGCCATCACGAACACCACGCATTGGATCACCCCGATTCATATTGGAGTCGATACTGAATATCGCGTCACTCGCCGGGTGAGTCTTGACCTCAAGGTCTCCGTGAGCCCTGTCAGTGTCCTCTACAATGAAGACGTGCATCATCTTCGCTCCGATCTTCAACAAGACCCGAGTTTTTCGATGTGGGGAGTCGGTGTCAGTGCCAATGCCGGGGCCGGGGGTAAACTCTCATTGACACGCAATCTGGCCCTCACAGCCGGCTATCGCATCATGTGGAACCGTACCTATGCCGGTGAGTGGCAGAATCATCCGATCGGCGGTGGCTCTGAAACAGTTCCGCTTACCGAGTTCCAAAGCATCCGCCATGGTGTTCTCCTCGGTCTGACGGGATCCTTCTAGACCTCGTAAAGGATCTCAACACCTAACGCCTCGAACGTCCTGACGGCAACGTTTCCTCTTCGTACTCAAGGAAAAGACGCTTGGCCTCCGGATGGAGTTGCGTAGGGTGTCCGTAGGGGATTCCCACGCTCCTGAAGAGAGGTGTCAATTTGCCGTTGGGGTGGAGATAGCCGGCTCTGAGCGGGACTGTGCGCTTGCCGTGACGCACCAGACGGCAGGCCGTAGTCCGGATCGACGTCAGCCAATCGGCAATGTCTTGCGGGTTTCCGATCGAGGCGGAGAGCAACAGGAGCCTCGCCTGTGACGGGCAAAAGATGATGGTTTCTTCCCAGACGACTCCCCGCTCAGGATCAGCGATGTATTGCGACTCATCGAGAATCACGAGCCCTAGTGTGTCCAACCGGACATCGATTTCGCCGCTGGCGGCATCGTAGAGCAGGTTGCGCAGAATTTCCGTCGTCATGATCAGCAGCGGGGCCTGACCGTTCTCCTGGCGATCCCCTGTCAGAATGCCCACCTTCTCCGATCCAAAGAGCCGAGAAAACTCCGTATATTTTGTGTTGGACAGGGCCTTGAGTGGGGACGTGTAGATGACGGTGCGATTGTCTTCCATGGCGCGGCGGGCTGCTTCGACGGCGACGTAGGTCTTGCCGCTTCCCGTGGGGACACTGATGACGACGTCGGTTTCGCTCAGGGCCGATAGTGCTTCGGTTTGCCAAGGGTCGGGCACGAACGGCTGTGGATCGGGAACACCGATACCTTCCAACCAACTCGCGAGTGAGATGGCGGATTCACTCGCTGCCGGAAGCGGTGTCTGTGAAGAGCGCTGTTTTCGGGCGATGCCTGGAGGGGCTTGGCTGGGCTGCGGGCCAGACTCTGATTGAGATGGTCGCGCTTCGAGCAGTGCCTGGATGTCCGATTCCAGGCCGGCAAGATTGTGACTCGAATGTTGCAATAGCAACTCGATCAGGCGTCGCTTGCCGGCGCGAAAGTGTCGATGAATACGGCCGCGGGCCAGGCGGTGCAAGAACGCAACGGGTTGCTGGGCAAGTAGTTGTTCGAGCTCGTCAGTCGTCATCTCTTTCTCGTGATGCGTGAAACGTGAAGCGTGAAGCGCACGCGGATTAGAGATGGGAAAAAGTTGCTTGCGCAAGACGCTTCACGAACGACGAACGACGCGGTCATGGCAATTCCTCCAATACCCCTCGGCGAATCACCGCGAGTGCCTCCGCAGCAGAGTCAGCCAAGCCGGGATGGGTGGCTTTGAGTGTCTGCACCTGTGACAGGAATTCGATTGTTCTGGCAAGCAGCCGATAGATATCGCCTTCTGCCATCGTGGTGAGTCGGCAGAGTCCGATCCATGTAAGGGTCGGCTCGGCGACCCACCGCTCCGCCAAGGCTGCCACGTCCGCGCGGAGGAGCGGAGGGTCTTCGTGTGGCACAAGACTTTCTGCGAGCTTGCGAACTTGTCTCAGCAGCGAACTCAAGCCCGGACTAATGCGTGGAAACGCGCCTGGGCGATCATCATCGTGGGCCAGACTGGCCATGATTCCTGTGAGGAGCGACGGATCCGCACCGGTGAACGCATCGGCGCGAATCAGTTCCGTGATCAAGAGCGAGTGATCGATGCGAATCAGTCTCGCCCATTCTCCATCGGCGGTCAATTGCGCGCTCGGCGTAAGGTACCCGAACGTCTGTAGTACGTCCACGCGTTCTTGAAAGTGATGCCATAAATTGGTTCGCAGCGCTTGAATGGATTTCGTATGACGTTGCTGCTCCTGGCGAAGTCGGGAGGCCGTGGGAAAATCCTTTTGACAAGCCGGGCGGGACGAACAGGTCGGACAAGGAAAATCGCCCAAAGATTGGACGACGGCATCCGGCAATGTTTCCACCGAAGGCGCAGTCAAGATAGGGAGGATCGGGAGTCGCGGGGGCAGTTCCTCCAGTTGCTCGCTGAGCCGATCAAACGTCTCTGCCGAACACCAGGGATAGGTCAAGATCTCCGCACAGTCGTAGGTTCGGTCGTAGACTTCCCGTACGCTCGTCGCCGGGCATTCGGTGACGGCGCCGTCCGGCCGCAACATGGTCAGCATGGAGTTCTTCTGGCCTTTGCTCCGGTACTGTCTGAGGACGATGCCTCGCCCTTTCGCGAGTCCCACCACTCGCCCCGGCGTCAGAAAGGACAACCGTGCTGCGATTTCCGGAGAATCTGAGCGATGGTTCTGGTGCCGGGCAGGACGGCGTCTCCGCACATGGTCGAAGGTTTGCCATTGTGTGATCCAATCAGTGCACACCCGTGGGCCGAATGGTTCCAACTGCGTCTGAACCAGATCCAATTTCCGTTCGAGGAGTTCCGCCCGCTGGTTGAGTTGGAATTGCGCAAAACTCTTCGCTAGGATGCCTTGAATGTGTTCGTGTGGATGGGCCTTGAGGAGGTTCAGCACCATCGGGTAGCTGATGGTGAATTGGCTGTCGATAGATTCCGGTTGTCCCGTCAGCCCTTTCGTCAGGACGTTCAGGTCGATATAGGGAGAGGGCGTGATCACCGCAAAACCCACATGATCTTTCCCCCGTCGGCCGGCTCTCCCCGCAATCTGTTGGACTTCTCCGATCGTCAGGTCGGTGAAGTCGCGCGACTTACGAATGCTGGATTGAGTGATCACGACCGTGCGCGCGGGAAAATCGACCCCTGCCGCCAAGGTCGTCGTGGCGAACACTGCATCGAGATGGCCCTGTCGCATCAGCTCCTCGATCGCGATTTTCCAGGACGGGAGATGCCCGGCATGATGAGCGGCCACGCCGATCCGCTGCACGATGGGAATGAGGGGATGCTCGGCAATGCTCGGGTATTGAGCGATGACCCGTTCGAGGGCGGTACCGATCGCCTCTTGCCGAACCGGAGGCAGCACCAGATCGGCGTGGTCGAAGGCCTCCATGGCTTCGTCACAGGCCCGACGGGAAGTGAGAAACACGATAGCCGGCGTGAGATGTTTATGGCGGAGAGCGGTAACCAGATCAACCGGATGAATCGACGGCGGCATGCAGTTTCATTCCCTTTGAGATCACGACGAGACCGGAGTCGGTGACGGTAAAGCGCTGGGCATCGGCCTCACGATTGTATCCGATTTCAGTGTGGGGAGGGATCGTCACGTCTTTATCGATGATTGCCCTCCGGATGCGGCTGTTCTCGCCGATCATGACATTCTCCATGATGATGGACTCGCGAACGTCGGCATGATCTTGCACCCGGACATTGGGAGATAAGACCGAATTCTGCACGCGCCCACCGGAGATGATGCATCCTCCACATACGATCGAGTCAAGCGCAACTCCCATGCGGCCACCCTGATAATCCTGGGCAAAGACAAACTTGGCCGGCGGAAACTGTCCCTGATACGTGCGGATCGGCCAGTCAGGGTCATACAGATTGAACTGGGGATCGACGGCCACCAAATCCATGTTCGCTTCCCAATAAGCGTCGAGGGTGCCGATGTCGCGCCAGTATTGGACGGCCTTTCTATTGGCGTCTTGAAACTTGAACGCGTACACGCGCTTGTGTTGGATCATACGGGGGATGATGTTTTTTCCAAAGTCATGCGCCGTGCCTTCTTGCGCATCGGCGATCAGATATTCACGAAGCGCCTGGGTGCGGAAGAGATAGATCCCCATCGACGCAAAGGCATGAGTCGGATCGTTGGGAAGGGGAATGGGATTTGCCGGTTTCTCATCGAAACGGGTAATCCGGTAGTCTTCGTCCACCGCGATGACGCCGAATCGAGTTGCGTCTTGAACCGGAATGTCGATGGCGCCGACCACGACATCCGCGCTTTTCGCGATGAGCCAATGAAACATCTCCGCATAGTTCATTTTATAAATATGATCACCCGCCAAAATCAGCAAATACTGAGGATCTTCACCGTCGATCAAAAACATATTCTGGTACACGGCGTCGGCGGTGCCGCGATACCAGTCTTCGCTGATCCGTTGTTGAGGGGGGACCGATGCGATGTATTCTCCCAGCTCGGCGTTGAGCACGTTCCAGCCGATCCGGATATGGCGATCGAGCGAGTGCGATTTGTATTGGATGAGCACGACGATCTTGCGAAGTCCGGAATTGATACAGTTGCTCAGAGTAAAGTCGATGATGCGGTACTTTCCTCCGAAGGGAACGGCGGGTTTTGCGCGTTGGTCCGTGAGCGGGAACAGGCGCTCGCCTTTGCCGCCGGCCAGGACCATCGTGAAAATGTTCTTCACAGGCTGAATTCTAGCAGGACCGTCCTGAAATAGAAAGGAAGCGGAATCGTTGACTTCCTTACTCATGCGGATAATACTAGCCCTAGCTTGAATCGTCTCGGCTGGTCGGTCAAACGTCGAAAGCATGCAGTAAAGGAGTGAGCATGAAGCGTGATGTGGTTGTCGCAGCGCTACCGCGAACGACAGCGAAGCGTGTGGTGAACCTTTCGCCAAAGCCGTCCACTGGTTCCTTGAGCGATCTCACGTGGCGACTGGAGCGGTTGGAAGGTCAGATGCAAAAGCTGTCTGAACTTGTTCGGGACCATGCCGAAGACATGGATCGCCTGGTCAGAATCGTCGCGGAAAATAGTGAGATCCTCCGCCGACAGCTCCTTCAGAAACATCATGAGAAGGTTCGTGTTCGGAAGCATCTACGAGCCACGGATGACGTGACGGACTAGCCTCTCCTGCTTTGGGAACGCGTGTGCCGCTCGGTTCTTGCCTATCGGTTCTTCAGTGCCGTCATGTGTCCACGGCTTGCCGCGGGATTTGGTTGACAATCTGGAACTCGAACAACGACTAAAGGAGTGAAAGTATCGTGATGACGTTCCTCGGTCTTGTCGCAACGATCGTAACGGGATTGGCGGGGACAGCGCCTTCGCAGGCGCTCACAGAGCATCCTCCTCAGGCCTGGCATCTCCAACTGCCCTATGAGGCGCCGCCCCAAAATCCGGAGGTGCCGGATGTGTCGGTTCCTCCAAACACTACTCCGCTCAGTCCGGAAGAGCTGCAGCGTGCAGAGGCGTTGCTCCCGTTATTGGAAGGGAAACAGGAATTTTGGGCCATGGGCGAGTTCGTGCATCTTGGTGAATCGTCCGTTCCGGTCTTGGTCAAAGCCTTGACGATGCCGAGCCCGCGGATCCGCTACAACGCGATCGAAACATTATTGATGATGAAAGGCGTGGCAGGGGTACCGGCGCTCCTTGTAACCGCCCAAGACCCCAACGAAATTCCGCGAGTCCGCGAACATGCCTTGCGCGTCGCCGTTCGTTTAGATCCTGGCCAAGCGCCGGAAGCTCTTGCCGTCATGGCGAAGGATCTGAATCCGTCGGTCAGGAAGAGTGCGGTCTTTGAAGCCAGGTACGTGCGGCAGAAGGCCGTTATTCCTATCCTCATACCCATGGTGAGCGATGACGAACGCTTCGTCGCCTTATCGGCGCTGCAATCACTGTGGATCCTGACGCGCCATGAGACGGAGTCTCATGATTGGGAAACGTCGACCAAGCAGGATCGCGCGGCATGGTCGAGCGAGTGGATCGAGTGGTGGGAAGACAATAAAGAGGTGTTTGAAATTCCTGAGACGAAACGTCCGAGACGGAGTTCCTCGTGACCGGCGTAGAAAGTTGCGGGCCAGGAGATTCCTATGTTACGAATATAATGACACGGCGATACACGATATGAAGACCAAGACAGATACCTTGCTGAAAATTGCCAAGCTTGGAAATCCGGTTCTTCGAAGACTCGCGACTCCCGTGGATCCTCGAGACATCAAGTCCTCGGACATCCAACGGTTGATCGACGACATGTTTGACACGATGTACGACGAGCCGGGGATCGGCTTGGCTGCGCCGCAGGTCTCGCGCTCGATTCAATTGGTCGTCATGGGGTGTAAAGGCGAAGGGGGATTTCCCGAAACGGTCCTCATTAACCCGTCGATCGTCTACTATGGACCGGAACAGGTGGAGAATTGGGAAGGCTGTCTGAGCGTCGACGGCTTACGAGGGAGGGTCACCAGGCCGTCCCTCGTGCGCGTCAAAGCACTCGATCGGAAGGGGAAAACCATGGATTTTGAGGCGACAGGGCTCTATGCCGTCTGTATTCAGCACGAAGTCGATCACTTAATCGGGAAAGTCTTTCTCGACCGCATGACCGACATGTCCACCCTCACGCAGCTCGACGAGTTTTCGCAGTATTGGCAACAAGAGCCCACGAACGTCATCTAATGCCTACCGTGCTCGATTATTTGTGAAGTCCCTGTTTCGCGTCCTCCACTATCTCCGTCCGCATGGTCGTCTTGCGATCACGACGTTGCTCTGCGCTGCCTGTGCGACGGCGATGGAATTGGTTCCTCCCTGGGTCATCAAAATCATCATCGACGACGTCATTCAGGCGAAGCAGGCCTCGTTGCTGCCATGGGCGGTCGGCCTGCTGGCCGGCGCCCATGTGCTCAAGAACGTGTTTGCCTCCTTGCGCATCCGGCTCAATAATCAACTCGAGCAGCGCGTCGTTCACGATCTTCGCCGGCAGATCTTCAGCGCCCTCCAACGCCTATCCATCACGTATTTTGAAAATCGGTCGACGGGCGAGATCATGTCGCGAGTGACCAACGACACGGAACATGTCGAACGGATCTTTATCGATGGACTGGAAGGGATGTTAACTGCATCACTGACGCTAATCGGGATCACGGGACTGTTGTTCATGCTCAATTGGAAACTGGCCGCGCTGTCGCTTTTGCCGATTCCGGTGCTGGCGCTGTCCGCCGGTTGGTTCACCTCCAAGGTGCATGGCTATTATCGTGAGACCAGGCAGAGTGCCGCTGAACTGAACGGCTATTTACAGGACGCCTTATCCGGCATCAGGGAAACCATGGGGTTCGGACGCCACGGGCATGAACAGGGAAGGTTCAATCGGTTGAGTCAAGCCTATAGCGAC
This sequence comes from uncultured Nitrospira sp., assembly GCA_964435885.1. Taxonomy (GTDB): domain Bacteria; phylum Nitrospirota; class Nitrospiria; order Nitrospirales; family Nitrospiraceae; genus Nitrospira_D. Next base: position 11,744 of record CAYTAS010000060.1, on the reverse strand, counting down.
AAGAATCTACAGGCGATGGTGCTGTGGTCGGTCTACTCACCTGGGATGATTCTTGTCGCTTCGTTTGGAACCGTGCTGATTCTGTGGTATGGGGCCGGAGAAGTGATGCATGGACGGCTTACGCTTGGCGAGTTGGTACTGTTTCTATCCTATTTGGCAATGTTCTACGTGCCCATTAATCAGATTCATTCGGTCAATCACATGTTGCAACATGCGTTGGCTGCGAGTGAGCGGGTTTTTGATGTGCTGGATACCGTTCCAGATGTCGCCGATCGTCCTGGGGTGTTGGCTCCGATTCAGCGTGCCCATGGAGCCGTGCGATTTGACCAGGTGCAGTTCCACTATCGACCTGATGTTCCAGTACTAAGAGGATTCTCAGTGACAGTGCCCGCTGGTGAACGGGTCGCCTTGGTCGGGATGAGTGGGGCAGGGAAGAGCACATTACTCAAACTTTTGATGCGGTTCTATGATGTGACCGATGGGGCGATCTCCATTGACGGAAGAGACCTCCGGGACTTTCCGATTGCCTACCTGCGACAGCAGATTGGATTTGTGCAGCAGGAGCCCTTCCTGTTTAATGGAACAGTGAAAGAAAATCTCATGTATGGGGATTTAACCGCCGACCAAGATCGGCTGGAAGCAGCCTCTCGTGTTGCGAGAGCCCATGAGTTTATTGCCGCTCTTCCGGAAGGATACGACACATGGATTGGAGAGCGTGGAGTGAAGCTCTCTGTCGGGCAGAAGCAACGAGTATCGATCGCTCGCGTCCTTTTGAAAGATCCACCCATCGTGATTTTTGATGAGGCGACCTCCAATATTGACACCGAGACGGAGGTGAAGATCCGTGAAGCCTTGAATGAACTCACGGTTGGACGAACCACGTTCATCATTGCACATCGATTGACTACGCTCCATGATGTCGATCGGATCCTAGTACTCGAGAACGGCAGGCTAGTGGAGGAAGGATCCCATGGGGAATTGCTCAGTCGTGGAGGAGTATACGCCGGGCTTTACGAAGCCCAGTTCCAGGTGTAGCGGTGAGAATAGGCCATTCCTAGTTGCGGGTCAGAAGCGGCGGTCAGTATACTCGGTGAGACGAATATTCAGATAGGTTGAGCTATGGTCTTGTTGTACGAGAGCGATCCCTTAGATGATGAACATGCGCGAGGCCGGTTCTACCATGTCTGCCAGGGGCGTATTGATCGGACTCCATTGAACGTCCCTGCAGCAGAGAGTCCGTACGAATGTCCGCAATGTGGGATTGATCTCGAAGCCGAAGATTTTTTTGTGGCCCTTCAAAAAGGATCGGTGTAATTGCTATGGCTGGGAGTGCTGGAAGAAAAACGGTCGGAGTCTCGCGAGGCCTGATGATGCTGTGCGAGACCTGTTATGCCCAGGTCATTGCGGACAGGCTCACGGACGAAAAGAATTTCGTCGCAGACGCGGACACGCTCTTCGATACCATCTGCATCGGCTGCACCGATATCAATCGCCCCCTCATCGACGACATGGCCGGCAGCGGGGAGTAATCGTGAAGCGATGAAATAGTGTGATGAGGTTTATCGCTCTTTGCATTCCGTCCCATTGAAGTACATACAGGTCGATTCGCCTGATTTGACCTTCCAGGTTTTCAGCACAGGCAGTTGATCCTCGCCTTTCCAATCAACCACAAAGTCCACGAGTCCGGAAACCGGAAGCTTTTCGATGTGAGGTCGCGCGATGTCCGGGACGTCGATGTAGAACACGCCTCCTAGTTGGGAAATCAAGATACGGTGATGTTCGATGTCGATATAGATGACCGGGCTATAGAAACTCTTCTCCTCAGCGTAACTCGAGCCGGCCATGCCGCTGGCCAGTAGCATTGTGAAGAGCGTGACGTGCAAGAGTCTCATCGCGTTGCTTCCGTCCATGCAATGCCGACGCTGTGACATTAGCATATCCACCGGTGGAGAAGAAGTACATGTGGGTTCGATCAGCGAATCACGAAATCGGTGGAGGCGACGTGCCCGGATTTGATCCAGTAGCAGCGCACATCGGGCGTAGGGTTCATGAGAGAGATGAGTAGGTAGGCGGGAATAGGGAGATTGATCTTCGGCCACACTTCTTCGTAATCGCTGGCGATCTTGATGTCCGTGACCGATGGGCGGGCCGGGTCATGAGGGTGTGAGTGATAGACCACTTGCAGGTCGAGCCCGTTATTCCGCATGTCTTTCTTTGCGGCAGAGAAGTCCTGCATGTCCATGACAAAGGCGATTTCTGCCCGCTCGGACGGCGAGAGCCGCTCGAGATGCGCGGCTTTGGCTGAATCGAACGACGAGAGGTTTTGCGCGCCTTCCATCGCGACGATGTTTTTAATCCGGTAGATGTGGCTGACCACACCATCGGTCCCTGCCAATAGTCCACAGCATTCGTGCGGAGTGAGTTCGTTCGCGTGGGCGATGATGTCGTCGAGAATGTGTTGAGGAATGACTAGGTCAGCCACAGGAGTCTTGTTCTCCCTTCCGCTTCACGTTTGACGAGCGACGATTCACGGGTTATCAGATGGTGCAAGTGACGGTGTAGTCGAGACTCAGATCTTTGATCTTAGGATTAGGCCCGCAGAGCGGACAGGCAGGATCTTTCGGTCGGCCGACCTTCCGGAACTTCATGTCGAGCGCGTCATAGATGACCAACTTGTCGGCAACGGTCTCACCGATCCCGAGGACCTCCTTGATGGCTTCAGAAGCCTGAAGAATGCCCATCGTGCCCGCTAATACACCGAGGACACCGGCCTCTTGGCAGTTCGGCACCAGTCCGGCTGGCGGAGGTTCAGGGTATAGGCAGCGGTAGCAGGGATAGCCTTGGTGCGGCTTAATCGTCGTCAGTTGGCCTTCGAACCGAAACATGCTGGCGGAGATCAATGTTTTCTTGGCGAAGTAACAGGCATCGTTGACCAGGAAGCGGGTGGTAAAGTTATCGGACCCGTCGAGTACCACATCGTATTGTGAGATGAGGGGGAGGATGTTGTCGGCATCGACCAGCTGATGATAAGTGTTGATGGTGATGTCCGGATTGATGGCTGAAAGCGTCTTTCGTCCGGACTCCACCTTCGGCTGGCCGAGCGTCGCGGTCGAATGCATGATCTGCCGCTGCAGATTCGACAGATCCACGACATCTCCATCGACAAGGCCGATCGTACCGATGCCGGCGGCGGCGAGATACAGAGCGGCAGGAGACCCTAACCCGCCTGCGCCGATCAGCAAAACCTTCGCCCGCTTGAGCTTGAGTTGCCCCTTGCCGCCGACATCCTGAAGAATGATGTGGCGGCTGTACCGTTGAATTTCTGGTTCGGTGAGTTCCATTCTACTCGTATCTCGTTGTTCGTGAACCGTGAGGCGTGATTCTAGTGCGAGATACGCTTCACGTTCTGCTATTCCACGACATTCAATTCAATCGGGTCGACGATGCAGCCCTTCTTCCGCAGGCCTTCGAGCGCACGCTCGATTTCCGCCGTGTCGCCTGAAAACTCCACGTCCGCCCATCCGGTGGTGTCGCGGACATCGGCTCTTCTGACATCGGTGACCACATTATATTCGCGCCCGATCTGATAGATGATCGGCTGCCTGATCTTCTCTTCAGGAAAGCGAATATGGAAGCGCAAGTGTGCCATGGTTATCCTCCCGCGATCGCCGGGATGATGGAGACCTCGTCGCCGTCCTTGAGGGAGGTCTCTTTCCCCTTGAGAAAGCGAATGTCTTCTTCGTTGACATAAATGTTGACGAAGCGACGGAGTTCTCCGGTTTCGTCGCAGAGACGATCTTTGATGCCGGGATGGGCGTTGTTCAACGCTTCGATCATCTCCACCACACTGCCGGCTTTGGTCTCGACCTCGCCCTGGCCTTTAGTCAGGGGGCGAAGCGGAGTCGGAATACGAACTTTAATCATGCGTCACCACCACCGTTCTTTCCCATGTGAAATGTCTTTTCAAAGTCCACCAGGCTGGGCTGAATGCGAACCGGACGACCGACCGAGTCGATCACCGCTTCCTGTGTCTTTAAGCCATTGCCGGTGATGTAGGCCACTGTGACCTCGTCCTTCTTGATGATACCCTGCTTCACGAGCTTTTTGAGCACGCCGATTGTGACGCCTCCGGCCGTTTCCGCGAAGATGCCCTCGGTCTGGGCCAGCAGCTGGATCCCTTCGACGATTTCTTCATCCGTCACCATATCCATGGCGCCATGACTTTCGGCGGTGGCCTTGAGCGCATAGTATCCATCGGCCGGATTGCCGATGGCGAGAGACTTGGCAATCGTCTGCGGCTTCACCGGCTTGAAGAAGTCCCGCCCGGCTTTGAATGCGGTCGAGATCGGCGAGCACCCTTCGGCTTGGGCGCCGTTGATCTTCGTGCGAACCTGATCGATGAGGCCCAAGGCGTTCATCTCATGCAGGCCTTTCCAAATCTTGGTCAAGAGCGAGCCGGACGCCATCGGAATGACGACCTGATCAGGCGTTCTCCACCCCAGCTGCTCCACCGTTTCAAAGGCAAGCGTCTTCGAGCCCTCGGCGTAGTAGGGACGGATGTTGATGTTTATGAACGCCCAGCCGTGCTCGCCCGCAATCTCGCTACACAACCGGTTGACATCGTCGTAGTTGCCTTCCACCTCGACGACATGCGGCTTATAAATCAAATTACCCAGCACCTTCGCAGCCTCAAGGTCTCCGGGGATAAAGACATAGCAATGGAGATTGGCGGAGGCGGCGTGGGCGGATACGGAGTTCGCGAGGTTGCCCGTGGAGGCGCAGGCCACTGTTTCAAAACCAAGCTCCCGCGCCCGTGTCAGGGCGACGGCGACGACGCGGTCCTTGAACGAGAGCGTCGGATGGTTCACCGTATCGTTCTTGATGTAGAGCTCGTCGAGCCCGAGATAGGCGCCGAGGTTCCTGGCGCGCACGAGCGGAGTAAACCCCGCGTGCGGTCCGACGAAGTTCGTGCCTTCGACCGGCAGCAGGTCGAGGTACCGCCACATGCTGTGCGGGCCGTCCTCGATCTTTTTACGTGAAACGGTCTTCTTGATCTCGTCGTAGTTGTACTTGACTTCCAGGGGGCCGAAGCACATCTCGCAGACATGGATTGCCTTCGTCGGATATTCCTTGCCGCATTCTCGGCACACCAGCGCTTTCATTTTGCTCATCGTCGCACCACCTTATTACTCGTTATGCCGACGGACGCACGGCGCATCCGGCATAGGGGTCCCCATCGTCGAACAGCTCGGTAATCGTGGGATGTTCTCCGCAGAGCGCACAATTCGGGTTGCGTCGGACCTTGATCTCCCGAAATTGGGTTTTACGGGCGTCGAAGTCGAGCATCCGATCCGTCAACGGGCGTCCGACACCGAGGATGAGCTTCAACGCTTCCGTTGCCTGAATCGTTCCGATGATACCCGCCAGCACCCCGATGACGCCGGCCTCTTGACAGGACGCGACCAAACCGGGCGGCGGCGGCGCCTTGAATACACAGCGATAGCAGGCCGATTGCTTTGGAATGATGGTGGTGACACGGCCGTCGAATCGCAGAATACCTCCATGAATCAGCGGCTTTTCAGCGAAAAAACAGGCATCGTTGATGAGAAACTTCGCCGGGAAATTATCGACACCATCGATCACGACATCGTACTCACCGATGATCTTGAGCGCATTTCCAGCCGTGAGCCGCTCCTCATACATCGACACGGCGACATCCGGGTTCAACGCCTGGATCTTCTCTTTGCCGGACAGGACCTTGGGACGTCCCACGTCCGGAGTATGGTGAAGAACCTGGCGTTGGAGATTGGTCAGGTCCACGACATCGCTGTCAATCAACCCGATGGTACCGACTCCCGCCGCAGCGAGATACAGTGCAGCCGGCGAACCGAGACCTCCGGCGCCGACGAGAAGGATCCTGGATTTGGCGATCTTCTTCTGTCCCTTGCCGCCGACTTCGGGCAAAAGAATATGTCGACTATAGCGATTGATCTGTTCTTCAGTGAATTCCATCTTTAATCAGCAGTACCAAGAATGCTCAAAATGGGTTTCCAACGAGGCCGCAGGCAAAAGAAAACCGGAGGCGTACCCTCTCCTCTGGGGTACGTTGAGGATTTTCTTGAGCCGAGAACAAAGTTAGAAGCCATTTTCAGCGTTCTTATATGTTGAAATACTTCTCAATGCTGATGTAGCGCTCACCCGTGTCGCAGAGAATGGTGACCACGTTCTTGCCGGGGCCTAATTCTTCGGCAATCTTCCGGGCGGCAAACACATTGGCGCCGGCTGAAATCCCGACGAGGAGCCCTTCCTTCTTCGATAATTGCTTTGCCGTTTGATAGGCCTCGTCGTCGGTTACGGTAATCACGCGGTCGAGAATTTTTCGGTTCAGGACTTTGGGAATAAAGCCTGCCCCGATTCCTTGAATCTTATGCGGGCCCGGATCACCGCCGGACAAGACCGGCGAGGTGGCTGGTTCGACGGCAATCACGTTAATCAGCGGGTTTCTCTCTTTAAAGACTTCTCCACAACCCGTGATTGTCCCACCGGTTCCGACGGCGGCCACAAACGCATCGATCTTTCCTCCGAGCGCATCCCAGATTTCCACCGCCGTCGTCGCTTTGTGCATCGCAGGGTTGGCGGGGTTCGAGAATTGATCGGGCATAAAATACGACGGATTCTGCGCCAGGATACTTTCTGCCTCTTTGATCGAACCTTTCATGCCTTCCCATGCCGGAGTTAAAACCAGCTGCGCGCCGTAGGACGAGAGCAAACTAGCCCGTTCCATGCTCATGCTCTCGGGCATGACGAGGATCAGTTTGTATCCGCGGACTGCTGCGACAAGGGCCAAGCCGATACCCGTATTCCCGCTGGTCGGTTCGACGATGGTTCCACCTGGTTTCAGTTTGCCTTGGCGTTCCGCCTCGTTGATCATGTTGAGGCAGATCCGATCTTTGACGCTACCGCCTGGGTTGAAAAACTCTACTTTCCCATAGATCGTGGCCGATCCATCTTTGGAAAGGCGGTTCAACCGTACGAGCGGAGTGTTGCCGATCAGTTCCGTGATGTCTTTGTGCAAAGTTGTGCTCACCGACCGCCTCCCATATAGAAGAGAAACTCCACCTGGTCTCCTTCACTGAGGTGGGTGGTGGCAAGATCGTCGCGCTCCAGCACCTTGTCATTCACCTCGACCGCGACCATCTGGGGCTCGATATTCTTGGCTTTTAATAAATCGAGGACCGTTCCGCTCTGGAATTCCTCAGGCTTCCCGTTTATTTGGACCTGCACAAATTCTCCCAAGTTGGCATAGAGATTGAAGTTTTTCAAACTAGCAAAGCGGCGCGCTGCTTGTCAAGGCTGGTTCATTCCGTGTGAGAGACATGAAGCTCCTCTAGGATTCATCGAGAGCAGTCTCGAATGTTCAGACCAAGGAAGAGCATGCTCACTTGACTTTGCGCTGGCTGGTCGCCACTATGCCGCCTGCAGGGACTCTGGGATGTGGAAAAAGAACTTCCTCTTTCGTGCCACGGAATCGACTCCCTTAAGCCAGTCCGAGAATGAGCTGTTCCATGACACGGAACCGGCGCTCGACAGCGCCGGCCTGGTTCTGGAGAAGTTTCTCTCTGTGTGGGTTCAGGGCGAGGGGACGGAAGAAAACCCATCAGCCTTTACGAACATGTATGTTCGGACCGCGATGTTGGATGTCGACAAGCATGTGAGTCTCCTGCAGCCGCTGCAAGGTCGATCTCACCAGATCAAACAGCTCCTCTTGCCGGAGCAGAAACGGTTTCTCCGACAATGGCTTGCGGCGCATGCGCCACAGGCCTGGGAGTCGTCGGACGAGCATTTTCGCGATCTCCTTGAGCTGCAATGAGGTGCATCTTGCCGTCCCGGCCTTGCCGGTGTCTCAGGAGGGGACTCTCCGTGACGTTAGTCATGGTCGTCCTGTTCGCAGCGAGTCCGGATCTGACGGTGGCGGAAGTCGAAGTGTGGTATGGCCCGGACGATCGACCGCTCGAACATCTTGTGCAGAAGTATGATCGTGCCAAACGCTATATCTTTGTCGCGGCCTATGGATTAACGTCCCCGCTGTCGGTGAAGGCGTTGATCGGGGCGAAAAAACGCGGAGTGGACGTTCGTGTCCTCACGGACCGGGGACGATTGAATGATCCGAAACAGCAGACGGCGCTCTCGGCGCTGCGTGAAGCCGGGATTCCAATCAAGATCAATCGACACGACGCGCTCATGCATCTGAAGCAGGTCGTCATTGACGACGAGGTGAATACCAACGGCTCGATGAATCAGACGACCAGCGGAAATCGGTACAATGATGAGCGGCTGGATATCATCCGAGACCATGCGATTACGGTCAAGGCGCGAGAGAAGTTTCTCTCGCTGTGGAAAGACCAAGCACGATTCCAGGATTGGAAATGAGAAGCGATGCGTGGGGTTGTGTTCGGGGTGAGACATTTCAATCGCCGGGTTCAGGCGCGGCAATAGCGTAGGCCGGAGAAAGCGGGAACGGGGATGGTCGTGGAGACGGACATTGCGGTCGTCGGAGCCGGGGGAGGCGGGGCCGTCCTGGCGCTCGCCTTGGCCCAGAAGGGGATCAACACCATTGTCCTCGAACAGGCCCCAGGACCACCGCAGGGATTGCGCGGCGAAATCCTGCAACCGAACGGGCAACAGGTTCTCGATCGACTAGGGCTATTGAATGCACTACCCGGCGAATCCACGCGAACCGTGCATAAATTTCATTTCTGCCGGGTCGGCGGCGAGCGGTTGTGCACTGTGGACTATCGCGATCTTCCGCCACCCTATAATCGTGCCGTGGTGACACTCCCCAATGTGGCACACCATGCCATTCTCAGCGCGATCGAGCGCGCACCTTCCATTTCGTTGCGGTATCGAGCGACGTTTACTGGGTTGTTGCGCGAGAACGACCGAGTCGTCGGATTGACCGCCAAGCAGGGAGACGCGGAAATCTCCATAAAAGCCAAGGTGGTCGTCGGCGCCGACGGAGCCTTTTCTAAAGTTCGGGAAGCCTTGCGGATTCCCGCCGACCTGCATCTCTATCCACAGGGATACCTGATCGCCCTGTTAGACGCGGCGATTCCTATGGGAGAGGCGAAGTACTTTGTCGGGAAGCGGACGATCCTCGGGATGTTTCCCGCTGCCGGAAATAAGGTCTACGCGTTCTACATGATCAAGACTGGTTCTTATGACCATGTGAAAGCGCAAGGCCTTTCAGCTCTCCAGGAAGCCTGGATCAAGATCGATCCGTCCAGCGCACCCATATTCCGTACGTTGACGGACTGGAAACACACGGCTTTCATGCCGACCGGGCGTGTCCGCACGCCGACGTGGGTGGCAGATGGCGCGGTGCTGATCGGGGATGCCGCCCATGCCATGAATCCGCATGCGTCTCAGGGGCGCATGCAGGCGATGGTCGATGCGATGACGGTGGCGGATCTCCTGCCCGAGTGTCTGGCGGCGAATGATTATTCGGCGGCAAAACTCAGAACCTACGAAACCCTGCGCCGGCCCCAGGTCACCATGCTGCAGAAATTGGCCGACGAGCAGGTGCTGTTTTGGAATACGGCAAATCCCGTCATCGCCTTTCTCCGCGATCGTGTCTTCAGCACGTTGGACCGCAATGCGCGACTTCGATACCGCGTCTTATCGACGACAGCCGGGCTTCGCAGGGACCCTCCGTTCGGCATGATGGATCGCCTCATGGCCGCCGGGTTTTTGCCGGATCCTTCGGCTCGCGACATGGCCGCGGGAGGGGTTCGGTAACGGTATGCCGCCGATCGACTGGAGCATCGACGGCCTGCCGGAAGCCACCCAAAAACTCTTAAGGTCATATGTGAAGGATGTCGCAAAAGCCTATGGAGATGAGATAGAAAGCATTATCCTTTACGGCAGCGCTGTCCGTGGGGAGTTTCTGCCTGGTCTCTCCAACCTGAATGTCTTGTTGATCCTCTCCTCTTATGATCTCTCGGTCTTGAAACAGTACGACGGCCTTCATGCGCGTTGGAGCAAGGAGCAGGTGGTGGTGCCCTTGTTCCTCACGAGAGCCGATCTGGAATCCGCCTCAACCGCCTTTCCGTTGGAGTACCAAGACATTCTCGACTGTCATCGCGTGCTCTGGGGGCAAGATCCCTTTGTCGGCCTCAAAATCGACGCACGGTACTTGGTTGCTCAAGTCGTGCAAGGGCTCCGTGGAAATGTGTTTCGTCTCCGGCAGCGTCTCGTGGAAGGTCGAAGCACAGAGGAAGCCGTCACGATTTTGTTGCCGCTGTCGATTACCGCGCTGCTGCCCGTCCTTCGTGGGTTACAACGGCTGTTGGGGCGACCGGTGATCATGCAGGGGGAACCGTTGCTGAAGGACATCGAATCCTGTTTGGAGATCGACCTTGCCGGCCTTCGTGATGCCTTGGCGCTCAAGCGAGGGCACATCTCTCCCGGACAGAAAGAGATTCCAAGACTGATGGATCGCTATCTTGAAAGTCTGACTCGATTGGCCGGTGTCGCGGAGGCACGCATCAAGTGAGTGTATTTGGCGATCGCCAGCAGTGGAGCGGCATAGCGTGCTTGGGCCTGATCTTCCTCCTCTCGGGAGCCGATGCAGCGGCCGCTCTCTATGAACGGCCGAAAGAACGCGCGCCGCTTCCGAGTCCGATCGGGTATGTCAGCGATCATGCGCAGGTCGTCGATGGCGAATGGAAGGAACGCATCCGGTCTGTCTGCACCGATCTTGAGAAGAAAAGCGGCGTGGAGATGGTGATCGTGACGGTGCCCAACATCAAACCCTATCCAAGCGCCAGGGACTATGCCGACGCGCTCTACCAAAAGTGGCAAATCGGCTCGACGCAGCAGGAACACGGGCTGATGGTCTTGGTGGCCGTGGAAGAGCGGCAGGCGGCGATGGCCCTGGGACGCAGAATGTTTTCGGTCATTACGCCGACCGTCAGGAATGATGTGAGTCGTACCTATCTTCAGCCGGCGATCGAACGAGGACAGTTCGGGGAAGGGTTGTATCGCGCGGCGGTCGCGCTGGCGAGCCCCGCGCAAGAGGTGAGACTTGATACCCCATCCCGGCCTCGCATCAAGGGGCTTGGGGTGTGGATCACGCTCGGTACTACCGTCGCCGTCGTGGCGTTCTTCTGGCTCGTCAGCCGACCCGATCTCCGGCATCCCTATCGGCGTATCCAGAATGGTGAATACTGGGGGACCGGCCAGGGTGGCTTCGGCGGGAACTGGGGCGGCTTCGGCGGTGGCACAAGCGGGGAGGAGTGGAGATAGGATGAAACGTTCACCACCAGTCCTCCATTTCTGAACTATAGAGGAGGGCTCGATGAAAATGACTAATGGCCGGATTCATTTTGCATTACCGCCGTGCGTTCTAGTGATTTTGGGCATGGTCCTATCTGGTTGTGCAACCACGGCCAATGAGAGCAAGGCTCCTTCAGCCCTCTCTCAAGACGTTTCCGACGCGGCGATTGAACGCTATATTCGCAACCATCCGGAAGTACTTGAACAATCCCTGCAGGCCCTAGAAGCCAGACGTGAAGCGGAACTACGGGATCGGCAAAGAGCGGCTGTCGCGGCGAGGCAGAATGACTTGCTGCACGATCCGGCCTCTCCGGTGAGTGGGAATCCGAAGGGTGAGATCACGCTGGTCGAGTTCTACGACTACCGTTGCGGGTACTGTAAGCGCGCGGCGTCGGCTGTCACGGAACTAC
>CAYTAS010000059.1:13734-20972 GCA_964435885.1 uncultured Nitrospira sp. | reverse complement strand
CCTCTCCGTCTTGTGGGCGCGTCGGTTGCTGTGGATTGGAAAAATAAAATCACGCGATAGCGGGCCGTGCCATCGGTTGCGGTGTAGTTAAAATTCACTCCATTCGACTGAAACCCGGTCAGCGTTGCAGTCATGTAATTTGAGCCGTCCTTGCGCAGTCGTACCGGCACATTATCTGTGATGGATTCCGTAGTCGCGGTCGTCGTCCCAGCATCCGTCCAAATGGTAGATGACGATTGTGAAGTCGCCGTGAACGCGCTGATCCCGTAGGATTCGTTATTCGCCGAACCGGTCTCAGCGGTATTCAGGGCGGTCGTGAGCGTGTGGAGCATCAGCCCAGCCTGCGGCGTCCAGCCGGTCCCTGTACAGCTATGCGCTCCCGTCGAGGTGGGCGAGAGACACGTAAGCAGTTTCGCCGACACCCCACTCGCGAGCTTCCCCGCCAAATAGTAGAAAGCGTTTGCACTGGTCGTGCTGTCCCTTGTCGTAATGGTAAAGCCACCAGAGTCGAAGCTGGTCAACTCAAGTTGTGCAAGCGTCAAGGCTGAACCATGATCGCCGATCCGATCATTCTTGACGCGCTGCCGGACTTGCGTTGTCACGAAATCGTTTTGCTCCTGGAGCGCTGCGGTATATTGCACAATACCACTGTCATTCAGCGCAAACCCGATCGATCCACGAGCATGTGTCGTGGCGGACCTAAATGTCCCGATAATTACATCAGGTTGCCAACCAAGCCCCGAGACGCTGGCAGTCCCATCGAGCGTACCTGATGGCGTCAGGCTCCCGACCGTGCAGTTGCTCAATACCGACGCATTGAACATCACTGCTGTGACACGATAGGCCGTTGGTGGTGCGAGTGCCCACGTGAGCCGCATGCCGTCAGTGATCGTCGAGGCCGTGGCAGTGCCATCAACCGATTGGTTCGTGCTCAGCAGCGTAATCATATTACTCGCGTTGCGTATAGTGCCGACATCGGACGACCCGCCGGTTGATTCATGGGCGCGAGCCATGCCGTTGGTGGTCGAACCGTCAGACAACCCCACGGAGAGCATGGCATGTGTGACCTGCGTGCCGTTGGCCGTACCGTAACTCACGAAAAACACTGCACATGCTGCGGTCCCGAATCCACTCACGGTGAAATCTTGCGTGCCGCCGTTGGTCGTCGGCGCGACGGATTGCACGACGGCAACACCTTGCGCATTCGCAAATGTCGGCAGAAGCAGGAATACCAGAAGCAGGAAAATCATCATCGCATCATTCTCTTTCTCGCATGGCGAAAAGAATAATATACATTAGTCGCTCAGTGAATCCTCATACCAATACATCCCAAGTCCATAAAAGTGAAGTGTCGCCTCTGGTGTGGTCGTGCCGGTCACGTCCAACGTGTAGCGCACAAACAGTTGATCTCCTCCATTGCACGTACCTGCCGGAGTCACCTCCGCGCTCCACGTTTTGTCTGTGGCGCTGCTTCCAGTGACCGCCGCATCATCGATCGGAACCGACGTGCCCCATGTGCCGGATGGTGTCTCCCCGGTTCCTCGGCATTGCGCCTTGATGTCGCTGTTCATCGCTGATGTATTCGCGGCAGTCTGCGTGTAGACCGGCTCAAAATAGAGCACCCCACCGTCCCACTTGATCGGCATGACGATATCAACATCCATGTCGCCGTTGGCTCCAGATCCGCAGATCATGGTCGAGGTGCGAGGTCCGCCATTGATGGTGGCCACAGAGGCACGTTGAGGGCAGTTCGTCCCGTCGCCGATGAAGTAATCAGCAGGGAAAAAGAGGTATTTTCCAATTTTCTTGTCGCCGAGCGCGTACTGGTCATGTGGCTCGGAGGCGTTCGGATCGAAGTTCAGCAGCGTGTCGCCGTTTTCGTCGGTCACGCCCCATTTGTAGGTGGGCTTGACCAGCGCGTACTTGTTGCACAGGTCCGGCACATTGTCGCTAGCTCTGATACAGGTGGCCCGTGGCCCATGCGTCGAATCTCGCCACGTTCCCCAAAGTTCATCGTCCGCCGTGCTGCCGATCTTCACCGCCGTCTCAGGGCTGACGGCATCGCCGACCACGCGCCCGACTGCCGCGACATCAGCGAGGCTGGGGGGAGCGGATGATAGGCCGGATCGGAACGCCGTGATGTAGTTCGTGCCGTCTGAAATGAGGCGGATGGTTTCGTCTGGGGCGAGCGTCACTGATGGCCCGCCGTCAATAGTTGAGGTGAAAGAGAAAATTTCAACCGGGTCCGTTCCGATGTTTTTGACGTTCACATAATAGCCGGAGTCGAATCCTGCTGACCCTGCTTCGGCGAGCCCGGCGAATGTATCGTCGAGTGCGACCACACAGGCGCGGTCTGCCGCGGAGACTATGTACAATCCCCCGCCATCCTGCACATTCACGCACACGTTGCCTCGGATGGTACCGGAGCCGGTGATGGCCGAACCGGATGCGGTCTCTACGCCACCCGAGGCCGACACACTCGTCACGGTTCCCGAGCCGCCTCCACCGCCTCCGCCTCCGCCAAGGCCGACGACCGCTGTGCTTGCCCTCCCTGTCACGGTCACGGTGCCGGATGTCCAGGCCGACACTCGTGCTCGAAATTGCTGGTAGGTACCGATGTTGCAATGATAGGCCCCGCTTGCCGCCGCCGTTGCGACCTTCGCGCCGCTCGTATCGCTGGCCAGCGTACAGCCGAATGCTGTCCAGGTGGTCCCGTCTTGCGTCGCCTCAAATGTCACCGTGGCCGTGTTCGTGATGGTGACTTGCAGGCCCAGTGAATTATACTGGTCCACCGCCATCGGGATACCGTTCGCGGTTGATCCCGTCGCAGCGTGAAACGTATGTGTACGGATCAGCATGAGCTGAGCATGGACGTACTCAGCGCAGAGAAGCAACGCGAGGACTAGACCTAATCGTTTCATAAGCGCACCCCCTTATTTATCCCCGTTCGGTACTGTGTAGCCGTAGCTATTGATCGAGGCCACCAGTGACGTTCCAGATGAAGTGCTGATGCGGTAGGAGAGGCCAGGTGAGGCGACACGAGGGACATAAAAGAGGCCGCTCCGTATCGCCTGTGCCGTCGTGGTGAGCCCCTGTTGAAAGAGCCGCATGCGGAGCACAGGCTTTTCTCCTCCTCCAGACCAGGCGGTGACCACCAGCGTTGAATCCAGCGAGGCGCCCGATGAGACCCCGTTGAGATCCGCCATACAATAATAGCCTGTAGCGATATTAGGGGCGATGGTGGGGCCGATGAGGTTGATGAAGGTCAATGAGGTCGCCGTCAGGGATGTCCCAACCTGGAACCCTTCATGGCGGACATCCGCGCCGCTTGCATCAGCATCTTGGAAGTCAGTCGTGTATCGGATCGTAGTCAGGTAGGCCCAGTGCGTATAGCCACTTGGACGACTCGGCCCATTGATCGGCTCCGCTACGCTCGCAATCCCATCGACCACATTTGGGGACGAAGGATTCCAGATAGCGTACAAATGTACAAAGGACGGATTATCGAATGCCCCGGCTTGGTCTCGTCCGTTCGCGATAGGTCCGGCGACGGAGGCATCGATGGTGCACGGCGTAATCACCCACGGAAAACGCATGACCACATTATCCCGCTCCTGTGCACCCACTCGGGTGAGTGACACGTAATCGGCAGTCAACGTATAGCGTGTCGTGGTGGCATGCCGCTGGCCCTTAAGATTTTGCACCCATGGACTCGGTTGTGCTGTTTCCAAGAGAGCACGCGCATCTCTCGCGTTCGCAGATGGGAGGAGCGTATCCATAAAGGACGAGACGGGACCAAGGTTCGCAGAGGTTCCAGCTGCCGCAATCGGGTCGCCATTGCTGTCATAGGCGGCGAAGTGCGAGGTCCGGTCAGCCTTCCGTGGCAAGGCGCCGATCATGTCTGTGTCGCTATCCGGTTGACGGAGCGCACGCACAACGAGATCGGTCACGCGCTGAATCAACATGGTCTGATAGTCGAGTTGCGCTTCGACAGATTCGGCTTGGAATGGCCCAAGATCCAAAAGTTCTAGCCCTTGGATGGGTGCCGGATCTCGATAGACGATCCATGCAACCGTGCTAGGAGGAGGAGCCGACGCGACCACCGTCCCACCGTTTGAATAGTGCCCAAGAGCATCTTGCGTGCCAGTGATATCATAGTCAGAATTCAGCGCCATGACCGTCTGATTGCCGGTCGCAAGCACGACCTCAAGCACGACTAAATCCGCTTTCTTGTGGAACGGAAACGATACCGGAAATTCATTGGTGATCCCGTTCCCAAAAAATGGAATTCTGTTGGTGGTATTTGATACAGTCATAGTTTTACCCTCTTACATACCATATATAGCGGCATGTGGCAATTACTCTAGTGCATCGTGTAGCCCCTTGGTGATTTCGTTCCCGGCACGTGCCATCTCGATCATGCGGAAATACTGCGTGTCTATCAGTTGCCGTTTTTCATCAGCGGAGATGTCTGGATTGTCATGAATCATGCGGACGAGCTTTGCGCTATCCGTTAAGACCTGCCTAATATCAGACAGTTGCACAAGACTATCCGCATGCTTCTCCACGAGGCCAATAGCCCGCGCATCACCTTGCTCCACCAGTAGATTGAAGGTCTTGAATCTTGATTCGGCCACCTTGTAGTTTTCAAAGAAATCACGGATCGATTGAGCTGAGGCGGATGGATGCCGTACGACGAAGGCTTTGACGACTGGTATATCTGCAACCGTCCACGCTGGCTTGACTGGCGAGGGGAGCGCTCCCGCTACACGGAGGGCTTTATCAGCTAATTGTAGGGCATACGAGCCGAGGCCACCCGTCCAGGCCCTCGTATAATTCTCAATCAAGATCGGCGTGCTCAGCGCCCGTGCCGTTCCACCAATCACGGTCTGTTCGTCCTTCAAGGCCGCATATTCCACGCCAGGAACCGCGCCGATAAGCGAGCCGATTGCCTTGGCTAGCTCCGTCGTGTATTCCGTATATTGATACTCAGGGAGTAGCGACTCCATCCGGTATGGGACCAGTGGCGCACCCGTAAAGAGTGACGTACCGGAGAATTGCTCGATCAATGGTTGCGCAATCTGCGGCGTCAGGTTCGGCGTCAAGGCCCCGATCAGTGACTCGCCAAAATCTGCCAGCGCATTCGGATGGTCTGTGAAGTACTGCTCCATAGCTCGCTCTGGCAACGAGCCAAAGATGACACCCAATTCAAACGGTTTAGGAATGCGATACACATGGTCCTTCGTCATGACGATCCAAAAGAGGTCTTTTTGCCAGCGTGGAATCTCTGTCCATCGCTCATCATCATGATTCGCCCACCAAAGCAACATCGATGGGAGAGTAATCCCGGCTCCGATCTTGGCGCTCATCCCGATCGGGTTGTCTCCAAACCCTCGAACGACGCGGTCCAAGCCTTGTATCTGTACATTAGTGAACGCCGAGATCATGTTGATTGCCCGCATGTTCGCGCCGATCCTGGCAAAGTCGAGCGTGACTTCACGCGAAGAAAAGGCCGCTTCTTGAAGGCTCTGCTTATCTGTGGCACCACGTGCCGCCCGCTTGAATTCCCCGAGCCGTGTAGCGTTCTCGATCAGCTCAGACGCAACCCTAAGCCCTTCAAGCGGAGACTTCACCACGTTCCAGCCTCGTTCCATCAGCCCCGTTTCTTTGGAGAGGTTAAACAAATGCTCTTTGAGGTATTGCCGATCGACGGACACCATGGCCGAATTGGCCCCACCCGCCTTGAGCCAGTTGCCAAAATGCTCATCCTTTTTAATGAGCGACATTGCCCCACGCACAAAATCAAAGACCGGGTAGTAGCCACTCTTACTCAAGAGCCCTGCCGTCAGTTGATCGCGGATCGCGTTCCGTGCCATGAAATCAGGAGAGAGGATCGCGCCAGCTCGAAGCGTTTTCGCGGGAATCGCAATGATTTTGACAAACAGGTTCGCCGTCTCGGCGTCCAGCGACTTGAACGCGGCGGCGGTATCCCGGTCGAGAGAGTACACGTTGCGCTTCCCGTTCTCGAAAACGGCAATCTCATTCGGACGCAAGGGCTCACGGATAGCTCGAAAGATCTCTGCGGCCTTGGACGGTAAGCGGATATTCAGCTCTGGCTCGTAGACGGTCTTCTCGACTTGCGTCACAACCCGCTCGACCTTCTCCGTAATGGTTTCCTTAATGGTTTCCTTCGCCGCTGTGGTACGTCCCGTGGCGGGAGCCTCCTTCGTCATGAGGCGTTCTATCATTTGCGTGGCCTCGCCATCGCTAAAGCCCCGCGATTTCAAGGCTTCCATCACGCGATTCTTCACCAACGTAACCCCTTTGCTGTCAGGCTGCGCCGCCTTCGTCTCAGTCTCGCTCGTGGCTTCCGTCCGGCCAGACTTACCTCGCGTGGTCTTGCTCGACGTTTGCGAGGTGGTCTTGTGGGTCTCAACGGTCTCGACAAATTCTTTGAACAGTCGGCGTATCTCCGGCTCCGTCAATTCGATCTTCATCGTGTCCGGCGGGATCTTCTTGTAGAAGAGATCCGGGTTCCCTGTCTTGTCCGCCATTTTGATGAAGGCCGCGCCAGCCGCATTGCGCTCAGCCAGCGCCGTATAGATGTACGTATTCTTGATGACGGATTCGAGCGGGTCGAGAATCATCTTGTCCGATCCTTCGATCGCCTTAATGGGGTTCCGCACGGTGATGCCATCGCCGCGTCCGCCATCAGACCCTAAGAGCCGAAAGAACGGGACATAAAACTTATTAGCCTCCAGCATGGCGTCGTATTGCTCTGACGAAATAATCCCCGAATCACGTAGATATTTCGTAACGCGGTTTTGATACTCCACCAGTCGATCGGCTTCGCGTCCGAATTTCTTTGTCCCCTCAGCAACCGCTTGCTTCGCCAGGTCTGGCGGGATACCCGATTCAATACCGCGTCCATGTAATTCAACGGCTCGCCGTGAAACAATGAAGTTTCTGAATCCGTCCATCTCTTTAACTGGCTTCACGATTTCAGCAAGTGATTCCCCGTTGGTCGCCAGGGTTTTGAAATCCACGGTCCCGTGCTCAAGGAAATGTGTCGCCTTGCCCATCGAGCCACGCTGCAGCCGCATCAGCTTATAGGGGTCCGCGAGTTCCGTCGCGTCTGCCAGCTTGCCGGTAGGCGAGTTGGTGCGTGTACGGATAAACTCAGTGGAGAGTGGCCCACCGTCGCGCTTGACCTCTTCCAGCCACCCGCCCTTGGGGCC
>CAYTAS010000059.1:0-13634 GCA_964435885.1 uncultured Nitrospira sp. | reverse complement strand
CGGGCAACGCCTCTTGGCGGATCATGACATCATAGACGCTTGGCATCGCTTTATTGCTGGATGAAAGATCGGCGTGAATCGATGGATGCTTCTTTGCGTCTTCGATGACTTGCGCTGGTGTGATGCCGCGCTCCGCATAGATCCGCCTGAGCTTCCCGGCCACGGCCCCAGAGCCTTTAATGAATCCAAGCGTGATCGCCGCATTGATAAAATCATCCGGTTCAGGAACTTTCCCCTCCATGGCGCTGCCGACCGACACCATCGTAGCCACCTCAGCCCCTGTCACCGCCGTCCCTTTGGCTAGCGCATTCTGAATCGGGAGTGCTCCAACAGCTTTCCCGACTGCTCCAGTCGCGGCTCCTGTTACCCAATTCTTCGCCGTCTCGAGGAAGGCCCCGGAGAATCGATCCCAGAAGTCCCCGAATGACGCAGCTTCACCTTTCTCATATTTGTCCATCAGGATTTTGCGAATACCTGCCGGAAGCGCGAAGGCTCCAGCCGTGCCAGTCACAGGCCCACCGCCCAGCAAAAACCCTGCAATCATCGCTGGGGAATCGCCCGCTAATGATGCCATGGTAGACGCAATCCCGTGCATGCGTGGCGCATCTTCAGGGATGCCCGTATCCGGGCCTCGTCCTCTAGCAATGAGGCCAGAGACTGACATTTGCAATCCGTTCTCAATGGCCTCCATGAACGACGTGACCGGCTTCGTGGTTCCGTCGGCTGGGGCGGTCGCCTGCTTCATTGACTCATTGACGTAGTCAGACACTGGCTTGTCGTTGAATTGCGGTACCCCGAAATACTGATCGATTTCATCTTGCCGGAACCCTGCATCTGATAGCTCGTTCCGGCGAGAGGTTGACCATTCGGTTATCTCGTCTTCGGTAAAGCCTGCTGCTCGCAGCTGTGTGGCTTCTTGTGCGCCGGTCATTGTTTCATTCGCTCAAGATATTGCTGTGGCGTTTCCCCTGGGAGCCGAGCCTTCCCAGGATCGACCTGTTGGGACGGCTGGTCTTTTCGTAGCCCTTCCTTCAGATTCTTTTGTACGGTATCCATCGATTGCCTAAGCGTCTTCCTGTATTGCGAGAGACGATTTCCGACATAGAACTCGCTGCGCTCGTTGTAAATGTCATGGGGATCTCGATTCTCCTTCACCGCTCGCGCTTCTTCATCGATCATGAACTTGTGGAACTTCCCGAAGTTGATGTCACCTTCCTGGTCCAATCGCCCAAGTAGTTGGTTGGAATGGGTAATCGACGATTTGAACGTATCGAGCGCAATAGCGCGATCTTGTATCAGTTTCTGTCCGTCCTCATTCCTTGAATTGTGAAAGTCATTGACCAGGCTCTTGACGTTCGCCGGAGTGAGCTTGCGCTGTGCCGCGACTTTGTAAATGTCTTCCGTGCTGGTGAGTTTATCGGGATGCCCCCACGGTCGAGTGACACGATAAAACAGGTCCCAGTATGCTTGGTTGTCGCTCTTCAACGTCTTTTCTTTTGAGTCTGAATCAATCATATTCAGCATGGCCCGACCGACTCCTCCATCCAGCCGACCTGCGCGAAGTTCGTTCGCAATATCGGTCGCGCTGAGTGCCGGGGCGTTCTGGTTGCCAGGGTCCGCCACATGTGCGGCATACTTGGCCATCAAGGTTTGATCGGTACGATGCTGCAATTCAATCAACTGCTGTTTCGCCTCAGCTTTGAGCCGGTTGGCCTCAACCTGTTGCGCGTGGATTTCACGTTCTGCGATATTGACCAGTTGCACCTTTTTTTCGGCGTTAAGAAAGCTGTCCCCTTCGCCCTTCTGGAGCATACCCAATGCATCGCCCGCATGCTGCCGAATCCGGCCACGCATCATGAACTCCATGGTGGAGCGTTCAGCGTCTTCCAAGAGCGTACGTCTCGTCTCGGTCGGCAACCGTGCATAGGGGCCGTCCGGTGATTCAATGGCGGCTCTGACGTTGCGTAAGATGAACTGCGTGGCCTCCGGATGCCGCTCCGCATCGTTCTGCGCGTTGTCCACCAAGAGATTATAACTTTGCTTTGCGTGCTCTCCAGCTAAGCGGGCCTGAAACGTGACGAACCGATTGGAGAAGTGCTCGATGATATCGGCAGCGCCACGGTCAAACGCCTGTTGGCCAGCCGGATCTTCGATCTTGGTGCGGTAGCTATCGAGGACGTGCTTCACGCTGCCGGGGTCGCCTTCGCCGGTCTCTCCTAGCAACCACCGGTCTCCGACGCGAGTATCCGCTGGGTCTGCCGTGCGCTCCACTTCCGACGCCTGCTTAAAGAATTCTGTGCGGAACATGGACAGAGCGGAGTGCACATCGGTCAACGTCCGCTGCGTGGAGGCGATCTGCAACTGACGCTGCGCAAAGGCGGCGTCCTGTCCGGCTGATTGAATGCCATGCCCGAGTTCGGTCAATCCCGAACCGCCGAAGTCAGACGCGCTGGCTTGTCTATTCGGAGAGGCCCCACCAACCGAAAACTGCCGCTCGTACCCTTGAATCCGTGGCATATGTTATCCCGCGTAGGTATTGGTTCCCTGTAACCGTCTCGCCCCTGCCGCATACGACGCCCCGGCGCGTCCCACTCCGGTGAGAACTTCGCTGGCTGTGCGCAAGACGCCTTGCTCTTTGGCCGTCCGTGAGGCCATCCGATCCAGCGCGGCGTTCTCGTGATAGCCCATCGCCTTTAACCGGCCCCCGTACTTGATCGTTTCGATATCGAGTTGTGACTGTGCGGCGCTGTCTGCCAAGGCGTCCAAGGCCGACCCGTCCACCGAGAGACCGGAGGCCCCGAGTCCGGCCAACATGGAGCCTTGTATAAGATCGGACTGGCGTTGCATCCGCGCCGCTTCGGCCGTGGCTTGCTGTGTGGCAATCGTGGCGTTCCGCTGGTTGATCTGCGCGTTATACGACGCGGCGGCGCTCTGCGCGTTCGCTTGCGACATGGCCCCGACTGCGGAGACCGCCGTACCCGCCAACATGACCATCGGAATTACTTCAGCCATGGTCTCACCAGTGCCCACAATTCCATATCGTCGCCCTGTGGCGTATAGGCCTGCATCAGCCCCTCATACGTAAACCCCAGATGCCGCGCCCAGTTCTTGGCCGCGGCAGACCGTGGATCGACCGTGCACTCGATCCGTCGCGACTCATACGACAGGAGAAACCGCTTCGTCGCCGCAAAGACTGGCCTGGCGTAGTGCGGAACCGAGACAGACAGCAGCGACCACGCTTGCGCTCGGCCTTCCCATTGCTGGATGACCCCGGCGCACGCAACAACCTCCAGCCCTACAAACGCGCTATAGGCTGGTCCGCCGTTCTTGATCGACACGGCGTAGGCGCGAGACCGGCCTAACCACGCCTGCGCGGTCGTCTCCGTGAGCCATTCCAGGTGCCACGGCTCAAACGGCACGATATCTACCCGCCGTCGTAGGTGTGCATCTTCGGCAAGATCGCCAGGATCTCGCCTGGTTGTGTCGTCGAGAACCGCCAGCATATCATCTCCCGGGTGGTATAATCGCCGCTCCAAGGGAAGTCGTCTTTCACTCCAGTGAACAGCGGCGGCGGTTGCCCCATCACATCAGCAGCCGTGCGAAACGGCACATCAAACAACGCAGTAGGGTGGAACGCATTGCCTGCCCTGAGCGTGGGCGCGTCCAATGGCCCGACCTGTAAGCCTAACGTCTCATAGAGGAGAAAGCCCACCCGGTGCATCCGCTGCCGCTTCCCAAGCGCCGTCCCGTCCTCAGCCCCCACGTCATACGGAATCGTGATTCCGTCAGAGTTGTATTGATAGCCGACGTGTACGATGCTTGCGGCATAGTCCAGCTCAATGGTTCCGGCTGGGCTGACTGTGACATCAGGGTGTGCGGCTCCATCGACCAGCAGTTGCACAGATTCGCCGACCAGATGATGGAGCCCGGTAATAATGACCGCGGGGCTCCCTCGGTAGGTCCTGGCGCTGTCCACATACACCGCGTCTTCGCGTGGATCTCCTTGCTCGTGCGGCAACGTCAGGAATTCGTTATAGCGTTCGGTGCGTCCGTTGATATACCGATTCACCACCATCCAGAGCTCGTCATAGGTGCCATCAGACGAGGGGCCCGCGGTCACGGACTCCACCTCGGCATGCTGGAGCCTGGCGGCATCCGCCCACCCCCCGATCGTATGGCGATGCCATCCGGTCACTTTCTCCGTTTTACTGAACGTATTGCCGATCAGCACCCCATCGCGCCGAGCCGCCCAAATGACGGGGATCGGCTTCCGCTGGTAGGTCACTTCGACAACGCCGGTCCTGGCAACTGTTGAGGCCCCGGCGCTTGGGTAAGACGGATCGTAATCCCCCTTGGTGATATGTTCCGACAGCACGGTCATATCATCGGATTGGAGCAGGTTTTCATGGTATTGGTACTGGGCTTCACGGAATCTGCGGCCCCCGTTCTCCACAAAGATCAGGGCCGCTCCAGCCTTGACCGGCTGGATGTCTTCACTGCCGAACGGTGTGGACATCTTGGCTTCGATGTTCGTAGGGGTAATGGCTTCGGTATTCCGCGATGGCGAGACGACCCATTCGCCCTCGAGCGTGCCGACAACCAGCCCGTTGCCGGTCCCACGCATCCACCGCACCGCTTGCACATCGTCTTCGTTCAACCGTCGAGAAACGGCGTGGCTATCCGTGACCGTCCCATCCAGCGCCGTCGTGGACATGTTGTGGTAGTCGCTGACCCGCGACCCGTCGAGCCGATCAGGGACCTGTGGACAGCCGCCACGGTAGAGTCGGTCACCGTAGAACGTGCCACATGACGGGTAGCCGGTCGTGTCGGAATACAGGCCGAGCGTCCAAACCGCTTTCGCTGCCGTGCTCGTCAAGCTGTTGATAATCGTCACCGTGATCGAGGTCGTACTGGCGCGAGCCGTGATCTGGCAATACCCCCCGATTGAGCCTTGCCGTAGCCAGATTAAGCGCCCAACATCAGTCGCAAGAAAGCCTTGTCCGCTGTTGATCCCCGTGGTAGAAGACGCTGTGATGGTGACCCCCGGTCCTGGCGCAAAGGCGCTCGGCGTTAAGGTGGTGGCCGTGGTGTTCACCGGGAGATACGGCCCATCGATGTAGGTCACTTGCGAGAGCGTCCAGGCGACATGACTGGTTCGCGTCAGGGTCCGCTCTGGATAGTCGGGATGCCAGATATAGAGCGTGTCGGCGTTCTGGGTAAACTTCAACTGAAACAGGTCAGCCTCAAGATACGGTGACGCAATCTCATAGACCCGAAGAGCCGTGCCGCCAGAGGTATAGGCGGAAAAGATCGTGGCGTTCAGGTCAGTTCCGTCCAGCCGTTGCACTTGAAAGGTTTTTGCGCCGACATTCAGATTATGAATGACGCCGCGCAACCCGTTGATCTCCACCATGCCGGACACTTCGGAGAAATCCACGTGTTGCCCGTTCGCTGGGTCGGTGCCGGTATAGGTGACGACAGCCGGAACCGCTTGGGTGATATTGGTGATAGGCATGGAGAGGTTGTGAATCGGCCCTTGGTTCCGCTTAAAGCGAATGTACTGATCGCCAAACTCCAGTACGTAGGCTTGAATCGTGGAGTACTTGAACCGGACCAGGCGAGCCCGCTTTGAGGAGTCCTTCACTGGATCGCAGAGGTAGGAGCCCGGGCGTCTCGGGAGCGACCCCGTGACACGCGGGATATGGTTCTTGCACACGATCAACCCGCTCCGGATCCGCTCGTAATCGACGCGCCCCATCATGCGCGGGTCGAGTTCCCCCGCGTTAAAGTTGGATTGGAGTGGTGCAGAACGTGCCATCAGTGCGGCGAGCCTGTATTAGTTCATTGCAAGGTTGACCGAAAAGACGCGCTACTCCTCGCCCCATTCGGAATTCTGGAGCTCGCCCACCCGGCGAGCCGCCAGCCATTCATCCACCGGCACTTTCGCCTCGCCGATCTCGATGGCGTTCATCCGCCGCGCCTCGCGGATCGCGTACAGATAGGCCCGTTCCGCCGCCTCTTTCTTGGTGTTCGACTGGGTGAACCGCTCGCAGAGTTGCCACGCCAGCTTACAGGCGATCGCTTCCGCGAACAACGGATCAAAGAGCGTCGGGTCAGTTGTCCGCCGAATGTATCGGAGCGGTAACGAATCGCCGTCTCGCGTCAGAATGGCGAGGACGTTGTGATGGTTCTCAACCTTCCAATCCAGCCCGAGCCGTGCGGGGAATAGCGGCCTGAGACAATCGGCAGGCAACGGAAAGGCGAAGGCGTAGGGGGCAAGCGGAGGCGTGGCGTGTGGCGCGAGCACTGTTCTCGTCAGCGTAAACTTCCACTTGTTGGCCCGCATCTCCGCATCGCGGATGTGCTCAAACGACGCATTACATTCAACGGCGCTGGGTCCGGCATCAGAGAGAGATGATATGCGGTCAGACCCGAGCTTTTGTAGGGCCAAGTTGCAGATCGAGACGTTACTATACGCCATGCCAAACCTTCCTTAGGCGATGGGCGTGGTCTCTTTCGTAATCAGATACTGCTCGATCGCCTTCAGCCCAAGGATGACCAGCTTTTTCTGCGCGAACACCGAATCATTGACCCGTAACTCGATCGCCTCCGATGAGGTTGACGAACCTTCCGTGACCTGACTGGGGAGCTGCTCACCCAATAAGACAGAGTAAAATTTATCAGCCATAACGTCGTCTCCTCTGGGCTGGAGAGGAAGGGCCACCCCTCCCTCTCCGCACCACTCGCATTAGGTTAGACCGTGTACCAGATCCGAGCCGCAACGGCCCCGGTTCCGGTCGTCACAGCCGTTGTTGCAACGGTCAACGCCAGGTCCAACGTGGTCTTTGGATCAGATGACATGCCAGCGGCTTGCCAGATCGGCTGGGCCTGCTTGGCAATCGTGTTGCCGGTCGATTCGTTCGTGACGTTAAAAATGACTATTGTTGAAGCGACGTTGATCGCCGTCGCAAACAGATCTTGGGCCACGGCAGCCCCGCCGTCTTTGTTGTTCCGGTACACTCCGATATTGAAGGCTCCCGCCCCTTGCGCGGCAGCTTGGAACTCGACGCGATGGACCACCGCATTCGACGGCACTTCGCACAAACGAATGATCGAGGTAATCGACAGCGCCGCCGGGACGGAGGCGAGATGCCCAAACGCCACCTTGACCACGGCCCCAGACCCAAGGCCAGGGTTATTCAAGACCGGCGGCGCGGCTTCGCGGTTCGTGATCTGCGGACTTTTCAATGTAAGATCGACAGCCATAATCCCTCTCCTTCACGTTCGGAATGTTCTACATGGACATGGTCTTAGGCACGGTACGACTCAATCGCATAGACCTTGTTTTCCTCCAGCCGCGTGGCTCCAAACGTCATCATGAGGTACGAGGTCCACGGCAGCCCGCGTATCGTCTGGTCCCGGTAGATCTCGCTCGTCACTTCACACCAGATGCCCAAGTGCATCCCGCTCTTGGCCCAGGCTGGGACCGTCACTTCATTCGTCCCGGCCATTATGGACTCGGTGAGCTCGCAATAGCAAAACCGGAATTGCAGAAACTCGGAGATCTTGCCTTCACGCAAGACCGGGCGATCCTTCCCGTTGAAATCCGAGGAGATGATCTGCATTTCCGTCATGAGGCTGGATTCATCCTTGGCCGTCAGTGGGATGTAGACTTCCTCCGTATCGAAATCAACGAAGTTCCCGCGCATCTTCTCTTTCAGCTCTTGCAGCTTTGCCACGTTCAGGCGGCTGTTCGCACCACCAACCGCCACATCCACCTCGTTCGAGGCGTTGAAGGCTGTGTTCGTGCCGCCCTGCTCGCCGGTCCTGGCCGCGCCGGTTGTCGCTTGCAAGATCAGCGCATCGATCTTGCGCCCTGCCGCAAAGACCGCGTTTTGCGTGTAGCTGGATTCCGGATCGGTAATGAGACGGAGCTTATCGAACGTATCGATGCTCTGGTTCAGGTCAAAATCGATCGGCACCACCCAGCGCCGGTCCACATCGGCGTCTGTGCGTTCCATCGGCTGGAATCGTCCGCTGATTTGTTTCATCTCGACCTTGCCGATCTGATCGACCGGCGAGGCTTGCTTCCCGGTATGTGACCCTTCCATGGTACATCCGCGCAGCTTGCTCCCCTTCTGTTGGAGCAAGAGCATGACGTTCGTCGAAAAACTGATGGTATAATGATTCGGTATATTCAGTGACATGGGAAACCCCTTCCATCACCAAGCGGTTGACGGTTGATTCTGGGCTTCCCATCCCACGATAGGATGGACCCTGCATTAGCACGAACGCCTCGACCTCCATGCAGGTGGCTTCCGAGGCAATGTCTACTATGTAGCGAAACGGTAACAAGTTGTCAAGAGGATGTTACTATTTCTTCACATCCTCCGACCTTGGAGTGTCGAATAATCAGTTGCGCCTGGATAGGCCAGCTGTTGAAGCCGGTCCATTTCGCCACGCGCCTCCATGCGCTGCTTCGGGTCATTGGAGTTGAAAAGCTGGGCAAAGTTCCGATCCCCGCGCAGCTCAGCGATCTTGGCTTGCGCCATCTCTGGGGTCATCTGGAACTGGGCCTTGTCGCCCATGCCTGGAGGGGTCATGCTACCCTCAACCGCAATCTTAGACCCGATCCTATGCAGAAACTCCATCGCGCCTTTCGGACCCAGCACATTCTTGAGCGCAGAGAGTTGGTCTTGATTCATGCCGAACGTCTCCGCTGCGCGATCGACGACTTCTGCATTCTTCTCGTAATTCGCCCCCCACTCCTTCTGGAGATCATTGATCTGGATCTGATGCTCTTGGGCCGTCTTCTCTGTGGCGACCTTCGTCTGTTCCGCTATAAACCCGTTCCACTGCTCGGCGATCTTCGTCACCGCCGACTGTGGCAACCCGGCTTCAAAGAACCACTCCCCGGCCTTGGTCGCAAAGTCTTTCGGTTGGCCGTCAGGGACCGGGATGGTGTACTTATCCGCCGACTCGGGGCGGCCCAGCTTCGCATAGACCTCTCCCCAGGCTTTCGGGTCGTTATCCTTCGGGAGCTTGATGATCTTGTCAGGCGGGACGCCGGTCAATTTCTCCAGGTTGACGTACGACTTGAGGAGATCGGCGGGCGTTTTCCATTGCCGCTCATTGACCACATTCAACCCGCCATCGTCCACGCCGACCGCTTTCCAATCAAAGCCGGTCGTGCTGGTCGCCGGGGTAGACGGCGGCGTACCGCCGTCGGTGGCTTGCGCCTCTCCTGTTCCTACGTCATCCATGATTACTCCCTCCCTTGTAAGTGGTGCTTTCCGTAGAGATCCCAGAGCTCATCATCGGTCAACTGCAAGTGATGCTGAATGCGTGTCCAGACTTCCCGCCGTCCGTCCAGCTGGGCCGCAACCCGTGCGTCAGGGTTAAACGTGGAGGCGTGCGCCCGACAGAACCGCGCAAGATCCCTGAGCACGTCATCGGTATCGATGCCATGCCCAAGAAAGATGCGCTTGTACGCAAGCCGACGGTTCGCCAAAAAGAGCTTCAATTGTGGGTTCATGCCGCTACTGGCTGTTTCGGCATCACGGTTTTGAGCATGTTCGCGGCTGCCGGTGCCGCTTGGATCATTTCTTGTGCCTGTGCCTGCTTGGTCCGCTCATCACGGATCTGCTGCACGGCCTGGATGGCTTTCCGCCACTTCACCGGCACGGCGTGAATATCGGACAGTTCTGGGATAATCACGTCCCAATCGAAGTGATCGAGCGGAGACGGGTCCTTGGTCACATTCACGATGTTGACAGTGTAATCCAGCAGCCGCATGAGCCCGCTCGCTTCCTCGGCTCTCGCCATCCGCGATAACGGCGAATCGTAGCGGACCTGATATTCGCCTTGCGCTTCGAGCAGCGCGGGCGGCATCGGCGGGAGCAGCTTGAGTTGCATCGCCAGATCCAACTCGCGCTCGATCTGTGGGCCCAACGATTCCGACTGCTGCCGCCCCATGGTCGGCGAGAGCAAGGCCCCCTTCTCTCTGGCCCGCTCAATCACTTCCGTTGCCGTCATCTGCGGCGTCTCCACCAGAATCTGGAACAGCGTCACGAGAAAGAAATCGTTGATGGTCCGGCGCTCTTCCTCGGCCTGCTCTTTCCCGAGCACCGGCGTCCCGATCGGCAACGTGTTGACTAAGAGCTTGCCGTCGGCGTTGACACCGCCTGGAATGATGCCGCCGGGCTTCAAGGTGACGGAATCCAGAATGCCGTCATCATGCGCGAGAATGATCGGATCCGTGCTCCTATGCCCCTGTTTGAGGAGCGTCTTCTTGATTTCGTTTAAGGTCTTGATCGACGGCAAGGCGAACATGGCCGGAGATCGCCCGTAGATTTCCCCGGGGGTCGTCATGTACCGCGAGATGGCATAGGGAAACGTGCTGAATCCCCCTTCGGTGACCAGCCGCCGACCGGTCAACGAGACATAGTGCTCGGCGAACCGCATCCCGGCGAGATCCACACGCTCGGGGTCATACTCCCGCTCGTCACGCGGCGCGACTTTATGGATGAACCAATGCGGTTTGTTCGCCTTCACTGGGTCCGCCGCATTCTCCACAATCTCATCTGGTAACGCCTCCACGCCGAACTGCTGCACGGCTTGGCGTGCCGTGAGGGAGAAGCGCCGATAGTTGGTATCGATGATGCCTTGATGATTCTCCATGAAGTAGCATTGTCCTAAGTGGACCGCGCGATACCGAAAGCCGCGCTCCGTCTTGCTCTTCAAGGTGTCAATGAAGATCGAGCCGGTCCCGAAGGCTCCCAGCATGAGGTAGTCTTCATGCTTCTGGCTGGCAAAGTTGGCCGACGGCGCATAGCGGAGCTTAAAGAGCAGCCTGGTCGCTTCCTCGAACCAGAGCCGCACCGCCCGATCCTTCATCAGGACCGTATCGCTCGGCTCCAGATAGTGCCACGTCGAGCTCCGCGGCGTCAGCATCGTCTCCATGACGGCGCCGAACCGCAACAGCGCGTTCGCGCCGGTCGCGTCCACCATCTCCTCCGTATACTGCACGCCCTGGTTGTATTGGAGATTAAATCGGTTCTGGCTCTGAAACTGGTTCGCGTAGTTGGTGAGGACCCGCCGCGCAATCTGCTCCCAGATATGCTCAAGATGCCCGCGCAGCGAGGAGGCGTGCTCTTGCTCTCTGATGATACGATGCGCGAGTTCTTCTTGCGCTGAGGTCATACGCCTCCGAGGTATTGCCGCTTCGAGGGACCGGCCACAAGGTTTGCCTGTGGATCACTAAAGAACTGTGACGCCCGCCCTGGAATCGATCGGCGTTCCCGCTCGGCACGTTCTGCGACGGCGGGGTCCTCCATCTTAGGAGGAGGCGGCGGCGGGGCCACCCTCGGCGCTTTCGGCATGTCAAAGAGTGCGCTCATAGTCCTGATAGCAATTGGCTCGCCGTGCGGCGGCCCGTCTCCCCCAACGCCCGCGCTGATGCCTCTGCGCGTCTCCGCACATTCATCGGCTCGGCATCCGACAGCCGTTGCTGTTGCGCACGGTGCTGTTCACCCAGCCGTTGCTTTTGTATGTCCGCCTCGCGAGACGCCTGAGCCTCGCCTGCAGACCGCTTCGTGTTCGGAGACCCCGGCGTGTTGATCTTCACGCCTGCCGCGTCGAGCGCCATATGCGACAGCGCCACGGGAGGCAAGATCCATTCCAGTGGATTGACCGCGCTACTCATCAGTTACCCCCCAAATAAGGCATAGTCGATCCCGCTGGCTTGCCGGATCGAGGATCGGCGAGACGGCCCGTCTTTCCTCGCGGCGTGCGGGTAAAAGGTGAGGGCCAGCGCGTCACCGTGATCCGGCGACGGCAGCCCACGATCCAACATCGTTTCTTTGGATTCCAATATGACGGCATCTTTGGCCCGCCCGAAGTACCCATACTCCGGCGCGGTAAGATCGCCGAAGAGTTGCGGGCTCGCATCGATCGCCCCACCGGGGAGCCAATCCCGAAGCCGCGCCCAGATTTCCGTGCGGACATTTGCATACTCCGGCTGTGAGGCCGACTTGCCGAACCATACCTCATGGATTTTATAGCCCATTTCCCGCAACCTGTCAATCACGCCGCTCGCATTGCCCACATCCACCGCCACCGCGTCGGGCTTGTACCGATCAATCAAGTGGGCCAATTCGCGCACGACGTACATGTTATCTTTGCCTTTGAAGATCGCGGGCGGAATCGATCGGGCATCGCGGCCGCGCCGGAACCGGGCGACCGTCGCGTTATGGCCGAACCGGGCCACATCGACCCCCATCATCAGCGGCGCCCCCTCGTCCGGCTCACTCACCCGCGCCTGCGCCTCATAGACCATGGTACTCACAATGAATTGGCGCGACCCCTGCGCCGGGAATTGCCCTAAGACCTCGACCCGCACCGTGTCCGAGTCGATCCCGTACTTCTCGATCATGCCCTGATAAATCTTCGGGTCCGTGCCTTCCACCGTCCTGGCGTCCAAATGCCGGAGCTTCCAGGTGCGCTGGCTGGCATGGAAGCAGTCGTAGAACCCCCCAGAGTTCCGACGCGGGTTGGAGTAGACCATCCAGTACCGATCCACGATCGGCTCGGTGAAAAACCCCTCGGTCACGCTGAAGATGTCCGCCGGAATCCCCGACGCCTCATCAAACACCACGAGCACCCCTAACGGATTATGCACGCCCGCGAACGCATCGGCGTTTTCCTCCGACCACAGTTGCCCTTGGCAGTAGTAGTACCCGGTATCGATCTGGAGGCTCTCCTTGCACGACTGCTGAAACCAGGGGGCTGGCCGAACCGACAACACCGTGGGCTCGAACCAATGGCTGTTCATCGCCATCGTAAACCACTTCGTCAGCTCCGCAAACGTCCGGCTCTTCAGCTGCATCTCCGTATTCGCCGTAATCAGCACCGTGGAGCCGATCCGCGTGCTCATCATCCAGTGCGCCAACCAGGCGACGAGCGCCGATTTCCCCACCCCACGCCCTGACGCCGTGGCCTTCCGCCACATCTCCGGCGTCTGCTTCCCCGCCTCCGCCGCCCGCTGCGCCGTGAGATGCGCCGCAATCTCCCCCAGGTCTTCCGCCTGCCAGATCCTCGGCCCCACGTACCGCTCGAGCGGCGTCCCGATCTTCCCCCACGGGTAGACGTACTTCACAAAATTCAGCAGATTATCCCGCAGGTCAGGCCGATGCAACCGCGCAATCAACGCCTCTTCCTGCTTGACCGAATAGCGCGTCCCCTGTGGCGCGGCGAACCCCACCTACGCCTCAAACCCCTGCGCGTGCGCCGCCTCCACGTTCCGCATCACATCCTCGTACAGATAACATATCCCGTACTTCACCGCGAAAAACTTCATCGCCCCACTCATCGCCGCGATGACACTCTCCAACGTCAGGTCCGTCAACGCCTCATACCGATACGGCCCGCTCTCCATCACAATCCGATAGCCCCCCTGCGTCACCAACCGCTCGACGGCCAGATCATTCAACCGAATCGGCCCCGTCCGCTCCTTCGGATCCTCCGCCACCCTCAGCCCCTCATCCCACGCAATCCGCCCCAACATCCTCCGAAACGCCCCCATGACGGCCCCCAGACTCCCGTCACTCACCGCCGCATACTCCCGATCCCTATAC
>CAYTAS010000058.1:0-21065 GCA_964435885.1 uncultured Nitrospira sp. | reverse complement strand
AATCGCGTCTGATCGAACACACGCTGCAGTCCGTTGCAGCCTCAGTTGCTGCGAATGCCTCCTCCAGGTTTACCTCCGAAGTCATCGTGGTTGACAACAATTCCACGGACAACACGGCGGAACTCGCCAGGCAGGCCGGGGCCAAGGTCGTTTTCGAACCGATGAATCAAATCGGCCGGGCGCGCAATGCCGGCGCCGCTCAGGCAAGCGGTGAATGGTTATTATTCTTAGATGCTGACAGTGTGATCAGCCCAGAACTGCTGGCGGATATTCTACGCTTGATTGAATCAAGAGCATACGTCGGTTGTGGGAGTACGTTGCGGATGGATGGCCTGCCCTGGTGGGCCAACTTGACGCTGCAGCTGTGGGCGAGCACCTCGGTGCTGTGTCGCTGGGCCGCCGGGGCGCTGGTAGTCTGCCGCCGTGATGCCTTTCAAGCTGTCGGTGGGTTCGACCAAGAACTCTACGCGTTGGAGGAAATCCGGCTTAGTACGCAACTCAAACGGTGGGGACGGCAGCGGGGTCTGCAGTTCACCATTTTAACGAGGCACCCGCTTGAAACCTCGTCCCGCAAAATCTCGCTCTACTCCAGCCGCGAGATCGCCGCCCAGAACCTTCGCATCTTTTTCCTGCCCAAAACAACGCTACAAGATAAGAGGCACCTCTCTGTCTGGTATGACGGCCGGCGGTGACAGGAGACTGGATAAGGAATAATGTTCTACTAAATTCCGGCGTACCATTCATACCCCTGATCCTCCCAATAGCCGCCTTTCCCACCTCCGATACCGGCCAGCAACTCGACCAACTCAATCTTCATGACGTACTTGGCCTGTTTGTAGCCGAGCTGACGTTCGAAGCGCAGACGGAGCGGGGCTCCATGCGGGACATCCAGCGGCCTATCATTTAACTGATAGGCCAGAATCGTCTGAGGATGATAACAATCAGCCACAGCGATACTCTCATAGTACGCAACTCCTTCGTCATCCACATCGGCGCAGTGAAACAGCGCGTACTGGCATTCGGTAACGGTTCGATCTGGTGCATCAAGTCTCCCAGAGGCACCCCGGTCCATTTGCCGATGGCGCTCCACCCCTCAACGCAGTCGTGGCGTGTGATCTGCGTACGTGAGGGTAACTCGTTGAGAGCAGCCAGCGACCAGCTTCTTGGAGTCTTCACCAACCCCGCGATCTCCAGCATCCATTGAGCAAAGTTCTGTGTGACGTGCTCAGCATATTGTCCTGTACCCGGATCGGTATTGCCGTTCGCTGGGAAGACCTCTGAGATATCGGCTTCGCCATATTCTTTGGCAAGGGCGTCACGCGGAGTCACCGCTCGTTGGACGACCTCCGTCAGCCGCTCCGCTTTACTCACAATTCCTGGGAACCAGCTGCTCTTCGTCAGGTTGTCGCACCCCGACAGTGCCACCAGACTCGCAGCCCCTATAGTGCCTTTCAGAAACTGTCGTCGTTCCAGTGCACCTTCATGCCTCATGACTCACTCCTTCATGTTTAACGACGAAGCACCCCGTGATCATCGAGCGAAGATTGTTCAAGAACCCGGTGAGAATCACCTGGACGACATGAATGACGATAAAGCCAACGAACACAAAACAGGCGACAAAGTGAATCGTCCTTGCAGCTTGCCGTCCGCCAAAGATTGTGAGGAGCCAGGGGAAGGCCGCGTCCAGGGTCGGCGACATCGCGAGCCCGGTCAACACAATCAACGGTGCAATGAAGAGCAGAATAGTTATATAGGTGATCTTCTGGAGGACGTTATACCCTCTGCGATGCTCTCTTGCTGATGATTTAAAAAGAAGATGAGATCGGATAGACCGGCCGATGCTTCGCCACTCCATAGGGGTCGGAGCCAGATCATGGGTGATATGTCGGCTGGCCAAGGCATATGCAATGAAAATCAGGCCGTTCAGAACAAAAAGCCACGCAAAGAAGAGGTGCCATTGCCGCCCCATGGTCAACCACTTGGCGCTGGGGATTGTCGCCCAGGCAGGAAAGGCCCGACCCGATCCATTTGAGTAGCCGAGCACACCGGTCGTGTCGAACCGATACCCAAGGATCGTTGTCATGCCTTTTCGTTCACCGTTCTCAGTGTCCATTGGCCTGATCGAGAGCACCGGCTTATCACGATCGGACCGATCGCCCCAATAGAGCGCTGGATGCGCGTTGAAAATTTGCAGGCCGCTCATGATTAGGATGATGAGGAATGGCACATTTAGCCAATGGCTGATCCGCACCGGCAGTCGATGGCGGTAGACGCGCTCTCTAGAAGGAGAAGAGGGAACTATCTGCTCACCCCCAGGAGACGGCACCGACATCGGCGAATCAGGTATCGGTACAGACTCCCCTCCTCGCTCGATCATTTCTTTACATTGAATGAGCACCCCCATCGGTTCGCCTCCTCGCATCACCAGATATGTACGTATCATTTCGTCAGGGACGTGGCCGGTTCCTTACAGTTCGTGAGAGATAGAAAAAGAAAACGGCCTGCGTCGGATCACCCGAGCGCAGACCGTGCCAAGAGGTACCGTGAGGAATAGCGGCGGTTAGTAACCTATCGCCCCCTTCGGATTCCCTTTCATCGCATCCTTCATCTCATCCTTCATCGCACCCTTCGACGCCTTCATGGAATCGGTCTTGGACTTCATCTCCCCTTTCATCGCATCTTTCATCGCACCAGGTTTTCCTTTCATCGTATCAGTGCCGGCCTTCACTTCACCTTTCATCGCATCGACATCGGCCGTGATGTCGCTTTTCATCTCGTTAGCCATCGAGCTCATCTCATTGGCAAAGGACCAGGTGCCGACGCACATCAGACCGGCCAACGCTACGAACGCAACGATCATCTTCTTCATCGAGAACCTCCTCATTGTGAATGGTAGATTGATGCGGTAAGGGAACGATTGTCTTCTACTCCTGCACCTTGGTGTGCTCTTGAACCTGCGGCCAGTTTCTGTCTGCCTGTTCAATATAACC
Source organism: uncultured Nitrospira sp. (assembly GCA_964435885.1). Taxonomy (GTDB): domain Bacteria; phylum Nitrospirota; class Nitrospiria; order Nitrospirales; family Nitrospiraceae; genus Nitrospira_D. Next base: position 18,075 of record CAYTAS010000058.1, on the reverse strand, counting down.
CAGGACATTCGACGACCATCGCGTACGGACGGACTCACTATAGTTGAGGTAGAGTTTATCACGCACGACAGTAAAGGCCGTTGGATCTATCTTGGCCTTATAGCCCTTTGCCATCCCATAAGCACAGTATCCACCATACTGCGGAGTATATTTAGCAGGATTAGCAATAAAGATATCCCGATGGGCGGCTGACACGAACTGGAACGTCGAGCCTTGATAGTCAGCGCGAAACTCCGGTGATCCTTTTACTGGTTTCATTTCCATGAAATAGGCGACCGGATCGTACCCGTCGATGGCCAGGCTATTGGGTTCAAACTGTTGGCTCGCGTGAATCGAACCAACAAACCCAACTACGAGCAAAATGATGAGTATCCGTAAACCAGTCATTGTCCCTCCTCTCAGTTAGCGTCAGCTACCGGAAGATGATCGACCGGTCTGCGCAACAAAGGCCTGCCGAAGCCGATGAAGTCCAGCTGGATATTCGATAGTCTGAGGCAGTGCCCCTACGATGTCCCGAACCGTGGCAATCTGCTTCACATAGGTCTCGCAGCCGGCGCAGATCGCCAAGTGCAAGACAATGCGACGTCTCTGTTCGTCACCGACATGTTCGTCCAGGTAGGCCGAGGACCACTGCACCACCTCTTGACAGGTGATCTCCGGAACCAGTGTCGTCCCCGCTTCTTGCACCACCGTGAAGACCTCCACGTGAGCATTTGTAGCTCTAGGTCGGTTCTTCCGGCATTTCCTTACACAACAGAGGGCCGCCCATCTAGATAGGTCTCCACTGCTTGGCGCACCCGCTCTCTGGCCCGATGGAGTCGGACATAGAGGTTCGTTTCGGTAATCTTCAAGATGTTGCAGGCTTCCTTGGCCTCAATACCTTCGACATCGCGCAGAATCAACACGTCTTTCAACGTCGGTGGCAACGCATCGATCGATCGCTGCATCGCGCCGACCGCCTGTTGACTGGCTAGTAGCTTTTCAGGTGTCTGCTCATCCCACGGCTGAGGTGGAACGGCCCAGTGACCGACCCATTCGCCTGACTGATAAAACCGAGAGGGATCAACCGTCTCATCCCCGTCGTCGACAGACTCAAAAGAAGAGAAGGTTGTATGCCGGTTCTCGCGCACTCCACGGTCTTTGGCCTTGTGGATCATGATGCCGAAGATCCAGGTCCGGAGGGATGATCGGCCTTCAAACCGGCTTAACCCCTGGATCACCGCCATCCACGTATCCTGCACGACTTCTTCGGCGACTTCTCGATCCCCCACATAACCCATTGCCATACGGATCAACGCGCCATGGTGTTTGGTGACCACCTCGTCGAAGGCTCCTTCCTCTCCCCTCCGAAGCCTGACGAGAAGCGATTGCTCGGCATTGGTCACCTCAGTTCCTATGAACAAGGACTGGTTCTCGAGAGACAACGGACGCCCAAGTTGTTCTGGATAGGTCGTGGTTGCTGTATTCATGATCGGCCTCCGATTTGGAGCAGCTCCTGCACAAAAGCTGGAACGCTCAGTACTGTGACGTGTTTCCGGGGAAGATTGTTGACGACCTCGACCCCCCGCGCATCGATGAACTCGACATTCGAACAGTCCAAACTCACGGACTTCCTCTTCCGCAGATAGGAACGACATTCACCATCAAGCAGCGCTGCCCATTGTTCCGTGATCTTGCCCTCCAGCTTGAGAAGCACTTCGCTCGCGCTTTCCTGTATTCTTGTGATCTTCAGCATCGCGCTCGGATCTCCTTTGGTTGCAGCGTGATGTCAGCCTATTGAGCAACGGCAGTGCCAGATAGAAATGCGGCAATGAGTTCGATGCAAATCATTGATCTATTGAGCTTGCTCAGCTCAATGTCGGTTGGAGATTAATGCGAAAGAGTAGCCGCGATTCCCAAAATACTGGGACCGTCACGAAATGTTGGGAATTTTTCTTGGGAGAACGGATGACAGGAGGAATTCGAGACTAACGTTTCGCTTTGCGTTCGATTCCAAGCTTCTTCATGCGGGCTTCGAGTGTAGTCGGCTTCAACCCGAGAATTGCGGCAGTCCCCTTTTCACCACTGACGCGCCAGTTGGTTTGCTCGAGCACATCGAGAATGTGTTGTCGTTCCATTTCTTCGAGCGTCAACGTCTTGGCAAGGCCGGTCTTGTTATCAGACTGCGCAAGCCAGTCAATCGGTTCAAGCTCCTGCCCTTCGCTTAGAATGACAGCCCGTTCGATGACATGCTCAAGCTCACGAATATTCCCTGGCCACGAGTAGCGTTGCAACGCTGCCATCATCCGTTCAGGAATCCGGTCAATTTTCTTGCCAAGGTTTGCGGCATGTTTGCGGACGAAATATTGGACGAGCAACGGGATGTCCCCTTCCCGCTCGTGCAAAGCAGGTAAATGAATCGGAAACACGTTGAGACGATAGTAGAGGTCAGGCCGATACTGACCGGACTTGGAGAGGTGATTCAGGTTGCGGTTTGTCGCGGCGATGACACGCACATTGACCTTGAAAGTCTGTGGGCCACCCACCCGTTCGAACTCACCTTCCTGCAAGACCCGTAACAGTTTGGATTGCAAATCCAGAGGAAGCTCGCCGATCTCGTCCAAGAAAATCGTGCCCCGATCGGCCACCTCAAACCGTCCCATTTTCTTAGTCAAGGCGCCGGTGAAGGCGCCTTTCTCGTGACCGAACAACTCGCTTTCGATCAATCCACCAGGAATCGCGGCACAATTCACCTTCACCAATGCTCTCTCTTTCCTCGGGCTCAAGTTGTGAATCGCCCGTGCAATCAGTTCCTTGCCGGTGCCGGTTTCGCCGGTGATCAGCACGGCCGAATCAGTCGGAGCGACTCGTTCGACGTTTTTCAGCACCTTCTTGAGCGAAATGGATGACCCGATCAATTCTTCAAAGTTATGGCTGCCTTTGATCTCTTCCTGCAGGTAGACATTCTGAACCTCCAGACGGGATTTCTCCTGTTCCATCAACACCTGTTCGGTGATATCGAGAAACATGGTGCGGGTGTACGTCCCGGTTGGGTCGGGCCGAGACCACCACCTGATCCACAGCGGCTTGCCGTTGTCCTTCCGCTGAAGTTCCAGCACTACCCCGCTCGTATCCGTCCCTTTCCCAATTGCATCGAAGGCTTCCTTAAGACGGCGTTGAGCATCCGGCGTATCGGGAATGAACGACTTCCCGTACATGCCCTCCACCTGCTCAGGCGTGATCCCGAGGATCTTCATCGCTGCCCTGTTCGCCCGAATGAACTTGGAGTCCAACCCTTCGTTCACATAGGCAATCGGGGCTTCATCGAATAAGTCGCGGAGCCGTTCTTCGTTCTTCTTTAGCCGTTCCCCCATCAGCTCCCGCTCCAATTCGGCACCCGCTCGCACTCCAAATATCTTGAAGATGGACAGCACACGCGGGTCATCGTCCATCGGCTTGGTATCCATCACGGCCAAATGCCCCATCACGACACCGGAATGGTCGGTCACCGGGATCGCCAGATAGCTTTCAACGCCCAATTTGGCAAGATCCTCACGATGCTCTGGAAACAAATCCTGTACCTTCTCCGAAAACAGACAGACTTCCCCAGTCAGTACGCGTTCGCATGGCGTATGGGGCAGATCATATTCAACATTAGCCAGATACCCATCGCCCTTCCAAAAAGCTAATGTTCGGACCCGCGTTCGATTGCCTTCGACAAGTCTGGAGACGAATGCATATTTGGTCTGGAGCGCCTCCGCTAGACTTTGCACGAGGGATGGGAAAAAGGCTGCGCCGGTAGCCGCTGCAGTGCCTTCGTTGATCTTGCGTAAGGTCAGGTCGCTCTTGCGCAGGGCTTGCTCGAACCGCAGCCGCTCAAACTCCCCCGCTGCACGCATCGCAAAGAGGCCGAGAATGGAGGTCGCACGTACATGCTCCGGCATCGGCTTGCAATCCATGATGGCCAGATGCCCACGCACACGGTCAGTGGAATCCACAATTGGCACGCCACAGTAGCTTTCAACCCCGATCTCCTGAATCAGTTGGACATGGGGGTACAGCGTACGCAGCTGGTCGGGATGGTGCACACACTGTCTGGTCAAGACTGTTTCGCACGGCCCTTTCGCAGGCACATCAAAGGGTGGAAGGGGATCTCCCTTCCCCCAGGCTGCTTTCGAACGAAATCGACTGCCGTCGTCACTCAGTTCAGAAACGTATGCGTAGTCGACGCCCAGACAGGTTGCCAGCTGTTGTACCAGAGATGGAAAAAACTGTTCACCGACATTGGATTCTACCCTTTCGAGAATTCGGCGAAGGATCGCCCCAGTCTCCGACGTCTCGTCAGCACCACGACTTTGGTTAGGCCCAGGCTGTGCTTCGGGAGGTAGCATCGATACCCACTGAGCCACCGGAATACTTTAGGAGGGACCCCAGAGGGGCCGAGTCTAACAGAAGCGTTCGACGATATGCCACGTTGGTTTACGCGTGAGGAGGTCGAACACATGAAAGAGACTTTCACGAATCAAATTTGATCAAGCAGGATATATGACGGTGCGCGGCGAGCCAGACTCGAGTTGCTAGGATCTCGTGCCATTCTGAATACGGTAGCACTGCTTGATCGCAGTGACAATCTCCTTGGCTTCTCCTTCGTCCAGGCCTGCACCGAATCGAATGGTTTTCGCGCCATAGTCAAACGCAATGACGCCGCCACCGACTCCCCACAATTGCAGGCTCGATGCAAGATCCAGTGGATTGAAGGAGACTTGGGTCGTGCGGAGATTTCGCATCTGAACGAGGTCATACTCCTTGGTAAATCCGAATCCTCCTATATCCTGTCGGGTCTTAACCGTCTGTCCATGCACAGTCACCATCTCCTTCCCCATGACTTGCCACAGCAACGCATAGACGGCGAACAGCCCGGCGACCGTCCAGACTCCAAACCAAGCCAACATGAACCATTCCCCTTCCGGCGGGGCATCGCCCTTCAAGAACTGGCTGGAGACCATGTATTCAGCCACCGCCCAACCACAAATCCAAAACCCCAAGAAGCCGATCACAAACCAACTCCGGCTACAGGGAATGACGATGCGAAGCCCCTGCGATGTGTCTGTGACGGTGACTCGAGAAGGATTCGGTTGGATCTTTGCCATCGGGTCTGTCCTTGTAAGCGGGCGTCATTATGACATTTCTGGATTGGTGAGTCCCAGAGAATTTACTTGGAGGTGACAGGCTTGGGTTCGGGGATTCGGACAACCAGGTAGACCGTCTCTACACTGAACCTATGAGAGGAGGAGTGGGCTACGGCTGCGTGGTCGTCCGGTCATTGAGGAGGGATGATCGGACCGATTTTTTCCAAGATGACTTGTTTGACCTGCTTGGCAAATCGCTTGGAGACTTCCGCGTTCTTCAGCACATGTCCTGATTCGGACACGGTATAGGTTGCAGGCGGCATCTTGGACGTGATCGTCGCCTCAAAGGTGATGGCCAATATTTTGCTCCGCTTCCCGGTGTTTCGATCGATCCCGTAGGCTTCTTTTAACGACACCTTGGGTGAAACTTCGACGACATCCACTCGGATACGCGGCCTCAAAATCCCTGACCGGTCTCTATGTTCGTCGGTCAGCTTGATGATGGGGTCTCCGACGAATTCGCGTCGAATCTGTTCCGCCACCACGCCTTTCGATCGTTCTGCCCGCTGCATATTGTCATCCAACACCGGTGGGGCGAGATCCACATAGATAGGATCGTCCGGCTGTCGTTTCGGAGCCAGGCTGAGCTGGATACCTTGTTCGGTCTTGGCGCCATATTCTTTGTCCCTGGTTTGTGCCGTGGCGTGCTGTTTCGCCATCGGATCATCAGCCTCATGGATGGTCGTCTTGCCGGTCTGGTCGGTCTCGTACACGAGCGTCTTCACACCCTGTTCATCAACGCGATAGACCTTCTTTTCACCGTTCGTATTCGACGTGTAATAGCCGCCGGAACAGGCCAGGATCGTCGCACAGACCGCAGCGAGACCGGCGGAACGGATAATCCGTATGGCGTAAAGAGGTTCAACGAGCATGTGCGCACTTCTTATATTTCCGTAGGAACCACTGGTACCCCGTGTGAGATGTTTTGAGGCTCCAGCAATAAGTGTAGCAGCACCGAGCCCGATGGCTAGGCAGGACATGCGGCCGGCTCTGAGGCTCAAGAAATCTGCAAGATCTGCCGATTCTTCGAGAGTGGGCACACAAGCAGATTTGGCTCATCCCATGCGTCGAAAACGTGTCGTCATCATAGGCGGCGGGTTTGCGGGCATGACGGCGGCGCGTTCCCTGTGTGATGTCGACGTCGTGCTGATCGACCGCACCAATCACCACGTTTTTCAACCGCTGCTGTATCAGGTCGCGACTGCCGCGTTGTCTCCGAGTGACATTGCTTGGCCGCTACGCACGCTCTTCCGTTCGCAACCGAACGTCCGTGTCGTGATGGATGACGTCGTGTCGATTGATCGAACCGCGCGGGTCGTCCGCCTCCGGGACAGTGCTCCGATTGCCTTCGATGCGCTCATCGTCGCTCCAGGCTCGCGACACGCCTATTTCGAACATGATGAATGGGAGTCCATGGCGCCGGGGCTTAAAACCATGGCGGATGCCATTCACTTGCGTGAACGCATGTTGCTCGCGTTTGAAGTGGCGGAACGGCAGCGAGCCGAGACCGGCACCCAGAATCGTCTCACGTTCGTGATCGTCGGAGGAGGGCCGACGGGAGTGGAGTTAGCCGGTTCGCTCATCGAGATCGGGAGAAGAGCCATGGGACCGGACTATCCTCACCTACGCTTGGAGGACCTCTCGATCGTCCTGGTCGAAGCCGGTTCGCGCGTGCTACCGGGTTTCGACCCCACGCTGTCGGCAAAAGCACTGACCGTGCTCGGGCGCATGGGCGTCACGGTCAAACTGAACAATCCGGTCAGCGCCGTCCGTGCCGACGGGGTGATGGTGGGGAACGAATGGGTCCCGTCCGCTAATGTGATTTGGGCGGCGGGCAACAAGGCATCGCCCCTCCTCACCACGTTGGCGGTTCCTCAAGATTCATGCGGGCGGGTCAGAGTCCGCCCTGATCTGACGATCCCTGACGACCCCTGGATCTTCGTCGTCGGAGACGCCGCCCATTGCCTTGACCGGGATGGGAAGCCCTTGCCCGGAATCGCCCCGGTCGCCATGAAGGAGGGGCAATATGTGGCGACGGTCATCAATGAGGACTTCCAGCCGGAACAGCGTCCGCCGTTTACCTATACCGACCGAGGCATGCTGGCGACGATCGGCCGCGCTCAAGCCGTCGCCCAGATCGGACCGTTCCGCGCATCAGGACTCGCGGCTTGGACCCTCTGGTGTATGGTTCACGTGTTCTTCCTCATTGGATTGAGAAATCGGATACGTGTGATGTCGGAATGGACGTGGTACTACCTCACCTTCAAACCAGGTGCGAGATTGTTGTGTGAGCAACCTGTCACTCAGCGCGGTGTTGCCTCTACCGATCGTGGACATGAACAGACCGGCGAGGATCGGCCTCCCGTCCGTCACGCGGCGTGATGTCTCGCATCGACCACCCTGCTCTCTTCACACGACTCGCTCATGTCCCCTTCACCTTGTGCTTCACCATAGGCCGAGGTTGCTCAAAACGAACTGCCCAGTTGAGATCGCCGGTCGGTTTTGCGATGATTCTCTAGAGATGTTGATACGCTGTTCCGTGACATCCCGGAACTCTCTTCCTTTCGTTCGGATGGAATGTTCCCACACTGCACGCATAGCAGGATCATATTCCTCACGGGTCAACGGGCGTTAACGATGAAGACACGTGCCGTCCTGCTCACAAGCGCATGGCTGTTTCTTCTCGCGGGATGCGCAGGGATGGAGTTCAGGCGACCGATTCAAACAGTCGCATCAGTAGACCTCGCCCGTTACGCCGGGACATGGTACGAGATCGCTCGATTGCCGATGTGGTTTCAGCGGCACTGTGTCGATTCAAAGGCAATGTACACCATCCGCCAGGACGGCAAGATCGGGGTACATAACGAATGTCTCACGGACAGCGGAAAACTGCACCAGGCCGAAGGTGTCGCGACCGTCGTGGACCCAAAGACCAATGCCCGACTGACGGTCGCCTTCGACAACTGGTTTGCGAGGCTTGCAGGTTCCTCACGCGAAGGAAACTATTGGATCCTCGAACTTGGCCCTGACTATCAGGTTGCCATGGTCGGAACGCCGAACCGACGCTATCTCTGGATCTTGTCGCGCACTCCATACCTCGACATGCCCACCTATCAAGGCTTGATCGCCAAGGCTCAGAATCTTGGGTTTCCCATTTCGGACCTCATCAAAGCACAACGCCCCAAGGGGAGTTCGACAAGTTCCGAAGAGTAGCCCGGATTCTCTCCCCTTGCCCTTATGGTTGACAGCCGTCTCTCTCCCGCGTAGGTTTTCTCCTTCACCGCACACATAAGCACTTTGACTCACGATAACGACACCGTGGACTTGTCACTGCTCATCCCTCTGCTCCTTGCGCTTCTCGTCATCGGAGGCATCGGTTGGTTTTATCTCCTCAGATTCTTCGACAATATCAGGAATGAGTTCCAAGAATATCAACCGGCGCTTCGCGTGACCAACCTCTCGATCATGGACACAGGGGATGTGATCACCGTGACACCGGACGTAGAAAACCTGGGGCCCGGAGTGGCTTACGATTGTGTGCTACAGTTGGCCGGATGGGATGGAAGTTTTTCCGTGAAAGCGCTGCATCCTCACGGCCCTCGATATCAGAGACATTCCATCCCCATCGTGTTGGGGTCGGGCGCTCCGATCCGCATGAAGCCGATGAGCCGAAGCTATTTACGATTGTCGTATCGCGATTGCTGGGAGCACCTATACGAATGCTGGTATCCGGTCGTCCAAGTCCGGAACGCAAGCAACCTCCTCTACAACATCCGCATCGATCTCTCTCAACCCGAGTTCACCGAGCCACATCTCTCAGTCCGTCAAATGTGGACACTGCTGCGGCAGACTTCGCAAGACGAATACGAAGAGAGCCATGAGTGATACCAAGAAGGTGCACGTGTATCCTCGTCACGCATCACTCGAGAGTTGGCTCGCATCACGCCGGATGGGCACGACCTCTCCGCGCCCCCTCGCCGCGAGGGCTTGCAATCAGAGAGCTCAAGCCGTACCATTTTTATTGGACGCGTACTGATTGGCCCAGTCGCCTCAGAGACCTTGTAAGAGTCGGTTGTGCTGATCGACTGAGAAGCAGCTGTACCAGCATAGGAAGGAGACCTCCGATGCCCCCTAACGTTCAAATCGAGCCGATCGTCAAAATTACCAAGACCGATGAGGAATGGAAGAAACAGTTGTCCCCTCCCGCCTATCGTGTCTTGCGGCATGAAGATACCGAGCGCCCGTTTGTGAACCCTCTGCATGAGAATCACGAACGTGGGATCTATCATTGTGCGGGCTGTCACCTCCCGTTGTTTTCTTCCGAACACAAGTTCGACAGCGGCACGGGGTGGCCGAGCTTTTGGCAGCCGATCGATCCTCGAGTCGTTGAAACTCGGACTGATTTCAAACTTTTCCTGCCGCGGACGGAAGTGCACTGCGCCCGCTGTGAGGGGCACCAAGGCCATGTCTTTAAGGATGGGCCAAAGCCGACCGGGCTTCGCTACTGCATCAATGGAGTGGCACTGAAGTTCGTGGCCGGCTGATTCGCCCGGAGAGTCACGCGCCCAACCCAACGTTCAGACTCTCAAGACGTCGTTGTATCTCATGTGGGCACGCTAAACGACCCGCTGGCACTTGCCGACTTGTTCGCGGTACAATCCACCACTACGCACAATAGAATCTGGATCGTCATGTTCCGTCGAGCGCTACCATTTCTTGTGTTGCCCCCGCTGCTGGTTTCTTGCGGAGAGTCAGGCCGCCTCTTTACGTCAGACACCGGGCCTTGTTCGTTGGTTACCTTGGCGGATGCCGAACAAGCCGTTGGGGAGCCGGTTCAGGAAGGAACCCTCTCGGATCCAACGACCTGTGTTTTCAATTCTCACCGACACAAGGGCAATGTCGTCACCGTTCAACTGGATGAATCCGCCGGCAGGGAACAACTGGCGTGGTTCAATAAAGAGCGCCTCCGCCGCGACAGTCGCCTCATTGCAGGGTTAGGCGATGGAGCGGTTCGAATCGACTCACCGACGTTGTCCCGCCTGACCTTCATGCATAAGAGCGCGCTCGTGACGGTTATGGTCGCATCGACCAAGCAGAAACATCTTGGAGATTCAGTCACTCGGTTGAGCCGATCCGTTGCGGCTCACTATGGAGCGCGTGTGTCCGCACCCCTTCAACCCACCGCTTCTCTTCTCGCCAAAGACCGAGCAGCCGGTACGCAATCCTCCTCTCGGACCACCCCTGTGACCCTCGCTCGCACACTTCCTGGCCCACCTGATGCCAAGACCGGACCACAAAAAGCACTCGCTCTGGATCCGACCCACCTGATAGGAACCTGGCACTCACACCTGTCACAAGGGACGACCCGGCACGACATGCTCCTGATCGTCAAGCCGAACCTCGAATGGGCCCTCTCCTCCATGATGGAATTTGATGGGGTCTTGAACGCCGAAGCCGGACTGTGGTCCCTCGAACGAGCCAACACGTTCAAGGGGCTTGGGTGGAAGGGAACCTACCGGAAAAAAACGGCGGATTCCTTTTCCAGCACCGGCAGCGTCCAGGCCACGTGGGCACGACTGGCAACCGATCAAAACCCAAAACGCATTCCGATCGAGCTGTGGAACCTACGGCGTGACGCCGCCAGTGTTCCGGTATTCCAAATTAAAACCGTTGATCCCGATTTAATCGGTCAATGGGAAGGGGCCGGCACCTATGCCGGCGGCTCTGCCGCTTTCGTGTGGGAAATCAAACCCTCTGCGGCAATAGACTTGCTGATCGTCGAGTCACTCCGAGGGACGGTGCAAACTAAGGATGGCATCCCGCGACTGCAGCCGATCAAGAAGAAGGGCCCACGAGTCAGCATCGTCGCCATCCATGACCATGGATTCACGACGACGGATGGAAAATCCAATCTCCGCTGGACCAAGCTCGACCCTGAATCAACGGAAGACCGTCGGCTCTAGTGGCGGCTCTCGCCCACTGCGTTGCTGCTGAAAGGGTTCACTCTTATGGCGAATACGCCGGAGCGTATCGGATTTGTCGGTGTCGGCCGTATGGGCGCCAATATGGCCAGGCGCTTGAAAGAACAGGGCTACCGCATCGCGGCGGTGCACGACCGTCATGCCGAATCGTCGGAAGCGTTGGCGCGGGAACTGGGATCGGAACAGGCCGTGTCACCGGCGTGCGTCGCTGAAGCATCGGATCTCGTCATCACCGTCGTATCCGACGACGCAGCGATGCGTGAGATTTATGCGGAACCGGACCAGGCCGGCCTGATGGTACACGCGAAGGATAGGCTGTTCATCAACTGTGCGACTGTATCACCGGCAGTTCACCTCGACATTGAACAAGCCGTTGAACGGCATGGCGGCGCTGTCCTTGAGGCTTGTATGGCGAGCAGCATCACCCAGGCACGCCAGGGTACCCTTTACCTCATGTGCGGAGGCAAGCCGGATGTGTTTGACCGAGCTCGTCCGGTGCTTGATGCTCTTGCCCGGACGGTCCGATATATCGGTTCAGCCGGTGAGGCGGCAACGGTGAAAGCGCTTGTGAACATGGTGATGAACAGCAATACCGTCGCATTGGCCGAAGGGTTAGGACTGGGAGCAGCACTCGGCATCGACCTGGTTCTGCTGCGGGATGTCTTCAGCGAAACCGGCGCCGCTTCGCGGGTCTTGGAAACGGACGGAGAAGACATGCAGCAACGCGCGCATGACTGCTACTTTTCCGCAGCGCATGCCGCGAAGGATTCGGCTATCGCGCTCGACTTAGCTACGCAGGTTGGTCTCTCGCTTCCGGTCGCTTATGCCGCATTGAGCCAATATCGGCGCTTGATTGAATTAGGCAAAGGTGACTTGGATAAATCCGCCGCGGCTGAATTGACCTTCCTAGATCGTCTCGGCTCATCGGCAAGACAGGGGTGACCGCTGCTCATCCTGCGAATTGTGGCAGCTCTCATCGAACCCGGATCGTAATGGATTGAACACAGGCTTTGTCGTCAAGAGCGTGGAGGGGAGAATCGATCGGCGCTCTTCGAACTTAGGCTTGGCCGGAAAAGAAACTCTTCACCTGATCCGCAGGCACACAACCGACCAAGAGATCGCCGTCCGGAGACACGACCAGAGGTACGCCATTCTGACCGGTGGCATGCCATGCTGTTTCCCACTTCTGGGCAATCACACGGCTCTCGCCATCATGGTCTTCCGTGAACCCTTCTCCCGCCAGTTGTTTGATAATTACAGGATCAGAAATGTCTTGCCCTTCGCACCAAAAGGCCCGGTACGTGCGTTTCACGAAGTCCATCCCCAGCCGAACATCCTGTCGCAACAGTGCAGCGGCTTGTTCCATCGCCGGTAACGTATTGGGTTTTCCGTTCGGCAAGCTGATCGGAAGACCTGGAGCTAAGCGCTGTACGACGGTAACCTCATGCCTCAATTCAGCTTCCAAGGAACCCTGCCAGGGCCTCATCGGTCTCGGCAGGTGCGGTGCATGCTGAACTCCACGCCATTGACAGCAGCCAAGCAATCCCAGCTCCTGCAGTCGTTCATGCAGCGCATAACAGAAGGGACAGTTAAAATCACTGTACAAGAAAAACTTTCCGGCAGGAGGGATAGTCGTCATGTCGCCACTGTACCTAATTGGCCCGGCAGAATCCACTGGGATCAGACTGAATACAGAGAGGCAGGCTCTTAGGGGTCAGGAGCTGGTTTGTTCCAGCAACGCTTTAAGATTTTCACGAAGCGCCGGTAACGTGAGCGGTTTCGTCAACACCATATTCATCCCAGCCTGACGACACTTCCGAGTAACTTCATCGGACGTGTGACCAGTGAGGGCCATAATGGGTAAATAACTAGGCCTCCCATCTTCGCGACGACGGATTTCTCTGGTTGCTTCATACCCATCCATTTCCGGCATGTCGCAATCCATTAAGACCACACCGTAGGTGGTCCGACCGATCGCCTCGACGGCTTCTCGTCCCGTGCGTGCCACCTCAACCTGACACCCAAGCTTCTGTAAAAACTTGCAGGCCACCACCTGATTAATCTCATTGTCGTCTGCGACCAACACGCGTAGCGGCCCAACCTGGCTTCCGTCATCATGTTGATTCGTGCCTGCCGGTGACACCGCCGTGTCTCGATGGAGCGCAGGAAGAAGGTGGGTTGTGTACCGAAATGTGCTGCCCTCGCCGAATACGCTGTCGATTGCGATCGTCCCGCCCATCAGCTCAACAAGCTGATGACAAATCAGCAGGCCGAGGCCGGTCCCCCCAAATCGCCTCGTGATTGAGGTGTCGGCTTGCGCATAGGCTTTGAACAAGTGTGTCTGCTGCTCTAGAGTGAGTCCGATGCCCGTATCCTGAACGCTCCACTGAAGCACCATCACGTCAGAACTATTCTGACGTTCCGGCTGTAATGACACAGCCACCGTCACTCCTCCACGCTCCGTAAACTTGATCGCATTGCCAACAAGATTGAACAAGATCTGCCTGAGTCTCACCGGATCTCCCCGGAACACCTCCGGCACGTCCGAGTCGATCTTCACGGAAAGAGTGAGTCTCTTTTTTGCAGCCAACTCACCCACCAAGGTCATGACATCACCGACAAGCGCTCTCAGGTCGACGTCAGCTACTTCTAGGGTCATCTTGCCCGCCTCACTTTTTGAAAAATCGAGGATATCATTGACCAACGTCAACAACGCCTCGGCGGAGCGATGCATCGTCTCGATCAGCTCCCGCTGTTGCTCGGTCAACGACGAGTCTTTGAGCAGCTGCGTACAGCCCAACACCCCGTTCATGGGCGTTCGAAGCTCGTGACTCATGGTGGCAAGAAAGATACTCTTGGCGCGAGCCGACTCTTCAGCGGCTTCCTTCGCACGACGCAGCGCGACGTCAGAGGTAATATCGAGTCCATATGCACGGATCAGTCCCAGCTCCTTGAGAGGAAACAACGACCAGGCAATGATCCGATCGGCGACGACATGCTCGACCCGAGCCACCGGGCAATCCGTTGTAAGACATTCGTGGAGCATCGTCGGCAGACTCTTAGGAAACATCGCCTCTATGCCGACTTCAAGGAGTTTCCATAGTTCCATCGCCTTGAGCATTCCGCTATTTGCGTACAACACAGAACCTTCAGCGTCGAATTCCACAATGGGATTCGGCGCGTCTTCAGCAAGCCGTGCCGCACGTTGCACGTCGCGCTGGATCTCCATGGCGCTGGTCAGATCATGAACCACCACCACGCCACCGACTCGCACCCCTTGTTGCATGCGCGGCCAGAATGAGAGCGAGAGCTCGAATTGAGTCCCGTCCTCTCGCGTCCACAAGTGGGATGGAATGACCGCGGTCTCTCCGGTGCACATCATCTGATCGAATGGACACCGAGCATCTTCTTGCTCACCCGCCGTCACACAGCCCATGAGGTCATGAAACCCTGCTCCCACAACGATCCGGCTTCGGCCGACCAATTGCTGGGAGACAGAATTCATCGATACGATCCGATTGTCGTGATCGACCACGAAGATGGATTCCGGAATGGATTCCATGAGGAGCGTCGCATCTTCTCCCGTGGGTGACCAGGGCTGGTGAGGAATGGACCAAAACGTCGCAGTGGAAACCTTATCGATAGGCATATTGCAAGTTTGAGACCCCGTTATCTTTCAATATTATCGGCAGACATGGGATCTTCCTGAAGGTTCGATGTGTCCGATTTCTAAATAATCAACTAGAATCGTGGTGGTTATGGCCTGTTTATGAACAGGCTCGTCGAGCGCCTCAAGTTCCTCCCACATAAGCCGATACAATACGCGATGGGGCGTACTAGATGGTCCACAGGAGGTGTCTATGATTTCCGCCATACACACCGCACTCACGGGCCTGACGGCATTCGGGAAACAAATCGAGGTCGTGGCGCACAACATCGCCAACGTCAATACCGACGGCTTCAAGAAATTCAAAACGACATTCGTCGAAGCGCCGACAAGTGGTGTACTCCCTGTCGTTGATAAAGACACTTCCTCCGGCCCGACAGTTCTTAGAGACACGGGCAGAAATCAATTGGAGATCGAACTTTCCAATACCGATCTCGGTGAAGCACTCGTGCAACAGATGTTGGCCCAACGCAGTTTTTCAGCAAATCTTCATACCATCAAGACCGGCGATACATTACTTGGCAGTATTCTTGACCTGAAACAATAGCATCGGCACAATCGGGATCTCCCCACCATTCATTTCCGCCCGGAACCACGACACGATCGACGCACCGCGTTGATCTCCTGCCGGGCCTAGCTTTCCATCCGATCACTATGTTATGCGGAGGCCATGGATTCCTCTCGTGTCTTCCTGGTGATCCCTCCGCTGACACAGCTCAACACTCCCTATCCTTCCACCTCCTATTTGACAGGATTTCTTGAGTCGCATGGAGTTCATGCAGAGCAAGCCGACATAGGTATCGAAATGGTGCTGCATGTATTCAGCCCCGATGGATTGCGCAGCATCTTCAGCCAACTCCGTTCCCACACAACTGCTCTTCCCAAGGAAGCGGTTACGATGATGCGGGCGGAGCGCGCTTACGTTCGGATGATCGGACCGGTCGTATCGTTCTTGCAGGGACGGACCCCAGAGGATGCCGCTCGATTGATTGAACCGGGAGTCTTACCCCAAGGCCCCAGATTTCGAGGCCGAAAGACATTTGCACGATCGGTCTCCACCGATGACCGGGCCAAGCAATGGGCAACCTTCTTTCTCGAAGACCTTGCCGACTTAGTGCAGGCCACGATCACCCCCCACTTTGCCTTGAGTCGATATGCCGAACACATTGCGCGCTCGGCCTCCTCATTCGATCAGATCACCAAGGCGTTGGCGGCGTCTCCCACCCTGATAGATCGATGGCTGCTGGAGGCATTCTGGGCGCACTTTGATCGAATCAACCCGACTCTGGTCGGTCTATCCATTCCGTTTCCGGGTAATCTCTACGGCGGGTTTCTCATCGCAAAGGCAATCAAGCAGCGCTATCCGGATCTCCCCGTCGCGATCGGCGGAGGCTATGTGAACACGGAGCTGCGACGAGTGGCCGATCCTCGAGTCTTTGATTACGTCGACTTCATCACGCTCGATAACGGTGAACGGCCCCTCCTCTCGTTGGTGGAATATCTTTCCGGCTCACGCTCGCGCGAATCGCTCTGTCGCACGCTGTACCGAAAACAAAACCGAGTCGCGTATGCCGACGATCCATCATCCTCAGACTTCGCGATGCACGACATCGGCTGCCCGACCTACCGAGGCTTGGCGCTGGATCGATACCTGACCATTCTGGACAGTACCAACCCGATGCATCGCCTCTGGTCGGAAGGCCATTGGAACAAACTGACCGTGGCTCACGGGTGCTATTGGAAACAATGTACGTTTTGTGATGTCGGGCTCACCTACATCAGCCGCTACGAAATGACTCCGACCAATCGACTGGTCCAACAGATTGAACAACTCATCGCTGAGACCGGCCGCACGGGATTTCACTTCGTGGACGAAGCGGCCCCGCCCGCGGCGCTGAAAACCCTCGCCCTTACGCTGTTGGAACGAAGGATCAAGATCACCTGGTGGGGGAACATCCGTTTTGAGACGGCATTTTCTCCGGATCTGTGTCGTCTCCTCTCAGCCTCCGGCTGCATCGCGGTCACCGCCGGACTTGAAGCGGCCTCAGACCGTCTCTTGAGCAACATGAAGAAGGGTATTACCGTCGATCAGACTGCGTTGGTCGCCGCCGGATTCAAGAATGCCGGTGTTCTGATCCACGCCTATCTCATGTATGGATGTCCATCGGAGACCATCCAGGAAACCATCGATTCACTGGAGCGAGTCCGGCAACTGGCGGCGGCCGATCTTATTCAATCCGCATTTTGGCATCGCTTCACCGTCACGGCGCACAGCCCGGTCGGGCTGAATCCGGAGGCGCACGGCCTGCGCATCCTTGGCCCTGAATTTCAGGGGTTCGCAGAAAACGACCTTCTGCACGTTGATCATCGTGCGCACACTCCCGACTGGATCGGTGAGGGGCTCCGCCGGTCACTTCTGAACTTCCTCGAGCGACGGGGACTCGATCTTGACGTCCGTGTTTGGTTCGACGAACAGGTTCCTCGCCCGACCGTCTCCTCCGCATGGCTACGCCGTCTACTCAAGAAACGGACGATCGAAGATCGTTCAGAGACGGAACGGCGCTGTGTCTGGTTGGGCGGAGCGGTGACGTGTGAGCCGAAAGGAAAAAGATCTCGACTCATTCATGTCGGCGCTGAGAAAGAACATGTCTTCGACCTTCCCGAATCACAGGCTAGGTGGCTCGAACATTTGATCGTACAATCCACTCCCCTGGCTCCATCACAAGAGTATCCGCGTTTTCAACAAGCTCGGAGCCGGTTTCCTGGAACCGTCTCGGATTTCAACGCCTTTCTCAACACCTCTTCGTGGAAAAAGATCCGTTCCGCCGGTTTAGTGCTTGTCTAGTTCACAGCCGATTCGTCCTCAGGTCGGTCAATGGTCGACAGGCCATCTCGGAATGCCAACGCGGACAAGCTCCATGGGGAAGGCAAAAAGAAAGAGCCGGAATCCACGGTATGGATTCCGGCTCTTGTCAGAAGCCAAACGCTCTAGTTCACGCGGATCGCTCAGTACTGCAGCTGCACGGCCACGTGGAACGAGTCGACCTTTTGCACCGCTTGCTCCGGAGCGATGAACGAGAACCCGCCTGCGCTGCCGTTGAAATCCCCGTACCGATAGTAGGCCGACACCCGGGCATTGTGGCCGGCAATGATATAGTTCACGCCGGTTTCCCATTCCTGCCTGAGATTAGCGTATAGTGGATCGACGCTGGTGAAGCGCACATAGGGTTGAAACCGCCCAATCCCGATCTCCTTCGGA
>CAYTAS010000057.1:0-21412 GCA_964435885.1 uncultured Nitrospira sp. | reverse complement strand
CGGCGGCGTGAGGCTGCAACTCATGGCGTCCACTATTGACAACCGAGGTCACTTCGCCGACCAGACGCTAGCCGAGGCCCCCAACCAGGCAGCAGTTGTTGCGTTTCCGCCTTGAATGCACACCATGATCCCATCAATGGAAACAACTCTTTAGGAATGGCGCCATGAATCCGATAAAGGGGTGGACGGTCGGCAGACACGTTTGCTCCAGTCGTCCTGTGCAGACGATTCCTAACTGGTTGGAATATGATCGGATTATCAGGAAGCCTGGATCGATGAGACGCGTAGTCCCCCATCAGCTCTTGCCCGACATGATCTTGGCCAAGCCGGTCACGAATGCGAATGGACTCCCCATTGTCGCAGCAAAAACGCTTCTGGATGCGGCTATGATCGAACGGCTCCGGCAGATGGAGTTGACTTCGGTGTATGTGGAAGGTGACGCCCTGGACTCCGGCGGAAAAACCCTGGCGGAATTGGAAGCCGAACTCGATCATCGGTTCCGACATGTCGCGCAAGATCCCATCCAGCAAACAATCCTTCAAGCGCTCCGCACTCACTTACGTAGCACCCATGGCGTGGTTGCTGTGACCGAAAACACCCAGGCAACATGACCAAGTTCAGTGCGACAGACCTGCGCAACAGGATCGAGAAGCTTGGAGACCTTCCCACCCTTCCCCATGTCGTGCAACGGCTCGCTACCATGATCGGTCGCCCCAACGTATCGACTGAGGAGATCGGCTCCATCATCGAGAAAGATCAAGTACTCGCAGCCAAGGTTCTGAGGCTTGCCAATTCGCCTTTCTATGGGTTCCCTTCTAGGATCGGCTCCGTTTCCCATGCCGTCATCGTGCTGGGCTTTAATGTGGTCAAGGGGCTGACGCTCTGCGCCTCAGCCCTCAACATCATGAAAGACGCCGGCATGGATCAGTTGTGGCGACATTCTCTCGGCGTCGCAATTACGGCCAACCTTCTGGCGACCAGGCTGGAGATCAAGAATCCCGAAGAGCTGTTTGTCTCCGGCCTGCTCCATGACATCGGCAAAGTCGTACTCTACGTCACATGGTCCGATGTGGGGCACTGCATCAAAGATGCGCACACGACTCAAGACGACCGCCCACTCTTCGAGGTGGAGCAGCAACTCACGGGCCTTACTCATGCCGATATCGGCGGCTACCTCGCTGGCGCATGGCATTTGCCGGTCACGCTCCGCGAGCCGATCCTCTACCACCATACCCCGACCCTCGCCAAAGAAGCCGCGCTCCAAACGGCCATCGTCCATGTGGCCGATATCCTGGTCAAAGGGTTGGCCTGTGGAAACCCGGGAGATGACATGATTCCTCCCCTATCGAAGATGGCCTGGGACATGGTTGGGTTTGATGAGCACAGGTTAGCAGAATGCCTCGATAAGGCGTCGAACGAGTTCGCGACCATTGACGATTACCTATGAACCGTTCCGTAGCAGATCGGAGAATTCTGCTCCTCCATAACGAGCCGACTCCTCCCTTCACGCTGACTTCGGCCTTGGAGAAAGCCGGTTTCCACGTTGTGGAGGGCAATCTGCCCGATCTGGCGCTGCATGAACTCGTCCACGATCCCCCCTGTCTTATCCTTGCCGCTGAAGGAGCCGGGGGACATTCGGTGGAAACCCTCACACGAAATCTCAAGCTGGATGCCTTTCTGGGGCGCTTGCCTCTCGTCGTCTTCGTCCGGGAAACTCGGCTCAACGATATTGACTGGGGCGTATTGGGAGTGGACGACTTCATCACGATCCCCTATCGTGCGGAAGATGTCGCCCATCGCGTACGTCTCTGCCTCAGCCGTCTGACCCGTTCGCTCGACGCAAATCCTCTCACTCGCCTTCCGGGCAACACCACAATCCTCTTTGAGACTACCTCCAGGATTCAAAGCACGCGGCCCTTCGCGCTCGCCTACCTCGATATCGACAATTTTAAGTCGTTCAATGATCGTTACGGCTATGGGCGTGGCGATGAAGTGCTCGTGGTGGCTTGCCGTATTCTCACGACGGTGGTCGGCGAACTGGCGGGCCCGGATGGGTTTGTCGGCCATGTCGGAGGCGACGACTTTGTACTCATGAGCCGACCGGACGCCATCGACGCAATCTGCCAGACCGTCATCAAACGATTTGACCTGGTCATTCCGGATTTCTATGACCGCGGCGACCGACTCAACGGCTACATCGACTCGGTGGACCGTCGGGGAAATACTGAGCAGTTTCCGATTATGAGTTTGTCGATTGCCGTCGTCACGAATGAACGGTCTCCGATTACCCATCCCGGCGACGTGAGCAAGATCGCTTCAGAACTCAAGAAACGAGCCAAGGCTTTGAAAGGAAGCGTCTATGTCAAAGACCAGCGAGGCCGGGCTGTCGATGCGTCCTCCTCGACGACTGACCCCACTGCACAGGTTTCCACGCCCGGCTGAATCAAGCGATCTTTGGTTCTCTTTCTTGTGACCTGGAGAGCTGGTCACCTAAGAGAGGAAAAGACGATCGGAACATGACCGCCCTCGATCCACGACAGCAACGCAATTTCCTGGCTGGCGGTGAGAGCTTGGAGCAGCAGGAGGACACCAAGAAAGACGGCAATGATGCCGGGCCAGATCATCGAGAGCACACCGAGAACGAGGACGAGCGTGATCGCCGTCAACGCATGGTGGACGAACTGGCTCTTTTTTGTGGTCATGAAGTCCTCCTTCGTATGCACTCCATCGACATGCCTGCGTATTACTGCGTGAATGGCTTCGACGATACTCACATAATGATGCATGGCCAACAACTAGGAAGCCTACCAGACTGTGGCACTTCCAATGCTGAATGTTTAAAAGCAAGAACAATGCCGAGAAGAATCCTCGAAGGACATGTGAACGTCGAACGATTTCCCTGCTGGTTCACTCCATAGCAGAACCAGGATACGTATCTCTTTCGATTCAGTGAATCTGATTGGATTCAATACCCGCGCGTGAGGGGATGAGTGCGTGAACGGTGCTGACACCAGTCGCCGTGTTGACTGCTACGACGATCCCAGGACTTCAGTGGAAGGCGTTGTTCGGAAGTCCTGGATGATGTTCCACACGCGCAGGACGTCGAGCGTCAGCATCGCGCCGTAGGTCGGGCCGTAATCGCGCTCCGCGATATTGCCCATGCTGTCGTTCCAGGTTTCAAACCGCAGCGGCCCGGCGGACGCAGCAATCGCCCACGCAAACTGCTTTTGGCTCTGCCCCGTCGTATTGACGAAGATCCCGGAGTCCCACACAAGGGCAAATTCGATCTCCCACGTCGGCATCGTTTCGCCTGTCTCAGTCGTCACGTACTGGCCGAAAGCGATGGATGGCTGCACAAGGCCCGCGGTTGTCCTCACCGCGTGGAGCACGGCTCCGTTATCTTGATAACTGACCCGTCCGAGGACGGAAGTCCGTGCACTCACGTCTCCCCAGCTGCCTGAGTAGAGCGTTGGAGTGATCGGCATCCGCCTAATACCGGCTCGAAGAAATCCTTGCTGATAGATCGTGCCGACGGAAAATCCGCCCCCCATAAAGATGACTTTGGGACGAAACAAGGGGAACCACCTGGTCAGAGAGCCGTCGATCATCACATCGGTCTCCTTCCGAGGGTCCACGGTAGGAACCGTAGGCAGCTGACGAAGTTGATGAACAACCTTGTTCTGAAAGTACTGTGTCGGCTCGTCGGCAGTGGGGCTGAAGCCCGCCGTGAGATTGGTGCTCCATCCCTCCCACGTTCCATGCCAGTGCTGCGTCCAACTCACCGTGATCAAGTTAAAGCCTAGCGTATTTCCCACCGTGGAATCGTACCTATTCCCCAAGCCGTCGATCGGGGTAAACCGATTGAGTGTCAGCCCTCCCGTCACGGTGGAGTACTGATCGGGAAAGGCGATGGCACCCCAATGGACTGACGGAGCAGGCGTTTCGCTCCATACCGGAGTGCACACGAGCACCATGAGCAGGACAATGCCAAAACCAGGGAACAATCTTTCGGCAACCCACTGCCAGGCCGTCCTCTTGCCGTTACCGGCCATGATGGACACGTGATCTTCTTCAATATCTCCGAGCCGCGGCCGAGCTGCGACGGGGATGATCCTGGCCATTAACCAAACCTCGCTTATGAAGACGTGCTCACGGTGAAATGTCTGAAGCATTATATCGCAAAGAGGTGAGCGCGGCCCCCTTTGTTTCGCCGACGAGCTGGGCAACCGTTCCAACTCAACGACTGATTCGACGACACTCCCGCGCGACTCCCTCGACAGACCTCCTGATCCTATGCTAGCTTACGCGCTCGTTTTTCTGAGTGTACTTCCTATCCACATGAGAGCGCGCAGGCTCGGAATATGTTTAAGAAGATCTTGGTGGCCAATCGCGGTGAAATTGCCATGCGGATCATTCGCGCCTGCCGTGAGCTGAACATCGCGACCGCTGCGATCCACTCAGAAGCCGACTCAACCGGCATCTACGTCAAGAAGGCCGACGAGGCGCATGTCGTCGGTCCCGGGCCGGTCAAAGGCTTCCTCGACGGACAACAGATCGTTAAT
The DNA here is from genome assembly GCA_964435885.1 of uncultured Nitrospira sp. Taxonomy (GTDB): domain Bacteria; phylum Nitrospirota; class Nitrospiria; order Nitrospirales; family Nitrospiraceae; genus Nitrospira_D. The sequence goes on along the minus strand of CAYTAS010000057.1, from coordinate 16,850 downwards.
CTCGCGCTTCAGATCGAAGCGGATGCGATCCATCCCGGCTACGGATTCCTCTCTGAAAATGCGGAGTTCGCTGAACTCTGTCAATCCTCCGGTATCACCTTCATCGGTCCCTCGCCGAGCGCCATCACGCTCATGGGCAGCAAGGTGAAGGCGCGGGAGTTGGCCGAGCGTATCGGCGTCCCCATTGTGCCGGGCACCAAGGGCGGCGTGAGCACGGTCAAGCAAGCGTTGGCCTTCGCCAAGGAGGTTGGGTACCCTGTCATCATCAAGGCCAGCGCCGGAGGAGGGGGACGGGGACTTCGCGTAGTTCGTACCGACGAGGAGCTCCGAGAGAACATGGACGTCGCCGCCCGGGAAGCCGAATCCGCGTTCGGCGACGGCAGCGTGTTCATCGAAAAATATGTTGAGCGACCGCATCATATTGAGTTCCAGATATTGGGCGATCGGCACGGCACGATCATCCATCTCGGGGAACGAGACTGTTCGATCCAGCGACGGCACCAGAAGCTGATCGAGATCGCTCCCTCGTTGGTGCTCACACAGAAGCTCCGAGAAGAAATGGGCGACGCCGCGATCGCCATCGCACGCGCGGTGAATTATGACAACGCGGGGACCGTGGAGTTTCTCCTCGATCAGGACGGCAAGTTTTACTTCATCGAGATGAATCCGCGCCTCCAAGTCGAGCATACGGTGACGGAGCAGATCACGGCCATCGATATCGTCCGCAATCAGATAAAAATCGCCGCAGGCCTGCCGCTCAGCATTCAGCAAAAGGATGTCATTCTCCAAGGTCACGCAATTCAATGCCGGATCAATGCAGAAGATCCGAAAAACAATTTCCTGCCCTGTACCGGCATGGTGACCGCGTACCTGTCTCCCGGAGGAATCGGGGTTCGTATCGACGGAGCCGTTTACAAGGATTACACCGTCCCGCCCTATTATGATGCCCTGCTGGCCAAGTTGACCGTTCGAGGCCGCACCTGGGAAGAAACCGTCAGCCGAATGAGACGTTCTCTCGAGGAATACGTTCTGCGAGGTCTCAAGACTACGATCCCCTTCATGGAAGCCATCATGCAGGAACCGGATTTTATTGCAGGACGATTTGATACCTCCTATATCGAAACACATCCCGAACTTTTTCACTACGACGAAGTCGATCAACCGGAGGACCTGGTTCTAGCTCTATCGGCTGCCATCGCCGCCTACGAAGGGCTGTAATCGGACCGGCTTCGTATCGACCTCGACAAGGATGCACAAGCTTTCATGGCACCAAGACGACCGACCATAAAAAAACGACCGATGCGAAAAACCAGACGGCCTGCCCCTGCGATCAAGACGTCAAAGCGCGCCGCGCCTCCCGTGAGTGAATTGGCGATTGAGCCGGCGCCCGGCAAACCCATCCTCATTACCGACGTTGCGCTACGAGACGGCCATCAATCGCTGTTGGCAACACGGATGCGCACGGAAGATATGCTGCCCATTGCGCAAAAACTCGATGCTGTGGGCTACTGGTCGCTGGAGGTATGGGGCGGCGCCACCTTCGACACCTGTTTGCGTTTCTTGAAAGAAGATCCGTGGGAACGACTCCGGGCCTTGCGGGCCGCCATGCCCAACACCAAACTCCAAATGCTGCTGCGCGGGCAAAACCTCGTCGGTTATCGCCATTACGCCGACGACGTGGTGGAGCGGTTCATTGAACGTTCCGCCACGAACGGCATCGATGTCTTCCGGATTTTCGACGCGCTCAACGACGTGCGCAATCTGGATCGAGCCGTGAGCGAAGTGAAAGCTTGCGGCAAGCATGCCGAGGCGGCGATCAGTTACACCGTCAGTCCGGTTCACAATATTGATCGCTACGTTGATCTGGCCAGAAAGCTTGAGGATCTCGGCACCGATACGTTGTGCATTAAGGATATGGCCGGTCTGCTGGCTCCGCTCGATGCCTATCAGCTCGTCAAGCGCTTGAAAGCCGCGGTGGACGTTCCGATTCACCTGCATTCGCACTACACCTCCGGAATGGCCTCCATGTCGTCGCTGATGGCCATACTTGGCGGTCTCGACATGCTCGACACGTCTATCTCTCCCTTCGCCGGAGGAACCTCTCACCCGGCAACGGAAACTCTGGTGGCGTCGCTTCAGAACACTCCCTACGATACAGGACTGGATCTGGCGTCGTTCTTGCCGATCACCGAACATTTTCGAAATGTCCGACGAAAGTATCGTCAATTCGAGAGCGACTTCACCGGTGTCGACGCGGAAATCCTCACGTCGCAAATCCCCGGCGGCATGCTGTCGAACCTGGCGGCTCAGTTGGCGGACCAGAACGCGCTGGACCGCATGAAGGAGGTACTCGACGAAGTCCCACGGGTTCGAAAAGAGATGGGCTATCCACCACTCGTGACGCCGACCAGTCAAATCGTCGGTACGCAGGCAACGCTCAATGTGCTGACCGGTGAGCGCTACAAGGTCATCACGACGGAAACCAAACATTATTTCTTGGGATTGTACGGTCGTGCCCCTGGGCAAGTCGACCTCGACGTGATGGCGCGCGCAACCGGCGACGAAACGCCCATTAAGACACGGCCTGCCGATCGGCTTGAGCCGGAATTGGATGACGCAAAGAAGGAGTTGCCCAAGTCGGCTCAGAGCATTGAGGATCAGCTATCGTTCGTGCTGTTTCCGAACATCGCACGAGACTTTTTTGAAGCCCGCGAGAAAGGCGATTTGACCCCTGAGCCGCTCGAACTGGGGTCGACCAAGGGACCTGCCTCCGCTCATGAACTACATCTGGCTCCCGTGGAATTCAACGTAACCGTGCATGGGGAGACCTATCATGTGAAGGTCTCAGGCTCCGGTCGAAAAATCGACGGACGAAAGCCTTACTACATCCGTGTCAACGACAAGCTCGAGGAAGTCTCGCTCGAGCCGATCCAGGAAGTGCTCACCGGTGTCCCCGAATCCCTGGAGACTCAATCGCAAGGGATACCTAAACGGCCGAGGCCGTCAAAACCTGGTGACGTGGCCCCTCCCATGCCAGGCCGAGTCGTGAAGATCCTGGCTGCAATCGGCGATCAGGTACAAGCCGGCGACCCCCTATTGATCATCGAGGCGATGAAGATGGAAAGTCAGGTCCCGGCCCCCATCGATGGAAGAGTCGCGACGATCTTAGTCGGCGAGGGAGACAATGTGAAGACGGATGAAACGGTCATCCAGCTTGAGTAGTCCGCACAGCGAGTCTACCGCCCATCCTTCTGGACACCGGCATCTTGCGCCCCTCATCGTGTGGCTCGTATCCTCGCTTATGACCGCCTGCGCTTCCCCCTCACAGCTTCCACCCTATTTTGAAACGCTCGAACCTTCCCCGCCGGAACGCATCCCCATCAAAACCGTGCTCGTCCATGACCAACAGATCGCCTATCTTGATGTCGGAACGGGCCAGACGGTCATCTTGATTCACGGATTCGGCGGATCCATGTGGCAGTGGGAACATCAGCAACAGGCCCTGTCTCGACATTTCCGTACCGTGACACTGGACCTACCCGGTTCAGGATTGTCCGACAAGCCGGATATCGACTACCTGCCGAATCAGATGTTGGACTTCTGTCTCGGATTTATGGATGCGCTGCAGATTCCTCACGCCGTACTGATCGGCAATTCCATGGGCGCGGGGTTGGCCATCGGAATGGCCTTGACCCATCCGACTCGCGTCGACAAACTCGTGCTCATCGGCGGACTCCCCTCGCATGTCATGGCCAAACTCACCAGCCGCTCATTCCGACAAGCGCTGGAAACTCGCGCTCCCTGGTGGTTGGTCTCATTCGGCAATTGGCTGTTCGGAGGAATGGTCACCGATTCCGTCCTGAATGAGATCGTCCACGACCACAATCTCCTCACGCCGGCCGTACTCGAACGCTCACACCGCAATCGCCGACGTCCCGGTATCATTAAACCCATCATGGCGATACGAAACGCCCTCCCTGCATGGGAAACCGACTTTGCTCCGCACCTCACGACCATCACACACCAGACCCTGATCATCTGGGGTGAATTCGACCGGGTGTTTCCCATCGCAGTGGGCGAAGAACTGCACCACCGCATCCGTGGATCCACATTCATCACAGTGCCTCACGCCGGCCATATGCCACAATGGGAACAGCCGGCGCTGGTCAACCGGTCGCTGATCACGTATATTCAGACATCACCTGAAATGGATAGCTAGGGCGGGATCCTCGCTCATATTCTTCAGAAAGGAGCAGACAATGCAGACAAGATATTGGCTCATGGGCACAGCCCTGTGCCTGTCGCTTGGCTTCGTGGGATGTCAGACGACGGCAGGATCATCCGGACAGACTTTCTCGTACAAAAGCATGCCGGTAGCCGACGGAAGCGTCACCGCCGGAGAGGGGAACAAGGTCCTGTTCAAGGGCGACCCGCTGCCGTTGAGCGGAAACGGAGTGAAGGTCGGGGACACACTACGGGACGTCACCGTTGCACAGAACGACTTGACACTCGTTAATATTGCTGCAACGAAAGGGGCGGGGAAAGTGCGCATCATCAATATCGTCCCTTCCCTCGATACGCCGGTCTGTGAGCAGCAAACCCACCATCTCAGTGAAAAGAACAAAGGCCTTGATAAAATGGTGGAACTCATTACAGTCAGCGTCGATACCCCGTTTGCGCAGAAACGTTTCGCGCAGGAAGCCAAGATCGCCAATGTGACGTTCTTGTCGGATTATCGAGGCGGCGACTTCGGGAAAAGTCACGGTCTCTTCTTGGAGGGACCTCACCTGTTGACTCGAGCCGTGATGGTCGTCGATAAGACCAACACCATTCGCCATCTTCAAATCACGCCTGAGCTCACCCAACTACCGGACATGGAAGAGGCCTTTCAGATCGCCCGGCGTTTGGTCACGGAGAGCTGAAGCGCTGAGATAAAGACAGGCTACGGTTGAGGTGAAGCCGCGACGTTTACCCCTGCGGCTCACACAACGTACCCTCAACCCTAGCCTCGATTCTTCTGGATACTCATGGCTCGTTACGATCTACTCGTCATTGGGACAGGGCCGGCCGGCCAAAAAGCCGCCGTTCAGGCGGCGAAGCTCGGCAAGAAGGTCGGGATCATTGAGCGCAAGATGGTCCTTGGCGGCGTCTGCATCAACACCGGCACCATTCCCAGTAAATCTCTCCGTGAAGCTGTGCTCTATCTTTCCGGATTTCGCCAGCGGAACATCTACGGCCGCGCATACCGGCTGAAAAAGACGATTACCATCGAGGACCTGGCCTTCCGAGCCAACCACGTCATCAAGAATGAAATTCAGATCGTTCAGGATCAAATGGCCCGTAACCGGATCGACATGTTTTTTGGAACCGCAAGTTTTCTCGACCCCCATCGAATCCGCATTCAGACGATCCGTGGCACACTTGACCTGTCGGCCGACTTCATTGTGATCGCTGTCGGCACGGAACCAGCCAGGCCATCCCATGTTCCCTTCGACAACCAGAGCATCATTGATACTGATGGACTGCTAACCCTGAAACGCATTCCCAAATCTATCGCCATCGTCGGAGGCGGAGTCATCGGAACCGAGTATGCATCCATGCTCGCGGCACTGGGAATTCCTGTGACCCTCATCGATAAGAGACCTCGGCTTCTTGAGTTTGTCGATGCGGAAATCATCGATGCGCTCCAACGACAAATGAAGGAGCTCGGCGTCACGCTGTATCACGATGAGGAAGTTCTTGCGATTAAGCGGAACTGGGACAAATCGATTCAAGTCTCATTGCGGAACAACCGGCCACTTCGGGCGTCAACCCTCATGTATGCAGTCGGGCGTGTCGGAGCCAGCCGCACACTCAACCTGGCAGGCATCGGGCTACAGCCCGATACCCGTGGACGCTTGGCCGTCAATGAACATCTTCAAACTGCAATTCCCCACATCTATGCGGCCGGTGACATCATCGGCTTTCCGGCGTTGGCCTCAACTTCGATGCAGCAAGGACGTCTTGCCGCCAGCCATGCATTCGGCCATTCGGATCGCACCGAGACCTCGCTGCTCCCCTACGGCATCTATGCGATTCCGGAAATCTCCATGGTGGGACGAACCGAGGAGGAACTGAAACACAGCCAAGTTCCCTATGCCGTCGGCGTCGCCCGCTATAAAGAAATCGCCAGAGGACAGCTGATCGGCGACGAAACCGGCATGCTCAAGATCCTGTTTCACCGGCATACCAAACATCTCTTGGGAGTCCATGCGATCGGTGAAGGCGCGACGGAGTTGATCCACATCGGCCAAGCGGTCATGGCGTTTCACGGAAATATCGATTATTTCATCGATACGGTCTTCAACTATCCGACCCTGGCCGAATGTTACAAAGTTGCCGCGCTGGACGGCATGAATCGATTGCCGAGACCCTGGATTCCGTACCTCTAAGGTTCGTGGTGCGTCGTTCGTGAAGCGTATGTCGTTAGGAGGCCAGAGCTTTCGAAATACGCTTCACGTTTCACGAGATACGCTTTCCGTTTAGGAGGACTCTCATGTCATTTTCGAATCATCTACGAAAGCTGGCAGTTTCGATCTGGGATGCCCAGCTCAGCCATCCCTTCGTCGTCGCACTCGGCGACGGAACACTGCCTGAGCAGAAGTTTAGGTACTATATTCTGCAAGACGCGAGGTTCCTCGGCGACCTTTCTCGTGTCTTCGCCGCCGGTATTCTCAGAGCACCGGACTCGGAGAGTGCGCTCCGTTTCGCCAAACTTGCCGAAGAAACCATCACGGTGGAGCGGAGTCTCCACGAGAACTACGGCCAGCGATGGAATCTGACGCCGAAACAGATGACGTCGGTCCCGATGGCGCCGACGAATTATGCCTATACACGGCACATGCTGACGGTGGCCGCATCGGGAACGGCTGCGGAAGTGACGGTGGTGGCCCTCCCCTGCGCCTGGATCTACTGCGTAGTCGGGCGGCACTTGTTGCGCAAAGGCCCGCCCGCCAAGACTCATCCGTACCGCGATTGGCTCATGCTGTATGCTTCGCCCGAATTCGCAGAGGTGCAAATTTGGATGCGGAAGAAAGTCGATCAGTGGGCCAAGACCGCCGGCAAGGAGGAACTGCGGCGGATGGAAGAATCGTTCATCACCAGCTCACGGTACGAGTGGATGTTCTGGGAGATGGCATGGAACGAAGAGCAGTGGCCGGTATAGCTACACACGGCATGGTGTGCATCCATGATCCACACCTTTGCGGGACAGACCCGCTTAGTCGGATGCTTGCTCTGACTTTTGTTTCGCCTTGGCCAAGGCGAGCGCCATGGCGCCGATCGGCTGAGGGGCTCGCGCAGATTGGCCTGCTGCCGCCGCTCCACGCCCACGTGAATCCTGTCTTCCCTTGTTCTCATGTTGCGCCGAACCGGATGGACGGCTCGCCGCATCGTCAAGCCTCATCGTTAACGCAATCCGCTGGCGCTTCAGATCGACATCGATCACCTTCACCTTGACCACCTGTCCAGGCTTCACCACCTCGTGTGGATCTTTGATAAATCTATCGGCCAGCGCCGACACATGCACAAGGCCGTCCTGATGCACCCCGATATCGACGAACGCGCCGAACGCCGCCACATTCGTCACCACTCCTTCCAACACCATGCCGGGCTGGACATCGCTCAGAGCCTCGACACCTTCTCGGAAGGTCGCGGTCTTGAATTCAGGACGCGGGTCGCGACCCGGTTTTTCCAATTCGGCGAATATATCACGCACCGTCGGCAGTCCGAACTGCGCGTCGATAAAATCCTCAGGCGGCAACCCTTTCAGAACAGCCGGTTGACGCATCACCTCGGTAATCCCCGTTCCTAAGCGCGTCAGAATACGTTCGACGACCGGATAGGCCTCAGGGTGAACGGCAGAACGATCCAACGGATTATCGCCGTCGGGAATTCTCAGAAACCCCGCCGCCTGCTCAAAGGTCTTCTCGCCAAGTCGGGGAACTTTGCGGATCGCCGCCCGGTTTGGGAATGGACCGTTCGCATCTCGATAGTCCACGATATTCTTCGCCAGCGCCTTATTCAAACCGGACACGCGTTCCAACAGGGGCGCCGATGCCGTATTCACATTCACGCCGACGGCATTCACACAATCTTCAAGCGTGGCGTCTAGCGACCGGGCCAAGGCCCGCTGATCGACGTCATGTTGATATTGGCCGACCCCGATCGCCTTCGGTTCAATCTTCACCAGCTCGGCCAGCGGATCCTGCAGGCGGCGAGCGATGGACACTGCACCCCGCACGCTCACATCCAACTCGGGGAATTCCTTCGCAGCAAAGGCTGAGGCCGAATACACCGACGCCCCTGCTTCACTGACGACGATCTTCGCCACCGGTCGTTCAGGTCTTTGGACTGCGATCAACTTGATCACTTCGCCGGCCAGCTTGTCGGTTTCGCGGCTCGCGGTCCCGTTGCCGATCGAAATCAATTGCACACCATGTTGGATGACAAGCCGCACGAGCGTCTCCACCGAGCCCCGCCAGTCGTTCTGGGGCTGATGCGGGTAGATCGTCGCTGTTTCCAATAGTTTTCCGGTCGCATCGACGACGGCGACTTTACAGCCGGTGCGAATACCAGGGTCCAAGCCAAGGATGACCTTCGGTCCCGCCGGCGCCGCCAACAACAACTCGTGCAGGTTACGGGCAAAGATCCGAATCGCCTCGGTCTCGGCTGATTGACGTAACTGCACCAGCAATTCAGTGCTGAGCTGGAGATGTATTTTCACGCGCCAAGCCCAGTCACATACGCCGGTGAGCCACGTGTCGGCTGGTCGCCCGCGATCCTCGATTCCCGCATGAGCCGCGATCATGGTGACGCAGGGGTGAGGGACGACCGCATCAAGCGCCTCGCCCAAGCCCAACTCCAGCTTCAACACCCCCAGGGCGCGACCACGGAACAGCGCGAGCGCCCGATGCGATGGAATGGTCTTGATCGGTTCCGCATAGGCATAGTAGTCACGGAACTTCTCGGCCTCGGCCGTTTCCTTGTCTTTCATCACCGTCGAGGATAAGACTCCCTGATCCCACAGCTTGGTCCGCAACGCAGCCAATAGATCGGCGGTTTCAGCAAAGCGCTCGGTGAGAATATCCCGTGCCCCTTCCAAGGCAGTTTTGGCGTCGGGCACATTGATCGCCTCTACTCCCTCCGCAGGCGGTACCACCCGAATAAACTTGAGGGCTTCTTGCTCGGGATGCAGCAGCGGATCGGCTAAGAGGCTATCGGCCAACGGCTCCAACCCTGCCTCGCGGGCGACCATCGCGCGGGTGCGGCGCTTTGGCTTAAACGGCAGGTACAGGTCTTCTATGGCTTGCTTCGTTGTCGCCCTTTCGATGCTCGTACGCAAGGCATCGGTGAGCTTCCCCTGTTCATCGATCGAGCCCAGCACAGCGGCACGCCGCTCTTCCAGCTCGCGCAGGTAGCGGAGACGATCGTCCAATGAACGCAATTGCGTATCGTCAAGATTGCCGGTCGCCTCTTTCCGATAGCGCGCGATGAATGGAACCGTCGAGCCTTCATCAAGAAGCGAAACCGCCGCAGAAATCTGATGGACACCGACGCCGAGTTCCTTCGCGATCAGGAGTGAAATCTTGGAGTCCGCCGTCTTTGACGAGGTCTGAGTCGTTGCAGTCGTCATGGATTCTGATTACCGACCTTTCCGAACGCGTGAGCCGGCCGCGCTCTCTGAGCATCACGTGAAGAGCTATCGTCGCCGATAGATGGGGTTGATAGTGTTCAGGAAGCCATCACACAAACGTGGAAACACGTTAACGAGTCAGCGTTCCGAACGCCGCAAACAATTGCCCCGCCAGATAGCGGGTTCCTGGAACGTCGCTCGATCCTTTCCGGCGCAGGAAGTGATTGAGGACTCGCCCATCCGGTGCCTTATGGACATCAGGATGCCGGAGGTTCATTCGATAACGCTCAATCCCCCTTGACAGCGAACTGACGAACAGCACGGTGCCATCGGTCTCCACCTTCTCCACGACGCCGACGTGGGTCAGCGGATCATTCGGCAGGCCGTCCCTGTTGAAATCCCACGTGTTATGGAAAAAGACCAAGTCGCCTGGATGCACGATCGGGCCATAATGAATCCGCCCGTGTTCGACGACATGGGTATAGATGCGCCCGACTCCGTTGCCTCCATTCAGTTCTCCGAGTCCACCATAGAGATCCACTCGCTGTGAGGCATAGACCCCACGAACAAAACCGGAACAGTCGGGATTATAGCGCCGGCCACCGATTTCAACTCGGGACTTACCGACAAATCTCACGGCTGTCTTCGCCAACTCCTTCTGCCTCGGAACCGCTTTCGCCATGGCACAACACTGCGCCCCGCGCGTACCCATGGTAGGAATCACGATCGGCCCATCATGCGCCGATCGCTGCCCGGTCGTCGCGCACCCATAGACCGCAGAAGAGAGCAGTAAGGCGACAAGACCGATGGTGAGGGAATGGCTGCAATCGCCGGATCTCATGATCCCTCAGTATACAATTCAACCGTTGGGACGCAACAGAGAATCGCCGAACATCTACCCCCCGGCACTCCCCACCGGTCCACCCGGCTCAGTCATGCGCCACGGATCGAGCAGCGCGGCCAACCGCTTTTCCGGCAAGACCTTTTGTTCTTTCGCCACCTGCCGGACGGTTTTACCGGACTTATAGGCCTCTTTGGCCAGCTTCGCCGCCGCTTCATACCCGATCTCCGGCGCCAACGCCGTGCACATGGCCAAGCTTTCTTCAATGAGACTCTTACAACGTTCCTCGTTTGCCTTGATCCCCTCGATGCACTTGGCCGCGAAGTTGTGGGAGGCGGTTGCCAGCAATTCGATGGACTGGAGTAGGTTATAGGCCATCACCGGCATCATCACAATGAGCTCGAAGTTTGCTGCCTGGCCGCCGACTGTGATGGTCACGTCATTACCGAACACTTGCGCGCAGACCATGGTCACGGACTCGGCAATCACGGGATTGACCTTTCCCGGCATGATCGAGGACCCTGGTTGCGTCTCAGGCAAATTGATTTCCCCAAGCCCACAGCGTGGTCCTGACCCGAGCCAACGAATATCATTGGCAATCTTCATCAGGCTCACGGCCAGAGTGCGTAGATGGCCGCTCGCTTCAACCAGGGCGTCTTGTGCCGACTGGGCTTCAAAGTGATTCTTCGCCTCCTTGAACGAACAACCGGTCTCTTTGGAAATGATCGCCGTCACCTTGGCCGAAAACTTGGGGTGACAATTCAATCCCGTCCCCACGGCCGTCCCACCCAAGGCCACTTCACTCAGGGCTTCCTGGGCTCGTTTCACACGCTGGATGCCCAGTTCGATCTGACGGGCATAGCCGCCGAACTCCTGACCGAGTCGAACCGGCGTTGCATCTTGTAAATGAGTCCGCCCGATTTTCACGATCTGATCGAATTCCTTCGCCTTGCCCTTCAAAGCCTTGTGCAATCGAGTCAGCGCCGGCAGGAGCCGCTGCTCCATCGCTTCCGATGCGGCGATGTGAATGGCGGTGGGAATCACATCGTTGCTCGATTGGCCCAGATTCACATGGTCGTTGGGATGGACAAGCTTGCTGCCCCGCGCCCCGCCAAGCAACTCTGTCGCACGATTGGAAATGACCTCATTCGTATTCATATTGGTCGACGTGCCGGAGCCAGTTTGAAAAATATCCACCGGAAACTCGGCGTCCAGCTTCCCCTCGACCACTTCAGTGGCCGCCCGCTTGATGGCTTCGGCCGGCTTCTTATCCAACAAGCCCAGTGAGTGATTCACAGACGCCGCCGCCCGCTTGATCAAACCCATCGCTCGAATCACCGATCGCGGCATGCGCAGCGAGCTGATCGGAAAGTTCTCGATGGCGCGGGCTGTTTGCACGCCATAATAGGCGTCGGCCGGAACAGCCAATTCCCCCATGGTATCTCGTTCAATTCGTGTCGCGAGGGTCGACTTCGACTGGTCTAATTTCATGCCTGGTGCTCCATATGATAAGAGGGGTTCTAACGACTTGCGGGCGCCATGATAAACTCAGCTTGCTCACTTTCACAAGAGTTCTCCACGAAACGCCCCCTCTCCCGCCTGCCGACGCCTATCGGGAGATAAAGAGTTACGACATCCCGCCGCTCATCACTTCCCCACATTTCTTATCTTAATAGTGAATATTGCTCTCGGTAACAGATCGCCAACTTATCTAAATCTTTGCCGGCTTGCAGCTTACAGTGGGCCTCGATCTTGATCTGTCGGGTGGCTGGAATATCAGGCGGTCTCCCGATAAGGAGATCGAGATAGCGTTTGGCGTAGCGAGCCTCACACTCGTCTTTTCGATCAGAATCGCCGGCGGCTTCTTCCTCACATAGTCTTCTAATCGAGAGGTCGGCCTCAGTATGACGACGGAATCTCTGAATCGAGATCGTATCAAGTGCAAGTCGAGTTCCTTGAAGGCTCAGCATATAAGAAATGATGTTGAGAACCTCCCCATCGCTGAGCGGGGCCGCTTCCTGGGTTGGAACCATTGCCGTGGCCGGAATGCCGTACTTGAGGATCAGATACAACTGGCGCACCGATTTATCAGTCGGAGTTCTAAGGTCTGTGGGCTTGGGATCCAATCGAGACAACTCTGCCTTGGACACGGTCAGAATATTGCCGTTTTGACCGTGACATCTAGAACAATCCCCCTTCCCGTTGAAGAGTGCGTTGCCTCGCTGAATCGTTTGTTGATACGCCGCTTCGGCGGGTGAAACTTCCTTAGGCTGAACCGGCTGCGCATCAAGATGCCTAGGCTTCTTCACCTCACGAGGTTGTGACACAGAAGGGCGTGTTTTTTCTTCTGCTTGCTTCCTTTGATGGCGATCATCGGCATGATGCGCCGCACAACCAACCAGAAAGACAACACAGGTGACAACCATCAACGTCCGCATACATTGCTCTTTCAACTGCGTCATGACTTCACCGGCGCCGACCGGAGTCCAAATTGGACCTTCCCGTCTCCTAAGGAAGACAGCGGCAGCATTGTAGGAGTCTGCTGCCTCTCCACGCAACCAACTTCGATCCATTGCTTGCGCTCTGGACTTAACAACATTCCCGAATGGTAGTGCACAACCTGCTCCAGTTCGATCTCGTCCGTATCACTGGTGCCGCTTCCGTGAAGCCCGACACGTTTGTAGTAGGGCCAAGAATCTCTCGTTCCTGACTTCTACCTTTATAACAACTCCCGTCTCCGTCCTTTCGCCTTTTCCAACCGACAAAGGATTGACGGATTGAACGCTCGTGCGCCGTCAATTTTCCGAACATCATCCGATCAGTTTAACTACGTACCTCTCAAATCATTGGCATACTGAGCGAGGACATTGTGGCGCAGCTCTTGCCTAAGTGCATTGTCAGCTGTGTACGTAATCACCATAGGGAGGGAGCGATGGATTGTCCGAAGTGTAAAGGCATGATGATGTTAGAGCGGTTCTCGGATTTCTTTCTCGTCTTCTATGCCTGGAAATGCATGAATTGCGGCGCTATCATTGACCGTACCATTTCCCATAATCGCCGCAAGAGTCTGGCCGCCCGAGGCTCTCAGACCGCCGCTGTGCATTAAGAGGGCCAAAACCGATACAAAACAGCAAGGCCCGCCTGGAAGGCGGGCCTTTGCTTCACTCACACGACTCTCGGATCGCCTTACGCCACCTTCACCTCGATGGCCTTCGGTTTCGCCTTCTCCGACTTCGGCAGATGGAGGTTGAGCACTCCATCCTTGAACTCGGCCTTCACCTTGTCCTCTTCGATCACGTCGGGCAAGGAAAAGGTCCGCACGAAACTCCCGTACGACCGCTCGATCCGATGATACTTCTTGCCCTTCTCTTCCTTCTCATGCTTCCGCTCACCCTGGATCGTGAGTACCCCGTCCTCCACCGTCACCTTCACATCTTCCTTTTTCACATCGGGAATTTCAGCCCTAATCTGATACTCCCCTTCCGTCTCGCTGATATCGACTGAAGGCGTCCAATCAGCAACGATCATCGTTTCTTTCCCGTTCCCCGTTCTCGCGGCCGGCCGCGCAAACATGCGGTTCAACCGATCTGAGACTTCTTCCAATTCCCGAAACGGATCCCATCGTACCAGTGCCATGGTAACCTCCTCTAAAGTTTGCCCATTGAATTGTCAGGTTATCGCTTCTGGCGCTGCGTCGACTCAACTGCCTGTTTGGTAGATAAACCTGATTATGAGGAAGTCAAGAGCCTGAGAAGGTCGTAGTAAATACAGGTGTTAGCGATGGTCGATAGGCACGTACGGCCGATTATGCTCTCCGGAATAGATTTGGTCCGGTCGAAACAGCTTATTTTCCCGCAACTGCTCCAGCCAATGGGCGAGCCAGCCGGAGACTCTCGACATCGCAAAGAGCGGCGTAAAGAGGTCGATATCGATGCCCATCTTGTCGTAGATGATGCCCGAGTAGAAATCCACGTTGGGATAGATTCCCTTGCTGTTGAGAAATTCTCCGGCTGCGGCCTCCACTTCCAGTGCCACCTCGTACAGCGGCGAGCTGCCGGATTCGGCAAACAACCGCCGACAGAGTTGTTGAAGCACCGTTGCCCGAGGGTCTTTCACCTTGTAGACACGATGACCGAACCCCATCAGCTTCTTCTTGTTCTCCATGGCGCGGGCAACGTACGATCTCGCCTTCTCCGCCGTGCCGATCGCTCTGAGCATGACCACCACTTCCTCGTTCGCCCCCCCGTGCAAGGGCCCTTTCAGGGCGCCGATGGAAGACGCAACGACGGTATAGGGATCGGCCAGCGTCGACGCCGTCACCAATCCGGTAAAGGTGGACGCGTTCATCGTGTGCTCGGCATGCAGGATCAGGCAGTCGTCGAAAATGTCGGCCCACAACGACGGAGACACGGACTCCGTGAGCATATATAGGAAGTTTTCACTGAAGCCGAGATCATCGCGCGGAGGAATGGGATCATCACCGTGCCGCAACCTCGCCCAGGCCGCCACGATCGTCGGCAATTTCGCGACGAGCCGCACTGCGCTCCAATAGTTGTTCTCGACGTCTTTCACATTGCGTCCGGGGTAGAACATGCCGAGCGCCGCCACCGCCGCCTGGAGCGCGTCCATCGGGTGGCCCTGCTCGGGTAAACACTTCAGCAAGTCGACGATGCGGAACTTGATGCGTCGGCGATAGGTGACGTCCCTGTTCCATTGCTGAAACTCGGTCGCCGACGGAAGGTGCCCGAAGAGAAGCAGATACGCTGTTTCCAGGTAGGAGGATTCGGCGCAAAGAGTCTCGACGCGAATCCCACGATACTCAAGAATCCCACGCTGACCATCAACATCGCTGATGGCGGACGTGGCGGCTGGAACACCGGCTAAACCCGGCATGAAATCATGCGGCATGATGCACCTTTACACAGACGATAGAAGTTACGGTTAACCTATCATAGCTCTGTGCCATTCTTGCAATGGAAAATGGTGGTTGGCATACTGAGCACGGTCAGTACGCGAGAATAGGTGCTCGATGTGTCGGATGAGGAACGAGAGACGTGGATGCGACGAGTAGCTGCCATCACCATCAGCTGCCTGCTCGTTCTCGAGATGGCCATCATCGGACGTTCTTCCGTCTGGGCAGACGATGTAACGGCATTCGCGGTTGTCAGCGAAGATCCAAAAGATAGGGCGCGAGTTTCCGCCAGAGTCGCCATTGACGGTTCCGTCGCCGACCTGAGACTGCTGGCTTCCGAGCAGATTCTCGCCAACTTGATTTGGAATAAATTGGAAATCTGTCACGCGCTGAAGCTCGAAGGGCAGAAGGCTCCGGAAGGCTTCCATGTGCTGTCGGTTCGAGCCATCGATGCCGCCATGCTCCCGATGGTGCTGCAGGGATTTGCAGGCGACTGCCTCTTGCGGAAGGCCTTGGAGCTCGCTCCCTTTGTGGATTAGAATCACGCGTTCCGGCGATCAGACCGCACAGTCCGGACACTGTTCCGGCTCACGGTCCGAATCGCTTTCCTCCATCGTCAAGGGGAACAGCATGTCACAGAAGCGGCAGGGTCGAATTTCGAAATACGGCACACCATGTTCATCGATGTCCATCGGGAGCAGAAGTTCGCGGGGATCGTATCCCACCAGCCCTCCGTCTCCGAATTTCACGACGGCAAGGCGGTCGTTAAAGGCTTCGAACGTGCCTTCCTGCCCTTTGCGAGCCAACACATGACCAAGCACGAAGACCGGCTGCCCCTTCCGTTTGATACGGAGGTCCTTGAGCGTGCGTTGCGAACCGGTCGTGCAGGCAAACTGACCGGCTGAACTGGTTCCGACCCAGGGCATGGACAATCCTACGGCGCAACGGTTACTGTTCCGGATCTAACCATAGACTGAAAAAAATCGTCAAGACACGTTCTTTTACAGAAGGAGTCATTATGGCGGACATCACCATCTATCAGAAACCGACCTGTACGACGTGCCGACAGGCTGTGCAGGTGCTCAAGGACAGTGGTAAGCCCTACACGGCAATCAACTACTACGAACGCCCCTTTACCACAACTCACTTAAAGACCCTCCTCAAGAAAGCCGGTCTGTCTCCCAGAGACGTGCTTCGAACCAAAGAAGAGATCTACCAGGAACTCGGCTTGGCCAAGAAACAGCTCTCCGACGATGAGCTCCTCGACCTGATGGTCAAACATCCGGACCTGATTCAACGCCCGATCGTCGAGAAGGGCGATCAGGCCATCTTGGCGAGGCCTGCTGATTCGATCAAAACACTTCTCTAACCCGCATTATTCACGACTCACGGCATAAAAAAAGCCACCGAGGTTCCACCCTATG
>CAYTAS010000056.1:0-21627 GCA_964435885.1 uncultured Nitrospira sp. | reverse complement strand
AACCCGGACAGATCATGTGCTCCATACACCGGACAACTTAACTTGCTATCTACAGGCGATCCGGCGCTTTCTTGACTGGTCCCTACCCGCGTGTTAGCATGCGTCTCGATTTAACGTCGCAATTTTCCTTCTTCATTTCGAGCAGTGAAGATCCCAGGGTGGGGCTGTGGCGCAGTTGGGAGCGCGCGTGAATGGCATTCACGAGGTCGCCGGTTCAATCCCGGCCAGCTCCACCAAACCATGCTTGCTCGTACTGACCGCTATTTTTGCTCTTATCGTAATTAATGCGGTCGGATAAACGCCGCAAGTATTCCAGGCTCTAGAATGTTCGCCATGTTCAATTTTCTCACCTTGCCACGTCTCCCTACCTCTTAGTCATTATTCTCTGTTCGAGTTCGTCTCGGCTGCCCCACCTATTTCAACTTGCACGGAAGGTTTGTGTCCATGCTCCAAATCGAATCGATCAGCAAACAATATTCGACCAAGGTGCTCCTCACGGAGGCCTCTGCGCATCTTCGCCCGAATTCACGAGTCGGCCTGATTGGACCCAATGGCGCCGGAAAGACCACGCTCTTCCGCATGATCCTTGGCGAGGAGTCACCGGACAAGGGCTCGATCCGGAGGCGACCGCGGCTTCGGATCGGCTACCTGCCTCAAGAACTTGAAACCATTACCGGTAAGACCGCACTCGATGCGGCCCATCGCGATGAGTACCCTGAATACGAAGCCAAGCGCATCCTGATGGGGTTGGGTTTCACGGAAGGGGACTTCAATCGCCCCGTGGAGAAACTGTCCGGCGGCTACCGGATGCGGGTGGCCCTCGCGCATCTGCTCCTCTCGAATCCCGACGTGCTGATGCTTGACGAGCCGACGAACCATTTGGACAAACCCACCCAGCGTTGGTTCGAACAATTTCTGCTCCAATCCGGCATGACCCTCCTGATCATCAGTCACGATACCGGCTTTCTGGATCGAGTGGTGACGCACATCTGGGAACTCCGGCATCACACGATCGAGGAGTATCGTGGCAACTACTCGCTCTTCTGTGAGCTGAAAGCCGAAAAAGACGCCCAATTACAGGCCTCGGCGGCTCGCCAGTCCAAAGAGATTGCGCGGGTTCAAAAGTTCGTCGATCGTTTCCGGTACCAGGCCAACAAGGCCAGTCAGGTGCAATCGCGCCTCAAGCAACTCGAAAAGGTCAAGCGGATTGAGATCCAGCGGGATCCGAAGCGTGTCAAATTCCGGTTTCCGCTGCCATCAGCCAGCGGTCGTCAGGTGTTGGACCTGGCTGGAGCCAGTAAGCGCTACGGCGAAAAGGTGGTCTACAAGACACTGGACTTCTCTGTCGAGCGGGGACAACGCATCGCCCTGGTGGGAGAAAACGGCGCGGGAAAAAGCACGCTCCTCAAGATGCTTGCCGGTGTGCTCCCTCCTGATACCGGCACCAGAACCGTCGGACATGGCGTGACGTTGCACTACTTCGCCCAACATCAGGCGGAAACCCTGAACCCGGAGCATTCGATTCTCGAATCGCTCGAAGAAGTCACCAAACATGCGGAGATGAATTTTCTGCGTGGCATCGCCGGCGCCTTCTTGTTTTCGGGCCAGGATCAGAAAAAGCCGATCAAGGCCTTGAGCGGGGGTGAGCGGAACCGGGTCGCCTTGGCTCGCATGCTCGTGGAGCCCGCGAATACCTTGCTGCTTGATGAGCCGACCAACCATCTGGATCCAGCCTCGGTGGATGTGCTCACGGACGCGCTGGCCGAGTTTCCCGGGACCATCATTTTCATTTCACATGACCCGACGTTTTTGACACGCATCGCCACCAGAGTCGTTGAAATCGAGGAGGGCCAGGCTCGGAACTTTATCGGCGACTACGAGTACTATCTCTGGAAAAAGGCGCAAGAGTTCGAATCGATCAAGGAAACGAGCGAGGAGCTCGACGGCGCATCGAAACCCGTTGCTTCAGGCCCAACCCGCGCGATGACGCAACAGGTCCAGCCGAAAGGGCGAGGAGGCGAGCGTCGTGATTTGACCAAGACGCAGGCGCGATTGGAGAAGCAGGTGTCCCGAGCGGAAGCGGAGATTACGGAGGCGGAAGCGAAGATCAAGACACGCGAGGCGGAGTTGGCTGATCCGAAACTTTACGAAGAGTTCGACCGGTGGAACATGCTGCATCAAGAACAGGAGAACTGGAAGCGCGACCTTGAGCGTTTGACTGCGCGCTGGGAATCCCTGTCCGCAGAGCTCGAAAACGTTAGGCAACAGCTCGTGTCGCTGGGTTAGCTTCACCTGAGTGGAGAAAATCGTCTTTTGTCAAACGATCCTGCCGCACCACGCAATTGACTCGTGGAGATGGACGCGACGATCGTATCGGTGAGGATTCTAAACTGAGGCTTTGAGCGTTTCTTCGAGATAGTAGTAGAGCCAGCGGTGTTTTTCTTTCGTCACCAAGTCATCCCAGACCACGCCGACGAGAAATCCTTTCTTATCCCAGGGCTTGACCCAAGCGACGGTCCCATCGAGCCTCTCCTGTTGCTCAACATGGTCGGAATCCAGGAATGCGAGGGAGACCGTGACGCGCTCGTTCGGTGGGAACCGATCCTTGGTGTGGAGGCCGGCTCCGATCTTGTTCACATTGTCGAGGACTGCGGTACAGGCGCGCCCGCCGCACTTCGGCGACATCAAGGCAGAGCCGACCAACGTCGCCCGCACAAATTTCCTTCGTTCGCTCAGGGCGGCGACGCCGGACGATTGCTTGGCTTCTCCTCGCTTCATAACTCTCTAAGTATAACCGATTAGACAAGAATGTAAAACAGGACAATCGGCCCTAATTATAGAGGCTTTGGGCGGTAATATCGGCGATCGCTCAGCTCCGGAGGGAGGTGGGTTTGCTCGACGCGGGCAGACGGATCATCGTGAACATAGCGATAGTCGGTGCCATACCCTATTGTCTTCATTAACGAAGTGACGGCATTCCGAAGATGCAGGGGAACCCCAAGATTGCCATAGGCTTTGGCGTCGTTGAGGGCTTCCAGGAGACCGACGTAGGATGCGTTGTCCTTGGGCCGTGATGCCAGGTAGGTGGTGCCGTGCGCCAGATTGATCTGGGCTTCCGGCAACCCCACAAACTGGACCGCTTGTGCCACCGACGCAGCGACCACCAGTGCCATCGGGTCGGCATTGCCGATATCTTCCGAGGCGAAGATGACCATCCGTCGGGTAATGAACTTCGGATCCTCCCCGGCATCGAGCATGCGAGCCAGCCAATAGAGCGCCCCGTCCGGATCGGAATCGCGAAGGCTTTTGATGTACGCCGAGATGACGTTGTAGTGTTCTTCACCGGCTTTGTCGTAGTGAAGCGCCTTCTTGCCCAGCGATGCGTCCAACGTCGCGACGTCGATCTGCCTCACGCCATCAGGTCCAGGCGCTGCCTGCATCACGACAAATTCCAAGGAGGTGAGGAGCGCTCGCGCATCACTGTTACCGAAGGCCATCAATCGTTGCCTGGCCTCCGGCGAGAATCGCGTCTTCCATTTCCCCAACCCGCGCTCGACGTCGATGAGCGCGCGATCGAGTATCTGACCCAAGGCCTCGTTGGAAAGCGGCTGGAGCACCACGACCATTGAACGGGACAAGAGCGGGCTGATGACTTCAAACGAAGGATTTTCGGTGGTCGCCCCGACGAGAATGATCGTGCCTCGTTCGACATGCGGGAGAAACGCATCTTGCTGCGCTTTGTTGAACCGATGAATTTCATCGACGAAGAGGATCGTCCGTTGGCCATTTATTGTGCGGCGTTGTTCGGCCACCTTGATGATCCCGCGCAGCTCAGGCACCCCGCTGGTCACTGCCGAGAATGGAACAAACTGAGCTTTCGTATGCTGGGCAATCAGGTGGGCCAGCGTGGTTTTCCCGGTGCCGGGTGGTCCCCAGAAGATCACGGACGAGAGTTGGTCGGCCTCAATCGCCCGTCGAAGCGGCCGATCTGGCGCGGTGATGTCGTCTTGCCCGACAAAGTCCGCGAACGCGCGGGGTCGCATCCGCTCAGCGAGCGGGGCTGTGAGGCTCGCTCCGCGGTCGGAGGGTGTGAATAAGTCCGGAGCCTGGTCGCGAAAGCGTGTCATCTCACTCCTTCAGAGTTATGGGAATTGTATACGCCAGTCCTCATGATCGCAAACAGCCTCTTGACCATGCCGGCCACCGGTGGTACGAACACGGCAGCCGACGGAGCAGACCGTGCAAGCCGAGATTAACGGTATGTCACTCGCGTATCACGATCAGGGAAGTGGGGTCCTACTCGTGTTTCTCCACGCCTTTCCGCTCAACCGCAGCATGTGGGTTGAGCAGGAACAGGCACTGTCATCCAGGTTTCGAATTCTGACGGTTGATCTGCGCAGGCATGGGGAATCCGATGCGCCGCTCTGGCACTATACCCTCGACCAAGCCGCCGACGACGTGATTGGACTGCTTGATCATCTCTCGATCCGACAGGCTCTGTTCGTCGGACTATCCATGGGAGGGTACATCCTGTTTGCGCTCTATCCAAAGTATGCCGATCGTGTGAAAGGAATGGTGTTGGCCGACACGAGGGCTCAGGCAGACACCGAGGAAGGAAGACGAGCGCGGTTTGAGATGGCTCAGATCGCCTATCAACAAGGGGCCGTCGCGATCGCCGACATCATGATTCCCAAGCTGCTAAGTCCCGACACGATCCGAATGAAACCAGAACTGGTTCAACGTGTGCGTGCGATGATCGAGGGCAATCAAGTCAGCGGTATTGCGGGAGACCTGATGGCGATGGCCGAACGACCCGATTCTATTCCTCTGTTGCAGCAGATCACCTGCCCCACTCAAATCATCGTCGGTGAGTTAGACCTTCCCACCTTTCAGGAAGATGCAAAGCTGATGGCTGATAAAATTTCTAACGCCCGCTTGACCATTATTCCAGGTTCCGCTCATCTCTCAAACCTGGAACAACCTGATCAATTCAACGAAACGATCCACACCTTTGTTTCGAATTTGCCCAGTAACGCGAGTAGATGAGGGGGAACGATCTCTGAGAGATCAGTCTGGATCGCCGACACTGCCGCGGCGAATCAATTTCAAAAATTCCTCGCGCGTCTGTGACTGACTGCGGAAGGTTCCCAGCATGGAGCTGGTCACGGCGACGGTGTTCTGCTTTTCCACTCCGCGCATCATCATGCAGAGATGCCGCGCTTCGATCACCACCCCGACGCCATGGGCGTTCAGCTTGGATCGCAGGGTTTCAGCGATTTGGACCGTCAGCCGTTCCTGCACTTGGAGCCGCCGGGCAAAGGTATCGACGATCCTTGGAATCTTACTCAGGCCGACGACCTTCTTGTTCGGCAAATAGCCGACATGGGCCCGTCCAAAAAACGGGAGCATATGGTGCTCGCACATACTGAAGAAATCGATGTCCTTCACGATGACCATTTCGTCGTATTCGATCGGAAAGAGGGCTCCGTTCAACAGATGGTCGATATCGCGCTGATAGCCCTGCGTCATAAAGGCCAGAGCTTTGGCGACACGCTCGGGCGTCTTGAGCAAACCGTTGCGGCCCGGCTTTTCCCCAAGCGCAAGCAGCATTTCGGTGACCAGCGATTGAAGAACCGTCAGATCCGTGGGCTCCCCGCTCCCGCTTGTCTCTTCGATCGATTCTCCTTGTCGTTCTCTCGTCCGTCGCTTCTTCACCGGAGTCCCTTTCGTGCTTATGCAGCACCCCCATATTCGAAGTAGTTGTCCCTCGTCTCGATGACGCCGATCTTGCGCAGACAGTCGGGCGGCAAGACCGGCTTTAAGATATCCCAGACCACTTTGACGAGGTTTTCCCCCGTGGTGGTCAGCTCGGCAAAGGCGGGGTCACGATTGAGGTCGAGATGATCGAAGCGCTCGACGATCTTCTCATTGACCACCTGATCGAGCCGGTCAAGATCGCACAAATCCTCTCCTGCTCCGCTCTTGACCGTGACCAGCACCACATAGTTATGCCCGTGCCCGTTTGGATTATTACATTTGCCGAACGCAGCCCAATTCTCCTCGGGAGAGAGCCGATCAGTGTGGAGCCTATGGGCGGCGCAAAAACGATAGCGCCTGGTCACATGCAGCTGTGACATTGAGTCGGTACTCTTGGAGTGAAATAAGGGGCTGGGACCGCCGGTGTTTCAGGCGATGCCAGCCGAGAGGTCCTCTACCGACATTCCTACGGCGACTCTGCAGCTGCGCTTACGCGCTGAACGAGCTGCCGCAGCCGCACGTCGTTTTGGCTTGAGGATTCTTGATCGAGAAGCCCGAGCCTTGCACGCTATCCACGTAATCGACTTCCGCGCCCTGCAGCAAGGGCGCGCTCTGTGAATCCATGATGAGCTTCACATTGCCCTTTTCGATGATGGTATCGTCTTCGGCCATTTTGGATTCGAACGCCATCCCGTACTGATACCCGTGGCAGCCGCCTCCACGCACGTACACGCGCAACCCGACCACATCTTGTTCCTCGGCCATCAATTCCTTGATTTTCTGTTCCGCCACCGGCGTAATTGTAACCATTATTGTTGTCCTCCTCTATGGATCGATCTACCCCGCAGTGTGCGGGCTAGCTAAATTGTTAGTCTAACACCTCTCTCTCGAATATCAACCCCATGCCTCGGTCGCCGTTGTCCTTTGGTCCTCCCACTTGGATTCAGGCACTCGCACGACGACATCGCCCAGAACCCGCGCTTGGCAGGCCAGTCGATGCCGTGATTCCGTCAATGCTTCTCGATCCAGCAGGTCTTGCTCATCGAAATCAATTTCCGAGAGATGTTCGTGCCCGGCCTGCACTTCCACGCGGCAGGTGGTGCAGGAGGCATTCCCTCCGCAGTCATGGTTCAATCGAAACCCCACTTCTTTTGCCGCATCAAGCAGCGAGATGTTCTCCTCCACCTCCCCGCTGCGCCCGTTTGAATGGAGGAAGGTCACTCGTGGCATGACGTCTCCTACGACTGTGCCGCAATTCCGGAGGGTACTTCCTGATAGGGACAGCGCTGCTGTCGAATATGATCTTCGAATTCGTGCCGGAATAACTTCAAACTGCTTTGCACCAATACCGATGCGCCGGTGACCAATGTGCAGTACCCGGTCCCTTTCACAAATCCACAGAGCTGGAGCATGCTGTCGAGATCCTTTTGCGTGCCCTGTCCCGCTTCAATCTTTGTCATCAGCGCGGCGAGATTCATCGTTCCCATGCGACAGGGAGGGCACTGCCCGCAGCTTTCATTCTTGAAAAAATTGGAATAGTGCAGCGTTTTGGCCACCATGCAGCTCGCATCGTCGACGACAATAACTCCGGCCGACCCCAACCCCGTGCCGGCTTTCTTCAACGAATCGAAATCCATCGGAAGATCCAGCTGATCCGCCGTCACCATGGAAAACGCCGGGCCGCCAGGAAAGACCGCCTTGATATTATGCCCATTCGGAACCCCACCACCGCATCGCTCGATTAGATCGCGGATCGTCACGCCCATCGGCATCTCATACACCCCGGGTCGATTGACCGCGCCGCTCAGCGAAAACATCATGGTCCCGGGACATTTCTCGGTGCCCACCTGCGTGAACCACGAGGCGCCCTTATGCAGAATCCGAGGGATGTTGCAGAGCGTCTCCACGTTATTGACGAGCGTCGGCTTGCCGTAGAGGCCGAAATCCGTCGGATAGAACGGGGGCTTCTGCCTGGGCATCGCCGGACGGCCCTGCATCGACTCGAGCATCGCCGTCTCTTCGCCCGCCACGTAGCTGCCATGTCCGTCGAAGATTTCCAGCTCAATATCAATTCCGCTCCCGAGCACATTTCTCCCAAGGAGGCCCCGTGCTTTTGCTTGGGCCAGAGCTTTTTTCAGATTCTGCCGTTCCTCGTGGTACTCATGGTTCACGTAAATGAAAGACGCTTTAGCCTGTACCGTGAACGACGCGATCAAACAGCCCTCGATTAATTGATGCGGCAAGGTCTTCAACAAATGGCGGTCTTTGAACGTGCCCGGTTCGTGTTCGCCGGCATTGCAAACGAAATAGCGCTCTTTCACCCGGTGGTTGAGCACCTTGTCCCACTTGATGCCCGTCGGAAATCCCGCGCCACCACGACCTCTCAGACCTGATTTCTTGAGCTCATCGATCACTTGAGTCGCTTTCAGTTCGTTGACGCACCGCTTCCATGCTTCATAGCCACCGACTTTCAGATACCCCTCGATCTCCCAAGGAGCTCCCTCAATTTGTTGAACAAGGCGTGGTTCTGCAAGCGTGGGCATAGGTATCCGCTCCGGACTCTTCGAGGTCGAGGACGTACTATACGGTTCTGTCTCTTCTTCCGTCAAGGCAACCAGTTGTAAATGGGCCTGAATCTCAAGCAGTTAGGACTAGGGACCTACCCAGGAGCTGGGTAGAGAGGGGCAGGGAATGTAACTGGCAAGTTGGTGATGAAAAATCTCGCCGGTGAGGAAACTCCTCACCGGCGGAGAGATTCGAGACCTTATCTAAAGTGGCTGCCGGCGCCCATGAAGAACAGCATGGGAATCGATAGCATGAAATTCACACGAGAGGCCAGCAACGCCGTCCGTGCCCATTGCGCCATCTCGGGCGGTGCCGGTGCTCCCTGCGCGGCCGCGTTGACGGCGGCAATGATCTTCTTTTGGTTCGGCCAAATGATGCCATGCACATTGCCCATCATGATGATGCCGAGCAGCCCACCGATCGCCAACGCCACGGCCCCTGTCCCGCCTTGGTGATACATATGGCCGTACAGCAACACCCCGGCCACGACGGTCACGGTGGCTCCGTGTCGGAACCAGTTCAGGGCCGCCGGCATGAGCTTCGGAATCACGATGTTCTTGGTCGGTCCATCCAGGCTCTTCAAGAAAGCGGCATTGATTAGGTTGAAGAAGTACAGAAGCCCGATCCACGTGATCCCGGCCAGGAAGTGAATCCAACGAAGGATCATCTGGCCCCAGTCGGCCTCGCCTGCGCCAATGCCCGTTAAGCCCAGATATATCATGATCAACACGACGGTGAGGGCAAATCCCGCCCACATCGTCTGCATCGGATTTTCAAGAAATTTCATAACTCCCCTCTCTGTCAAAAAACGGTTGATTGCTAACTTGATTTCTGTACGACAGCGTTTCTCCGAATGTCAAGCGCGCGAAGGGCCTACGTCGATGCGACGTCCGCCACCCGGAGGGTCCTTGCAAAGGATGGGGTTGAGAGTCTTCCTAGCCCATCAGCCGATCAACGGCAGCGCAGAGCTCACGAACCGCGTTGGCCGACGTTTCCAACGCCGATCGCTCGTCGTCTGTCAGCTCATATTCCACGATCTGTTCGGCTCCGCCTCGCCCGATCTTCACCGGCACGCCGACAATGACGTTCTTGAGTCCATATTCCCCTTCACACAGCACCGCACAGGGCATCACCTGCTTCTCATCCTTATGGATCGCCTCCACCATGGCCACCGCCGAAGCGGACGGCGCATAAAACGCACTGCCCGTTTTCAAGAGACCGACGATTTCGGCTCCCCCGTCTCGCGTGCGCTTCACGATGGCGTCCAGCTTGTCCTTCGACATGAGTTCCGAGACCGGCTTTCCCCTCACGGTGGTATAGCGCGGGAGTGGGACCATCGTATCCCCGTGACCACCCAAGACCATCGCCTGGACCTCCGTGGACGGAACATTCAGTTCAGCGGCAATGAACGTGCGCATTCTCGCCGAGTCCAACACGCCGGCCATGCCGATGATTCTCGACTTGGGGAGACCGCTGACCGTACGGGCCACATGCACCATGGCATCCAAGGGATTGGTCACGAGGATCAGGATGATCTCCGGAGAGCGGGACACCAACTCCGTGACAACGGATTTGACGATCCTTGCATTGGTCGCCAACAATTCATCACGACTCATACCGGGTTTTCTCGGCATGCCGGACGTGATCACGGCAATCGATGACCCGGCAGTTTCCGCGTATCCGTTCGTGCCGACGACCTGCGTACTGTACCCACAGACCGGCCCTGCTTGGGAAATATCGAGCGCCTTGCCTTTCGGCAGCCCTTCGCTGATATCGACCAGTACCACGTCGTAAGCATTCTTCTCCGCCAAGCGCTGCGCCGTCGTTCCTCCGACATTCCCGGCTCCTACCACTGTAATTTTCGGTCGCGCCATATTTGCTACCTCGTAAATCGTGAAGCGTGACTCGTGAAGCGCACAATCCCCTGACGCCTCACCCCTAACTCCTCACGCGTGTTCGTGTGCGGTCCAGCCACCGACTTTAAAATTGATTGTGCAAACGAAATTCTCTTCGTCATAAAAGTTCACTTTGATCTTCTTCTTGCCGAATGTTTTTTCCAGAAACTCCTCCGGATTGTCGACGAGTTCTTGAAAACCCCCTGGAGGATACTCGCCCAGGTCATGAAAAACCACGATCATCCCTTCCTTCACTTCCTGCAACACTTTCACCCGGCATCGGGGATAGATCTCCCAGAACTTGGTTTCGATCATTTCCTTCGTCGGTTCAGGACGATCCTCACCGGGTCTCACCATCTGTCCGAACTTGGCTAAGCGGCGGACATAGGGATATTGATGGCCCGTGAAAAGCTTGTACAACCACGCAGGAACGTGGGATCTTCCACTCGAGTCCGTCATACTCAATACATGGTTAGGCCGTCAATTGCCTGTACATACGTGGCAGCTTGGACGGAAGGGTTTCAACGCTGTTGACGACGCAGTACTGTGTGTCGGCATACATGCGGCGCAGATAGCTCTCCGCTTCCCGATCAATCGTCACGCAAAAGGTCTTGACTCCCCGCTGCCGCGCCTCGCGCAGGGCCACCCTTGTGTCTTCCAGGGCATAGTCATCCCTATAGTGATCGTCTAAAGGGCGTCCGTCACTCAACAGCATGAGGATACGGTTCTTGGCGTCGCGCCGGAGTACCTTGGTCGTCGCGTGCCGGATCGCCGCTCCGTCGCGATTCTGATGACGCGGGACCAGCCCGCCCAGCCGATGAGCGGTCGATGCACCAAGCCGATCGTCAAAATCTTTGATCGTGAGAAAGTCGACCCTCGCGCGTCCTTCGCCGGAGTAGGCATAAAGTCCGTATTGATCGCCGACGGCATCAAGTGCTTCGCACAGCATCACTAGTGCTTCTCTTTCGATGTCGATCACTCGCCGCCCATTCCCAAGTTCCCGGCTGGTCGAGCCGCTCATATCGACAAGAACGGCCACGGCCACATCGCGCTCTCGCTTCTCTCGACGGATGTAGATCCGATCGTCACCTGCCAGACCCGCTCGTTGCTCTCCCGCTCGTCGGACAACCGCGTCGACATCAACCTCATCTCCATCGGGTTGCCCTGTGACGCGTCGAAAGGCGGGAGGACGCAACCCTTCAAAAAACCGCCGGAGCGACCGCACGAGGCTTTGCTGAGCGGCCAACGTCGCCGTGACGGACTCGTCGGACCCAATATCCGCAGGGCGCTCCGCCACACAGCACCAATTCGTCCGGTAGTCTTCAATCCGATGGTCCCACTCAGGATACAGCACGACCGGTGCTTCTTGAGTCGTTGTGTCTCGCATCGGTAGCCCATCGGCCTCAAGGCTCAGGCTTGCTTCCACAATCGAGGGCAGTGATCGCCCCTCGCTTAGCATCTCACGGCTTCCGGATGCCTGCTGACCGAGCCGGGGATTTCGTGTCGAGGAATTCTCGGATGACACCGGAGGATCCTGTCCCTGTTCAAGCTGTTCCCGACTCCACGTGATGAACTCCGGATTCATCGAGCCGCGATAGGCCAGATCGATCACCGGGCGATATTGGTCACTCGGTTGCTGAGGTAAGGCTTCTTCCGCTTGCAAATCCCTTGGCTCTTCATGCCGCTCGGTGGTCATCATCTCCCCGCGAGCCGTCAAGAGTTCCTCCAGTCGCACATAGACGGCGTCGACCACGCGAACGACTTCCTCCGCTGTGGCCGTCGTCTTCAGAACGGCCTGACTCATGTCCCAAAGGATGGAGACTTCCTCTCTCACCGCCTTGGGTACGACAGCAGCTTCTGTTTCACCCGTCGAAAGCCTCAAGAGGCAGTCGATGACCAGTTCCTTAGCCGTCACGCCATGAGCAGGATCACGCGGGGTGACGGATTCTGCGGCCAACCGCGCCAGATCGCGCCGCAGCCCCGGATACTCGGCTTTCAGTAAGAATTCGATACGGGCATCTTCCAGCACGATCCAGAGATCCCTGACCAAGAGAGCCTGCGGGTAAAATCTATGCAACGCGCTCAGGGTCTCAGGTCGCCCGTCATTGGATCGGCCGTAACGGTCTCGCACGGCGTCGACCAGATCCGCAAGCGAATCGAGCGTGAGCCGATAGGTCCCGAATTCCACATGCCCGGCTTCGTGCGCCGCCATCACCAGATAGAGCCGCTCGTTCTCCGCAGCCGTCGGGTACCGACGAAGCACCGCCGGCAACGCAATGGTTCGCCCGTCGACGCTGACCGTCGCGCGGGCCGAAGAAGTCAACGAATCCGAGAGCGCCGTCACAGCCACGTCGGATCCACAGAGTCCCTGAACGAACAACTTGATCCTTCGCGCGACCTGTCGAAACGGCACCCCGCTTAACGCCTGCTCGACCGAGGCCAACGCCTGCTGAGACTCGACGGCAAAAAAGGCCCGCGCCGCGTCCGGACTGTAGGCGAGCACGTCCATTCCCGTCGTGAACCAGTTCTCGAACTTTGAAATGGCCGTAGGCCCCTCCCCGAGCAGCCCGACGAGTTCCGGTGCGCGACGGAGATAGCCCATGGCCGCATCCCCATGCTTCTCTACAAGCAGGGAACCGTACTGCAACAGCTTGATCTGCCGTGCCACGGACGGCACCGCGCGCAAGAGGTTGGGCGACTCCGCAAGCCAGGCGATGCTGGACTCCGGAGAGTGTTCAGCTAACAAGCGACACAGGGACACCACCTTCGTTCGAACCGCGGGATCTTCAATCTGGCTGAGAATGGCGGGGCTGGTCCTCAGAAATTCCATCGTCGCTACGTAGTCCGGCTTCCCGAGGCTGTTCGGCACGATCAATTTCATGCTCACGGCAGCCCAGTCACGCACACTCTCCACAGGCAGCACGGAGGCAAGCGTGGAGATTTGCCTGATAAACTCGAGCCCGACGACCACGTTGACGCCCGTGAGCTCAACGCCGATGTCGAGCCAGGGGCGCACTTTGCCTATAGGGACATCCGATAAAATCTGCGGAGCATGTCGAATGTATTCGAGCGCGACGTTGGCATCTTGCTCAGCCAGTTCCAGGCCGATCGTCAAGACCTCTGCGCGCATATCAGCCGGTTCAATGAGCGCGAGCACCAACGGGCTATCCTTAAAATATTTGAGCGCGGACGCGCCGGACGACTCGGCTAAAGCCACCCCAAGATCAAGCCACAGCAGGATATCCCTCAACCCGGCGCGGCGGTCCAGTTCAGGGAGCGCCTCGACTGCCGCACGGGATGTCTTCCCCGACAATTCCAGAAGTTCATCGAGCAGCGTCAGTACCCGTGCTTCCGCATCCGGTCTGCCCGTGGCCGGAGACAAGCCGGTCACAATCGCCGCCGCCATTGTTGCGCTCAACTCGGGAGCCAGCCGTTGGTGTAAGATCTGCTGAATGGACAGGTGCATTAGATTAGATCGGTTACGAGAGCCGGCCGAAGAGCCGGATTGTAAAGCAGCGAATTCCCCTTGTAAACTAGCGGATCCGTCTTTTATCGCTCGCAGGAGGAGATCCATGGCCGAACCGACACAGGAAAGCCTTGAGAAGATACGGAAATTCGCGCAGGGATTTGCGGAAAAGAGTGGAACCGCCATGCATCCAAACCCTGCCGTGACTGAAGCAGTCGTCAACGGGTTGGCCATGCATATCGATGAACTGGGAAAGCCTCTTTGTCCATGCAATTTCTATCAAGACAAACAGGCGGAAGCCAAACTCCGACGCTGGATCTGCGCCTGCGACGAAATGCAGATCTACAAGTACTGCCACTGTCTCCTTTTTGTTCGTGACGACGGCATGCCGATCACGGAATACTTGCCGGAAGGCCACGAAGGGCGTGAGGTCTATGGCATCGTCACGGATCCGACGCCGGATAAAGGTCGCGCCCTCAAACACAAGGCCGTCCCATCTGCACCGGTTCCAGACGAGTCCCCCGCGACGGCGGTTTCCCCGACATGACGCAGCCTCAGATCACGCTCTGTTGGTGGTTCACTTGGTGTCTGCTCATCAGCGTCTTTTCTTGTCCACCGGTACCGGCGATCGAGCCGACTCCGGCCAACCCTCCGCCGCTCAATGAGAAGGACCTCTTCGCCTACAAGCCCAAAGGGTTGGGAACGGCCAGCGGCCAAGTGTTCCTCGGCTCACCCTCCGGCAAGGCCATCACTCAGGCAGGTGTCCCGGTCCATCTGATTCCAAGGGTCCAATACACACGCTATTGGTTCGACGGGAACGTACGCGTGAATGCCTGCGCGTCGAGAAGCGACTCACTGCCCCCCGACAATCTCGCGGCTCCCACGTCGTCTGTGGAATGTCTTCATGGCGTTCTGTCCCAACTTCTCACCGAAAAACGCCTCGCTCCCTATCTCCGCACAACCCGGGCAAATCCAACTGGTCACTTTTGGTTCACGAAACTTCCCGCCGGACGCTATTATATAGTCAGTCTTCTCGATGGAGGTTCCGGAGCTCAGCGGGATTCACATCAGAGTGGAATCGCCTGGGCGACCCTCGACCTGGACACGGGCGAGAAAGCGACTAACCTCGTCGTGACGGACTGTCCGAGCGCTCTCTGTTAATCGACAGCGTCCCGATTGCGGTCCGGTCTCGTTGAGCGTTCGTCCGTAAGGAGCACCATGCGAATTCTCTTAGTTGAAGATGATACGGATCTTGCTCAGTTCATCCGGAAAGGACTGAAAGAAGAGCATTACGCGGTCGACGCGGCAACCGACGGTGAAGAGGGGCTGGACCTCGCGTCGAACAATACTTACGATCTTCTGATTCTTGATATCACGCTCCCCAAGCTAGACGGCCTCACCCTGTGCCGCCGCATTCGAGCCAAGGGAAACATGACGCCCGTCCTGCTCTTGACCGCGCGCAACACGGTCGAGGACAAGGTCTCGGGGTTTGACACCGGGGCGGATCAATTTCTTCCCAAGCCGTTCGCCTTCGTGGAACTGTTGGCCCAGATTCGGGCGCTTCTTCGGCGTGGCAGCACACAGCAGATCGTCCAACTGCAGGCAGCCGATCTGAGATTGGATCCCGCTTCTCACCGCGTCTGGCGCGCCGGACAGGAAATCGCGCTGACAAATAAAGAGTATGCACTCCTCGAATTTCTCTTACGAAACAAGAATCGCGTACTCACTCGAACCGCGATCATTGAACATGTGTGGGACATCAGTTATGACCCGATGACGAACATCGTCGACGCCCATATTCGTGCCCTCCGGGCAAAGATCGACCGTGACTTTTCCCCGCCCTTGATCGCCACGGTACGCGGCGCCGGATACATGCTTGAAGAGCCGGATGCTCCCGCATGAAGTCGCTGCGCAACTTGATCAGTTGGTCCGCGTTTGTTTTGATGGCCGGGCTGCTTCTGTTCTCCGCACTCGTCTATGCCGCGAGCGAGGTGTTGCTTCATCGTTTCGTGGATGGACGCCTGCTCGTATTGGGAGAAACCTTGGCCGAGTTCGTGGAACGGAAGCCTGAGCTCTTCGAACACCGCGACCGGGACATTGCGCCAACCAACGAATTGACCCAGGGCTCCATGGAACGGCACGTCTTGCCCGACGTTACTCATGCCCTGCGCGTTTTCTCCACCAACGGCTCGCTGGTGTGGAGAAGTCCTCACGCTAGCGGGCAAGCCTGGCTTTCCCCGCATGTACTTGAACAAGTCCGACTCAAGAACATCCTGTTTGAGACCATCACGGCACCCGATGGCATACCCGGGCGTCATTTATTTCTCCTTTTCGTCGGTAAGGGTGGCGTGCAGTATGTCCTGCAGGCGGAAACGTCCCTACTTCACTATCAGGAAACGCTGAACGGCCTCGTGTTTCTCCTGGCACTCGGATCCGGGGCGACTCTTTTTTTCGCCTGGCTCGGCAGTCACTGGTTGTCCAAAAAGGTCCTGGCCCCGATCGATGCGTTGTGCAGAGGAGCTGAAACGATGTCGGAAACCGACCTCGGAAAACGCCTGCCGATGGACTCTCCGTATCACGAATTTCGCCGACTCACCCAGGCTGTCAATGCCGTCTTGGATCAGTTCCAACGCGGCAGCGAAGTGCAACGGAACTTTTGCGAAATCGCCGCGCACGAGATGAAGACACCACTGACCATCTTGCAGGGAAACTTAGAGGTGGCGCTGATGAAAGCGCGGACGGTCGAAGAATATCATGAAGTGCTCCTCAACAATCTCCAGCAAGTCGAGCGGCTCATTTCCCTGACTCGTCCCTTGTTGACTCTCGCGAAATTCACCAGTAGCAAGCCTCCGGTCAATCTCGCGTCGCTTGCGCTGGAGCCGCTCATCCAAGAGATCGTCGACGAATTGACTCTCTTGGCCGATGACCGTCAGATCACGCTGAGGTTCGAATCCCATCCGGTTCCCGCCGTCCTTGGTGATCCCCAGTGGCTCAAACAGGCGCTGATCAACCTGCTGGACAATGCCCTGCAGTACACGCCGGCCGGAGGTTCTGTCACGGTTCGGCTGCAGCCGATTGGTCGGGAGGTCACTATAGCGGTCGAGGACACAGGCCATGGCATCGAGCCGGAACATATTCCCCACCTGTTCGAGCGATTCTACCGGACCGATTGGGCTCGAGCGAAGGATACCGCCGGAACCGGACTTGGACTCCCCATCGTGAAGGAAATCATGGAAGCCCATGGCGGTAGCATCGCGGTGGCAAGCGAAGTGAACAGAGGCTCCGTCTTCACCCTGCGTCTACCGGCCCTCATCCAGCAAACAGCTCCTGCGACGTACGTTGCTGAATAGCACGCGCGTTTTTGCCATCCCACGACCTACCTTCGTATGCCTCTTCCGATGAGTTATTCCGCCTCATCGGGATGAAGAACTCTTCATGATCCCCTCATGGTGGCTTCATATTCGAGGTGTACACATATACGAAAGAGAAGGGGGGTGAATAACCATATGATTACTTTTATTGAAGGGTTCTTGTTGTTGGCCATCTTCTACGTTCTGTTCGCCATGATGCAGACTGCGAGTCGGTAACCGGATCCGTGGCGGGGCGTCAAGACCCGCGCGGGGAAGGGTGGCGTGTGGGTGATCGTGTTCGGATGTGAGGCGAGGGACGACAGGGGAATGGGCGCTACTTCGATACAGGAAGCGACCGATGCGGGCTGTTCTATTTTCTCTCTTTCATGGCTCGTTCAACCTCTCGTCCCGCCTCTCGAGCCTTGATAGACGCACGACGATCGTGTTGCTTTTTCCCTTTGGCCAATCCCAGTTCCACCTTGGCCCGGCCTTGCGGTGAAAAATAGATGCGGAGAGGAACCAGCGTGAGACCTTTCTGCTGCGTTTTGCCGAGGAGCTTGTTGATCTCTTTGCGATGCAGGAGCAACTTGCGGGTTCTGATCGGGTCATGGTTCATGACATTGCCATGGCTATACGGGCTGATGTGACAATGATGGAGAAAGACCTCTCCTTCTTTGACGTCGGCATAGCTGTCTTGTAGGTTCACACGTCGCTCGCGCAGCGATTTCACCTCGGTCCCCTTCAGAACCATCCCTGCTTCGAACTTCTCTTCGATAAAGTAGTCGTGATAGGCCTTCCGATTCGTGGCCACGACTTTGTACTGATCTTCTGTCTCTTTAGGCATGGAGGAAACCTGCGCCTTGACCTCTTTCTTAGATACTGCCTATGATAGCCTTTATGGGTTCTGGTGTGCTCGACTCCTTCGGCAGTATTCTCTCCGGGGTTTCCAAACGTCTCGGTCTGGAACCGAGGCTCATTGAGCGTCGCTTACAGCATCGCTGGCACGATCTTGTCGGCGAACCCATGGCAAGCCATACCTGGCCAGCTCAGATCCGTTTCAACAAATTGTACCTTCTCGTTA
Source organism: uncultured Nitrospira sp. (assembly GCA_964435885.1). Taxonomy (GTDB): domain Bacteria; phylum Nitrospirota; class Nitrospiria; order Nitrospirales; family Nitrospiraceae; genus Nitrospira_D. The sequence goes on along the minus strand of CAYTAS010000056.1, from coordinate 3,513 downwards.
GAAATCCTGTTTGGCTGCAACAATTGGCGTTCCTTAAACCGGCGCTCTTGTCGAAGTTGCAGGCAGAGGTCGGACCAGACCGCATAGCCGACATTGCATTTCGCATCGGAGAGATTCCCGATACAAGCACGGTCGACATCGACGTCCCCGATGCCAACCTCATGTCCATTCATCAGGCTGAACTCTTGCCTGAAGTGGCCTCGCATACCGCGACGATCCACGATCCCTCGTTGCGCGAGCACTTTACAGAGGTGATATCGAGATACCTGGCTCAGGCTCCGCTTCGACCGGCAAGGGATCCGTCACAAGCCCCTTGAACAGAGGACGTGTGTCGTTGGAACTGTTTCCATCTTGAGGAATGGGCCCAGTGCCGCCTTCTTCATCCAGATCCAGCAATCGATAATATCCGCGCATTGATTGTTCATAATCCTTCGTCACTACCGCGTCGCCGGCCAGATACCTGGCCAGGACGTGAGGTTCGGTTTTGAGATGGTCGTCGAACACATAAATCACGATCCTGCGGTACCGGCCCCCTTCATCACCGGGGGTTGTGGGATAGATTTTTATGGGACCGAAATCGCGCGTCTCATGGGCGACTTTTCGAAACCGCTTCACTAATTGTTCGATCTGATCATCTTGGGTATCTCGAGGAACATACGTTGCCACAAAATGGCCCGACTGTGAACCGACCGTGTAGGGTGGAATCGAGCGGTCGGGACGACTCAGATACATGCCCCCCCAAATCAGCGCGAAGGATCCCACAAACACCCAGAGCGCAAATTTGACGACGATATCCAGCGGCTTCTTGGTTATGGGATCAGCGGGCGGCATGGGAACAACGACTCGATTGGGTGCGGGATCGGCTCGCCCGCGGACGCGGTTATGCCTCAGGGCTCTCGTCCGATGGCACATCCTCTCGTTCGACGGTTTCCGCCAGTCTTGCGACGCCCACCACGCGGTCTCCTTCGCCGTCGAGGTCGAGAATACGCACGCCCTGGGTGTTCCGACCGATCTCGCGGATGTCGTCCACCTTACACCGGAGCACGTTCCCCTGCGCGGCCATCAACATGATCTCATCACCGTCTCGAACTTGCAGAAATCCGACGGCGAGACCGTTGCGCTCCGTCGTCTTCACGCTGATAATGCCCTTTCCCCCACGTCCTTGTATGCGATATTCGCCGACGGGTGTCCGTTTCCCGTAACCGCCTTCCGTGACGGTCAAGATGGACGTCGTGGAATCGGGGGTAATGGTTTCCATGCCGATGACTTCATTCCCCTCCTCGAGCGTGATGCCCTTCACGCCATAGGCGGTCCGACCCATCGGGCGCACTTCGTCTTCCTTGAAGCGAATGGTCATGCCCTGTCGTGTTCCAAGTAAAATCTCTCGTTGTCCATCGGTCAGTTGCGCTCCGATCAACTTATCACCGCCCTCCAGTCCTAGGGCGATGATCCCGCCCTGTCGTGGATTGCTGAACGCAGAGAGTTCGGTCTTTTTGATGATGCCCTTCTTGGTTCCCATCACGATATACCGATCATCCCGGAACTCTTTGACCGGCAACGTTGCCGTCACTTTTTCCTGACTCGATAAGGCCAAGAGATTAACCAGCGCTTTGCCTTTCGCGGACCGGCCGGCCTCAGGAATTTCGTGGACCTTTATCCAAAACACTTTTCCTGCATCCGTAAAAAAGAGAAGCGAATCATGGGTGGAGGCAGTAAAGAGATCCTCGACGAAATCCTCCTCCTTGATACCCATGCCGATCTTGCCCTTCCCCCCTCGTCGTTGGGCGCGATACAGCGACACGGCATTTCGCTTGATGTATCCGGCGTGTGAGATGCTCACGATCACTTCTTCTTCCGCGATCAGGTCTTCCAGGCTGATCTCTGCCTCTTCTTTGACTATCTGCGTGCGGCGTTCATCCCTGTAGCTCTCACGAATGTCGATCAGCTCGTCTTTGATGATGGTTCGGACCAGTACTTCGCTCGCCAGGACGGACTTCAGGTATTCGATCTGCTTCAGGACTTCCTGGTACTCCTCGACGAGCTTCGTTCGTTCAAGCTGCGTCAGACGTTGGAGCCGCATGTCGAGGATGGCGGTGGCTTGGATCTCCGTGAGGCCGAACTGTCGCATCAACCCAGCCCGCGCTTCATCCGGCGATTGCGATCCCCGGATGAGGGCAATCACGGCATCCAGATTGTCGAGGGCGATCTTGAGTCCTTCGAGAATGTGCGCCCGTTCTTCCGCTTTTCTGAGCTCAAAGGCCGTCCGTCGCACGACGACTTCCCGTCGATGCTCGAGAAAATAGTGGAGGATTTGCTTGAGATTCAGGATCTCCGGTCGATTGTTGACGAGCGCCAGCATGATGACGCCGAACGTCGTTTCAAGCGGGGTGTGTTTGTACAGGTTGTTCAGGACGACCAACGGGATCTCTCCCCGTTTCAGCTCGATCACCACCCGCACCCCTTCGCGATCGGAGGACTCGTCCCGCAAGTCCGAGATGCCTCTGATCCGATCTTCCTGAACTAATTCGGCGATCTTCTTGATCAAGCTCACTTTGTTGACTTGGTAGGGAATCTCCGTGACGATCAGGCGCTCCCGGTCGGTCCGTTCATCGGTCTCCACCACGACTTTCGCCCGCAAGTTAAGAAGGCCTCGCCCTGTCTCATAGGCCGCCTTGATGCCGTTGACGCCGTAAATGAACCCGGCCGTCGGGAAATCAGGACCAGGTATTGTCTTCATCAACTCGGCGATGGTCACCTCGGGGTTCTCCAACAGGAGGAGCAATCCGTCGATGACTTCGGCAATGTTGTGCGTCGGGATGTTCGTGGCATAGCCGACCGCGATACCACCCGCCCCGTTGATCAGCAGATTCGGCACTCTGGTGGGCAAGACCAGCGGCTCTTCCCTTGACTCGTCATAGTTAGGCCCGAAGTCGACGGTTTCCTTGTCGATGTCCGCCAACATCTCTTCGGACAGCTTTGTCATGCGCGCTTCGGTGTAGCGCATGGCTGCCGGTGAATCGCCGTCCATCGAGCCATAGTTCCCCTGGCCATCGACGAGCAGATAGCGCATGTTGAAATCCTGGGCCATCCGCACCAAGGTGTCGTAAATAGCCGAATCCCCGTGAGGATGGTAGTTCCCCATGATTTCGCCGACGATCTTAGCCGACTTCCGGGAGGCCCTATTGGAGGCAAGGCCCATCTCGTTCATGCCGAACAAAATTCGGCGGTGGACCGGTTTCAGTCCGTCGCGAACGTCGGGAAGCGCTCGTCCCACAATCACGCTCATCGCGTAGTCCAGGTACGATGACTTCATCTCATCTTCGATCGCGATATGGCCTAAGCGCTCATCAGGGGGCATACTCTCCTCGTGAAGCGTATCTCATGAAACGTGAAAGGCAAGACCGATGAGTTTTCCTCAGCCTGCGGTTTACGAACGACGTTAGACGTCTAAATTTCTCACCTCAAGCGCGTGCGTTTGAATGAAGTTGCGACGAGGTTCCACCTCGTCGCCCA
>CAYTAS010000055.1:0-21866 GCA_964435885.1 uncultured Nitrospira sp. | reverse complement strand
CCGGATTACCACGTGGAATCTGACGTTTACTGACGGATTCGCGAATTGGCAGACGATCGGCTATAACGATATCATGCTCAAGGTCGGGCACCCATGGGGATTCGAGATCTTCGGCGGTATCCGTAGCGGCTTTGGGGATCCTGGTATCCTCGCTGCCTCCACAGGCACCACCCCTCGTACCCCAACGGGAGGGCCAATCGCGATGCCGCAAGACCTCCAGCTTTTCTATGCGCAGCAATCGATGATCGTCGGCGGCGCCTTCAATCTCCTTCGCGGATTCATGATCAATGAGGAGTATGCCGAATTTCAACAGGCGGAGCTCGCCGGGCCACAAGCCGAGGTCAAGGTGGCCCAGAAACGGCAAGATCTCTATCTCGCCGGGGCCGTTCAATACTGGGACTGGCAGGTCGCCGTCAAGCAAGCCGATGTGGTGAAGCGCGCGCTGGCCGTCGCGGAAGAGCGCTATCGCATGGTCGAGGGGAGAGCAAAAGCCGGCGCAGTCGCTCCGATCGACGTAGTCGAAGCTCAGCAAGAAGTTCAAAGACGGCAAGAAACTGCCATTGCCGCGCAACGGCAGGTGGAATATGAGCAGTATAAGCTTGCGCTCTTTCTCTGGGAAGACGGGCAACCTGTGACCCCTCGGCCTGAATGGGCGCCGGAATTTCAGGGGGAAACACCCTTGCCGAGCGAGGACGACGTGGCGGCCTTTAAGGTGGAAGCCGCGGAGGATCGCCCGGAAGTGCGCGATCTCTACATCGAAGCCCAACTGAACAATATCGAATTGAAGCTGGCGAAGAATAATCTACTGCCGAAGCTGGAGTTTGAAGGCGGGCCGGCGGTGGGCGGCATCTATTATCTCGGCGGGTTCGGCTACAATATGCGCCTTCGTTTCAGTATGCCGTTGTTCAACCGTGGGCCACGGGGCAAGGTCCTTCACGCTCAGGCTGAGCAGGAACGATTGGCTTGGAAACAGGCGTATACCGAGCGACAGGTTGGAATTGATGTCGACAACTGGCTCTCGGCGATTGTGCGCGCCCGAGACCGCGCGAAAGCTGCGACCGAGGCCTTACGCTTGGCCAAGACGTTGGAAGAAGGCGAACGGGCTCGATTCAACATGGGGGCGACGAGTGTGCTGTTCGTGAACCTGCGCGAGCGCGCGGTCGTCGAAGCGGCGTACGAGCTCTATCGCGCCCAAGCCGACTATGTCGTGGCCCGTGGAGGAATGTTGTGGGCCCGGGGAGCGTTGTCGAAGGCGCTCGATGACAACGTTCTTGCAAAGTACGGCAACCCGTTACATGCGGCCGGTTCGTCGGGTCGCGAAAATTCCGGGCGTGATTAACATTCTGATGATTCCCGTTCGAAAGGGGTCGTAACACCTTCGAAGGGCTTGGCTTTTGAATTCTCAATGTGGTTAAGTGCGGCGGAAATTCATTTCAGTAGGGGACCGATGATTCACATCCTGACTTATAACTGGGGGTGCTCATGAAAGAACCTCAGGGCGATCGTTATCCGGGCCTGTTTGATGCGTTGATGAAACAGCTTTCCGTGGCCATGAAGGCCGAGAAAAGGATCATGTACCTGATCTTTTCTTACGCCTTGGCGGTCGCGTTCTTTTCACTGATCATCCCCTTGACCGTTCAAGAGTTGGTCAGCACGTTTTCGTATGCGATTCAGCCGGTCATGATCTGGACCTTGACGGCTATTATGCTGACGGTCTTGTTGTTCGTCGGCCTCTTCAAGACCTTCCACTTTTACGCGGTGGATGTCATCCAGCGTCGTATCATGGCCAGAATCACGGTGGCGATGGTCGAACAGCTTCCTCGGAATCGGTTCAAGGCTGCCCAAGCTCAGCACCTTTCGAACTACTTCATCGAAACTGTCTTCATGCAACGGGCCTTGTCCACCCTCCTGTTCGATTTGATCAATGTGGTGGTGGGTGGCACGGTCGGCATGCTCCTGCTGATGGTGTACCATCCGTACTTTCTCATGTTCAATTTGATGCTGATGGCGGGGTTTGCGATTACGTTCTTCGTCCTCTCGCGCGGAGCGCTCAAAACAACGCTCGACATGTCGCACGCAAAGTACGATGTCTTCCGGTGGGTTCAAGAGGTGGCGCAGAATTCGTTGCAACTCAAGGCGACCGACAGTCGTCCGTTTATCATGCAGCGGACGAATGATCTCTTGAACCATTACGTCGAAACTCGAAAAGCGCGGTTTCGTGTCCTCGTGCGTCAATACATTGGTTCCGTGGGTGGGCAGGCCATAGCGCAAGCTGCCGCACTTGGCATGTCCGGCTATCTCATGGCGATGGGCCAGTTGACCCTTGGTCAGCTGGTTGCCGTGCAGGCGGTGGTCGGTGCGTTGGTCATCAATTTCGATACGCTCATCAAGAACATGGGATTCGTGTACTACTTCTTCACGGCCCTCACCCACCTTGATACAGTCTTTAAGCAAGAGCAAGACTATGTCTCGGTGGAATCGCCGGTGGCGATGCCGAAGCATTTGGCTCAGGGTATCCGTGTCACCTGCAAAGGCGTCAGTCTTACCCATGGAGGAGCCTCCGTATTTGACGGATTCAACTTGGATGTGGCGCCCGGTGAGAAGCTCGGCATTTATGCTAAGACTACCGGGGCCAAGACCGCGTTGGCTCGGGTGTTGGGGGGACTCGAAACTCCGACCAACGGAGTCGTCCAGTACAACGGGGTGGACCTTCGTTACATGGATCCCGATAATCTGAACCAAGTCCGCAGCGTCATGCTGGATTCCCAATTGACGTTGGTCGACGGCACGATCGAAGAAAACATCGTCATGGGCCGTTCTTACGTCAATTATGATGAGCTCAACTGGGCCCTCCGTTTTACTGAGATCGAGGAAGATATCGAAGGCCTACCACGCGGAGTAAAGTCGGAAATCTCCGCGCTCGGGGAATCCATTTCTCCGACGCACATCGTGCAGATCTTGCTGGCTCGCGCCATCCTGGGCCGCCCTCAAGTTCTCATCTTCGATGGTCTGATTCACGCACTCGAACCATCGTTGAGAGAAAGGGTATTGCGTCGCCTATGCTCAAAGGACGAGGCATGGTCTGTGATCTTCGTGTCGACGGATCCAAACCTGACGGATCATGCGGATCGTCGTATCATGCTGCACCATACCCATGCGTAAGGCGCATATGAAGAAGGAGCACCGGTTCCATTGGCCCATCAACATCGATAAATTTATGGAGGCTCCATGGCAAGCCTAGGTGGCGGTCTCGACAAAGGCGGAGAGCGTGCGCTCGTGAAGAGGGGGATTGGTTTTGAAGCGATCGTGATCGAGCAGGGCTCAGCATTGACAAAGTTACCCTGTTGGGAAAACGTCAAGCTTTCCGGCGGGATGTTTACGGCTTCGCGCGCCATCCTGACGATTCTTCTCGTCTTTCTGATCATCCTAGAATTCGTTCCCTGGACCCAGACGATCCAAGCGACGGGGCAGGTTTCAGCCTATACCCCCTATGATCGTCCGCAGCACATCGAATCTCGGATCACCGGCCGAGTCAAGGCCTGGCATATCTTCGAAGGAGTACAGGTTAAAAAGGGCGACTTGGTCGGCGAGCTCGAGGACTATGACCCGATCTACATGGCGCCGGAGATCCTTCCTCTCTTCGAACAACGGAAGGATGCCTTGGAAAAAACTCGCCAGGCTGCATTGGCCAGGGCCGATCAGTTGAACAGGCGCATCGGCGAAATGAAAAAATTGGTGCAGGCCGCCGTGCCTTCAGCGGAAGCTCGCGTAGTCGAAGCCGATAACAGAGTGCGTGAAGCGCAGCAGAAGGTCGAACAACTCAAGATCGACGTCGATACGGCTCAACTCAACGTCGACCGGCATCGACAACTGGTCGGAGACGGGTTGGTCTCACAGCGGGAACTCGAGTTGACCATCCAAACGGAAATCGGCGCCAAGGCCGGGCTCCAAGCGGCCCAAGCCAACCTATTGGCGGCTGAGCAAGCCAGGACCTCTCTCAGCTTCGGTCGTGACCAGATCACGGCCGATGTGAATCAGCAACTCATCGATGCTATCGCCTCTCGTGACGCCGCGGTCGCCGAAGCCGCCAAGGCGACGGAGCAGCTGGCGGAGATCGCGTACAAGCAACAGGGTGTCCAACAACGTATTGAAGCAGCGAAACTGTATGCGCCGATGGACGGGACCGTCGTCAGGATGGCCCGAATCGGAGTCAACGAAACGGTCAAGCAGGGAGAGAGTCTAGTCACTATTTCACCACGTGCGACCGATCCGGCTATCGAAATGTGGGCCGAAGGACTGGATGCTCCCCTGTTGGCTGCTGGCCGGAAGGTCAAAATCCTGTTCTTCGGCGTGCCGGCCATCCCATTGCCGGCCTGGCCTGGCTTGATGGCTGGGACTCGTTCGGGTCTTATCAAGGTCGTGGACCAGATCGACGATGGGAAAGGGAATTTCCGGTTCTGGGTCGTTCCTGATCCCGATGACCCTCAGCCTTGGCCTGATCAGGCTCAGGTGCGGCAAGGGACGAAAGTCCTCGGTTGGGTGATTATGAACCGCGTCCCTCTCTGGTACGAACTGTGGAGAAGATTTAACTTCTTCCCGCCGGACTATGTGGAACGCGACCCAAGCATCTTTGAGATGTTTGCTCCAAGATCGGCTGGGCAGGGAGTTAAATAGTCCTAGTTGCGCCGCACCAATGCTGCGGCGCAGGACCTGACCGTCGTGACAATGACTCAGGAGGTTCCTCCTGAGTCATTGTCATGTTTGGCGGATGAGCCTCTACTGCTGAAAAGCGCATGTATCGAGTAGTGCTGTTCGGAACGGCAATTTCTTGAATCCCTCCTCATTCGTGGCCCTCTTTGGTTTCCGTCTTGAGCATGCTCTCCTTGACCACCACGAACAGACTCGATAAGCTGCCGCAAGAAAGACTAGGGTGGGGCCGCGATACCCAGCAAGAAGGAAGGAAAGCTCAGAATGGTCATCGTCAGGCGGACGCAGCGCGCGTCACCGCGTCAGGGTAAGCGAAAAACTCAGATCGCTGGACCGGTGGTCGGTGTACTCGGAGGAAGCAAATCAGATTTTCCCATCCTCGAAAAAGCCGGAGCGATGCTGGCCCAACTCGGCATTCCCTACGAGTTCCTGGTTGTATCCGCTCATCGCACACCGGACCGTCTTTTTGAATATGCGACGAGCGCCCCGATTCGTGGCATCAAAGTCATCATCGCCGGCGCCGGAGGAGCGGCTCATCTCCCAGGCATGTTGGCCGCAAAAACCCATCTGCCGGTAGTCGGCGTGCCTATTCCAACGGAAAATCTCCGTGGACTCGACTCCTTGCTGTCGATTGTTCAGATGCCAAAAGGTATTCCCGTTGCGACGGTTGCGATCGGAGGCGCCGAGAATGCCGCGCTCCTCGCCGCACAGATTCTCGCCTTGTGCGATCCCGACATAGCCGGACGTATTCAGCGCTATCGCGCCGTTCAAACAGAGAGCGTCTTAAATTCTCCAGAGGCCAAGGGAATTACTGAGGCGAGTCGACGCTTGTGAACAATCGAATCCTTGAGCCTGGGTCTGTGCTTGGTGTGCTGGGCGGCGGGCAGCTCGGCGCGATGTTTACTGTCGTCGCACGCCGAATGGGTTATCGTGTAGCCGTGTGGGATCCGGATCCGGACGCCCCGGCCCATCAGCTAGCCTCCCACTCCTTCACAACCCCGTTTTCAGCCCCTACCGGACGCGAACAGTTTGCCAAAACTGTCCAAGCTACGACTTTGGAATGGGAAAATGTTCCGGCGGAGCTGTGCGAATGGTTGGAAGAACGGGGGCCGATGAGGCCATCCAGCGTCATTCTCCGTACGCTCCAAGATCGGATTGTGCAGAAACAATTCTTGTCGTCTCGACGACTCCCGGTGTCCTCATTTGCCGTTGTGGAATCTGCCGGCCAACTGCCCTCCATGGTCGACCGTCTTGGATTTCCTGTCGTGTGTAAAACGGCGACGAGTGGGTATGACGGAAAGGGGCAGTGGATCTTCCGAACTCCTTTCGATGTGAAACGGATGGAAACAATCCTCAAGCAAGCCGAGTCAGACCGGCGGTGGATTGTCGAACAGTTCATTCCATTTCGCAGAGAGCTCTCGGTTCTGGTGGTGCGGAATGAGCATGGAGAGTTCCGAGTTTATTCTGTCGCCGAGAATCGGCATGAGCAAGGCATTTTGCGTGAAACTTATGTGCCCGCGTCCATCGATTCCGATGTAGCAGCACAGGCCAGGGAGCTATCCGTACAGGCTATAACAGCCCTAGAGGGTATCGGCGTATTCTGCGTAGAACTCTTTCACACCGATGACGGAAATCTGTTCATTAATGAGATCGCTCCACGCCCGCATAATTCCGGACACTATACGTTGAATGCCTGCACGGTATCACAATTTGAGCAACAGGTGCGCGTGACCTGCGGTTTGCCGCTCGGAGAAACCAGACTCTTGAGTCCGGCCGTCATGGTGAATCTCATCGGCGAGGAGGTCAGATCCGTGATGTCGGCGGAGGGTTGTTCCGCGCTACTCGCGACATCCGGAGCCGTACTCCATCTGTATGGCAAGCAGGTGATTCGTCCGGGGAGAAAAATGGGTCATGTCACGTTCATGGCCCCGCAGAAGGAGATGGTCACAGCCGCGGCTCAGAAGTTTGTCGGAAACCTCGGAAGGCCGGAGTAGATCGTACTCCACGTAAGTCCTGATCGGGGCGGAACGCTCAGCGCCTGTGATCCCACTTCGATCGGGCCGGTGCAAAAAATCTCACATCGCGCCGCTTGAATAGTCCGATCAACGCCATCCCGACGACAAATCCTCCGATATGTGCAAAGAAAGCGACGCCTCCTCCGGTGGCCCCGACGCTCATTCCCCCGCTGATCAGCTGGGTGACAAACCACATGCCCAGCACGATACCAGCCGGGACTCGGGTCATTCCAAGTCCAGGTAGGAAGACCAATACGTGAGCCCGTGGAAATAGCAAGAGATAGGCGCCCAGCACCGCAGAAATGGCTCCGCTGGCGCCGACCATCGGGATGGGAGAGGAAGCATCGGTCAGGGCATGACTCAGGGCGGCGAGCATACCGGATAGGACATAAAAAACCACGAACTTCGCATGGCCCATCGCGTCTTCAATGTTGTTACCGAAAATCCAGAGGTAGAGCATGTTCCCTAAAAGGTGCATCCATCCTCCATGAAGAAACATGCTCGTGATCAACGTCAGAGCGGCGGGAAACGCGGTGCGAGCCTCATCCGGAAGCGAGGCATGGCCGAAGATGACGGCCGGAATTGCGCCGTATTGAAAGACAAAGACGTCGGCAGGTTCTTGCGGCAGGCCAGCTTGATAGAGAAACACCGCGACACAGGCGGCAATGAAGGATACCGTAACGATGGGGGTCAATTGGGTGGGATTGTCGTCGTGAAGGGGAATCACGATGGTCTCAGGCTACGAATTTGGGCGTCGAGCGCCGCTGTGCCGAGGTAATCTGGGATCGGTCGGAGGCGTCCCATCGTCCTGTAAAGGAACTGAGAATCCAGCTGCGTGGGTATGGCCTCCTCCGCCGAATGAGGCGGCGATGATGCCGACATCTGTTCCCTCGGCGCGGGAGCGCATGCTGAAATAGCGACGCCCATCGCGATCATGCCAGATCACGCAAAACGGGTGGTGAGGTGAGAGGCGTTCTCCGATCTGGCTCGTCAGGATCGCGCTTTGCACGGAGGGAACGACGACTCCTTGGAATTCCACCATCGTCGCCTGTGCCGCAAGTTTGCCGACCAGTTCCTGTTCGTAGCGCAAGATTGCCTGGCCCTCTTGTTCGAGCGCGGCTTGCGTAAAGCGGTCCCACACAGCGAAATCAAATGGGTAGGAAGCGAGCGCTGCGTTGATCTCACGACTTCCCGGTAGGGCCCACGCCCAGAGGTCTTTGTCCTGAATGTATTGAAGCAACCATGGTGCGGTGGTGCCATGCGCCCACTCCCAACTTAACACAGCACCGGACTTTGTTTGATCGAAGTAGGCGTGGGGAAAGTCCTTTAGATTCCATTCCGCCGTGATATGGTGGTCCAGAATCAAGAGTTCCTTGGTCTCGGAGGCCAGGGCTTCCAAAATCGGTCGGCCATAGCTGAAGTCGACAATGACGACGCGCCGATCTTTGAGGTCGGAGGGAGGAGGATGTCCGTGTTTGACGGACACAAAACTAGCGCTCGGAAATTTCTTCCAGAGTGCCCAGGCGGCTCCAAATCCATCAGAACAGTCCGCATGGTACAGAACCACGTCGGGAGAACCATGAAATGGGGGAGCAGACGACACAGTGCTCATAATGGTAGGGAAGAATACCATGCGCAGGTCTGGACGAAAAGGTTTCTTTCGAGTCTCGACCTGCAAGCGGATGGGATCAGAGCCCGTTCAGGTGAGCGATCAGTTGGCGCAGCCTGCCGGCGCTGCGCCGATTGAAGTTGAACACGAGTCTAGGTAGGTCACGCAAGGCCAGTTCATCCAGTTCTTCATCGAGCGGGCCACGCAATTCAAATGTGCCGTCCGAAAGCAAGTCTGAGAATCGCTCCCGGACCCGCTCAAGTTGCTCCTGAGAAATGGCTTGTTTGAGTCGCATCGCGAGCTGTCGTCCTACGAACCGGATGGAGTGGTATCGATGATAGAAACGGCGGATGTGGCTCACCGCCGCTTCGGCGGAATCCACGATGACAAATAGACTCATATCCTCTTCATTGATCAGTTGCCGTCGTAACAATTGTCGCACCACGAATGCCGACCAATCATCCCAGTAGTCGCAACCAGGGGCCTGTAAGCAGATTATCGGCTGCGGATCGCTCTTTCCGGTCTGGGCCAAAGTGAGAATCTCAAAGCCTTCATCGTGTGTGCCGAAACCGCCCGGGAAGAGCGCAATGGCGTTGGCTTCCTTTTGGAACATCAACTTTCGTGTAAAAAAATACTTGAAGGTGATCAGCTTCTGGTCATCGGCAATGATCGAGTTCGGCCCTTGCTCAAACGGCAGCATGATGTTGACGCCGAAGCTGTTCTCGCGACCCGCCCCTTCCTGGGCGGCGCGCATGATACCATCCGCTCCTCCGGTGATGACCATGAACCCTTCTTGCACGATGGCATGCGCGAACTGATGGGCGAGTCGATAGTTGGGGTCGTCCGATGGCGTCCGCGCCGAGCCAAAGATACTGACTTTCTGTCGATCGCGATAGCCATGAAAGACGCCGAATGCATGGCGCAATTCTTTGACGGCACGATTGACGATCTTGATATCCAGGAGGTCGAGGTGCGCATCGTTCAGTTTCAACAGTCCCGTCAGGAGCTCCCGCATCAGGGCTGCCTGCAAGTCATCTTCCGGGCTGTCCAGGATGACGTTGATTTGATGAAGAATCTCGTCTCGCGAGAACACCGGACGGAGTCGATTCTGCGATGTTTTTCCTGTCATGCTCATGATCGTCCTTGCGCTGAGAGAGAAATTGTACCAGCGGATCTGTGGTTGGTCAAAGACTGATGGGAATTGGACCGGGCTAAGGCGCGTCGACCGACTTCGGCAGATTCGACAATACCCATGCTTTGATTCTGGACTGATCGGCGGGAGAGAGTTCGGTGAATTGGACCTCTATACCAGGAGACGAGGAGAGCCGTGCACGTGTTGCGCCCGAGACCTGCTCGACCTGGACATTATTCAGGACCGTCCCTCGTATCGTCAGTGGACTCATGGTTTCGGAGAGGGAAAAGCTCAGGACGACTCGTGTTCCTGAAAGGAGGAACGCGGCAGAGGTCACGGACGCACCGGCATGACTGATTCGGGTGACGGTAACCGGATGTTCAGAAGCCACAGTCTCCCCATCTATAATACTAAGGGTCGCCGCCATGTTCGTTTCGCACCGCTTGGGCAACAGCACAAGATCTCGCGCAGTCAGGACTCCGACCGGCTGCTCTTGCTTCGTGACGATCAGAATCGGCACTCCGGTGGTCATCATGAGGCTCGATGCGTCCTCCACGGCTCTATCATACTCGATGAATTGAACTGGTCGAGTCATAATCGTGCGGACTTCGATGTCATCCGGTTGAAGCCCCTGAGCAACCACTTTCTTGACGATGTCGTTCGGCGTCATGAGCCCGAAACGAGAGTCAGAGTCTTTGACAAGGAGACAGGGCATCCGTTCTCGCTCTAAGAGTGATGCGGCTTCGGTGACAGAGACATCTCCAGGAATCTGAACGACGCCGGGTGTCATCATGTGTGCAACCAGAGTAACCTGCCCATCCGTCTCGTCCTGCCGTTGATCGGTCTTGTGCGACATTCTTCAGCCAGGTCCTTTTTTTTCAGCACGTCGTTCACCTGGCCGCTGCAACGTATGCCAAGTATAGCAGAAGGTCTCATGCGGCCATAAAGCAGTGAACGCCTTGTCATTCAACGGTTTGGCGTCATACACTAGAGGCAAATAACGACCGTCGGAAGGAGAAGGGGAATGACGGTTCGAGGGGCATACCATCATAAGTTCATTCGTCGGCTCGAAGCGATTCCTGCACATGGACTAGGCCTATCCGTCGACATCCATTCTCCGGCCGTCGGGAACTTACGGCGAAGTCTTCAGGACCGTCGCCTTCTACCCGGCTACCTGGAAGTGTTCCGTACGACCACAACCGCCTTGGAGAACGCGATGAAGGACGTAGGCGATGGGCTCCTAGCCTATCACGGTGAGGGGTTGTGGGTCACTCAGCCTGAAGTGACGGAAACAAGGGCTTTTCAGCCGGCGTTCACCGAAACGGTCCGACATCTTCGGATATTACAAAGTGCCTGGTTGAATCACGAATGCGCGACGAAGTTCCTCGCCGGCCATTACTTTGGGACCTATCTGCCTCCCCTCTATACACGATCAAGCGCGGACATTGTGAGCGAAAATATCAGACGCATCCAACGTCTTCTCGATGAACAGTGTCACCTGGCCAATGGCCATGCGCCGTTGCTGTTGCTTGAAATGCCGCCGCTTACCTACTTTGTCGCCGGGACTCTGTCGCTGCCTTCATTTTTTCGGATCGTCTGTGACCAGTCGGCTTGTGGACTGGTATTGGATGTCGGTCACCTCTGGACGGTCTTTCGCTATTCGCAGGCATGTCGGACTCAGTCGCTCGCACAATTCGTGAGTTCATTTCTCGACGAGTTCCCGATGGAACGTGTGGTGGAAATCCATGTGGCGGGTCTTGACGTGCATGATTCAAGCGGAAGCCCCATCTCAATTCCGTCAGGCCATCCAAACGAGACAACGTTTCCTGCATGGATCGATGCGCACGGCGCCCCTATTCCCCCTGTCTTGTTCGAGATGCTGGATCGGATCGTGCGCCATCCTCGGCTCACCAACCTGAAGGGCCTTGCGTTGGAAGTGGATACGAAACCCGTTGAGCTAATCGTCGAGGAATTCGCCGCGTTCTCGCAACGCTACAATTCGGCCGTCCCTCGGATACCGGCGATCAACAATAGCTCGTTCAGTCCCGACGCCTTTCCCTCGCCTGAGGAGCAGACATCAATGACCACCAAGCAGGTTCTGGAGGATGCCTACGATCAATATGTCCGCGTGCTAACGGGCAAGGCTGAACCAGTGGGGGTAGAATGGAAACAATCCTCGGCGTACTCGGAAGAGTTGGACCGCTATCGAGCCAGGTATTTGCCGCACGAGATTCTCCACTGGGGAGGTGAGTTGGAGGACATGTTTGTGGAATCCTATCGTCGGCTCAGAGAACGAGGAGTATCGGTGGAAGGATTTGTCGCGTTCTGGTTTCGAAAACCACGACCTTCGTCGGAGCCGTACGACTTCTTTTTGATCAAGGTCGACCGTTTCGTCGAATTTGTGCGCGAGGTCGCGCCCGATCTACAGAGCATGGTCGAGCGAGAGGCGTGTGAACTTCGAGTCGCCTACCGATCGGTCAACGAGCCTGCCGTTCCGGCGGAAGTAGGGTGAGATGAGTTTTTGGCGCAATCTTCCACGTCCGATCATCGGGCTGTCGCCGATGGATGGCGTCACTGATGCCTGCTTCCGGTCTGTGGTCGCCAGCCAGGGTAGGCCGGATGTCACCTTTACGGAGTTTACCCACGTTCACGATGTCTGCCGTGGGCCCGAGATCTGTCTGGAGTCCCTCATCTACAGTGATGTCGAGCGCCCCATCGTCGCGCAGCTCTATGGGAAGGACCCGGATCTTTTCTACCAGGCGGCACAGGTCGTCTGTGAGCTGGAGTTTGACGGGCTGGACATCAACATGGGCTGTCCGTCGAAGAGCGTTGCGGCCTCAGGATCGGGGGCCGGTTTGATTCGCACTCCAGAATTGGCTCGCTCGATCGTGCAAGCGGCCAAGCGCGGCATCGACGATTGGGCGAACGGACAGACCCTCGAACAAGCCGGATTGAAGCAGACCCGAATTGAGGCATTCCAGCGTTTGAATCGCCGGCGTGGGAACATCGCTCCGATCGCACGGCGGATACTGCCGCTCTCTGTGAAAACCAGAGTCGGTTATGAGGAGGTTACGGTCGAAGCGTGGCTTGAAACACTCTTGGAAGAACAACCCACAGCGATTTCTCTTCATGGGAGGACGCTCAAGCAGATGTATCGAGGATCGGCGGACTGGTCGGCCATCGCGAGAGCTGCCGCGATGGCGAGGGGATCGGGGACGCTCTTGCTGGGGAACGGCGATATTCACAGCCCATGGGATGTCGTATCACGTGTGCGCGAGACGGGAGTGGACGGCGTGTTAGTGGGGCGCGCCGCCCTGGGTGCGCCGTGGTTCTTTCGCTCCAAGGAGCAGGTCCGGCAACTGGCGTGCGAATCGTTCGGGAACGGAGCACCCACAGACCTTGGCCTTGCAGTGCCGCAGGGGGAGCGGTTCACCATTCTGGTGGACCATGCGCAACAGTTCCAGGCGCTCTTCGGGCAGAAACAGTTTTATCGGATGCGAAAGCATTTGGGCTGGTACTGCAAGGGCTTTCCGCATGCCGCCTCGCTTCGCGCGCAGATGGTGCGCGTCTCCTCGGTCGATGAGTTGAACCAGGTCCTCCATGACTTCCAGCGGCGGGTCGTTGATCAGGACACGCATGAGTCTTCCTGCTCTGAGGCGAGTGATGACACAGGCCTCTTGGCGTCCCGATGCAGCTAGTTTTGGCTTCGAGTTCGCCGCGCCGCGAAGAGCTGCTGGCCTTGTTGGGGCTGTCTTTTCACGTCATCCCACCCAATGTCCATGAGCAGCCGATGCCCGGGCTATCCCCAATTGAGCAGGTCGGCCGATTCGCGCATGAGAAGGCGCAAGCCGTGGCTGATCAGGTGCCCCATGCGTTGGTGATCGGGAGCGATACGGTCATTGAGCGTGATGGGCAGCTCCTGGGAAAACCGGCCGATCTGCCGGACGCGCGTCTTATGCTCGCGAGCTTGGCCGGTCGGTCACATCGGGTCCACACGGCGGTCGCTCTCTGCCACCGTGGTCGAGGGATAGAGCTCGTCGAGGTCGATACCGCGAACGTGGAGATGAAACCCGATGTCGGGCGCGTCTATGACCGATATCTCGCATCGAGAGAATCCTTGGGGAAAGCCGGGGCCTATGCGATTCAGGGACTTGGCGGGGACCTGGTGGCTCGCGTTGATGGCGACTACACCACCGTGGTGGGACTTCCGCTGAAACTCGTCGATCGTCTCCTTCGGTCCGTCGAGTATCCCATTCCCGTGGCGGTCGACGACCTGTATCAGCGACGACCCTATGCAAACTGGAATCGCTTCGCCGTGTGATTGCAAAGCCCCGGCGGTTTCCCTACAATGCGCGCCAGTCACCTTGTTTCGTGTGTTCAAGCTGGCGTCCGGGAGTGCAAGAGAGGGGATGGCATGACTCTTCGTCAACAGATCGGAGTGGTATTGGGGCTGATCGGGACTCTGTCGATCGGGAGCCACGCCGTTTGGGCAATCGAAGTCACTCTGTCGTTGGAAGACGCACAGAAGGCGCTCGAGACCGGTCGAGTGCCGATGGAAAAGGCCAATTCTCCGGAAGAGGTGAGGAAAGTCTTGCAACACGCGTCGTTGGCGAGTCGCGTCGGCGCCGATCCGGAAAAGGACCCTTGCGGAGCGAGCGCCGTTCTGCGCACCAAACACTATCGCCTGGAAGCCTTTGGTCGACAAGAGGCGGCAGAATCGAAGAAGCGGAAAACGGACGTGCGCATGCCCGAAGAGTTTATCCGAAAGGTAATGGACATGCCGAATATGGAGATGGAGGTGCAGTTGTGCGGCGATGATGAGTATTTCGCCGAAGGGGCGCTGATCGAACTCCACCAAGGCTCGAAACGCATCAAGCCCATCGATATCGGCAAAGCCGAACGGGGACGGAAGAACGACGGCACCGGTCCGGCCTACCGATCTCGATTCACCTCCATCTTCACCTACGAACAGTTCGACCCGACCGCCGCATCGGTCTTCGTCGTCAATCTGCAAGACGGACAAGAGATCAGAATACCCGCCGAGTTGTCGAAAGTGAAGTAAGCGCCGTTCATTACTTGGCCTTTCGATATTCAGATACTAAGGACGAAAATTACCCAAGATCATCCCGTTTAGCCTTTCGGCAGTTCCTATCTGTCGAGACAGGTTGTTGAGTCATGGCTTACCTCCCATGTGTTGGAGATCGACGCGCACCGCATCGTGTGGCTCTCCTCTTAGCGTCGGACTCCACCGAACCGCCATGACGCGAACAATGCTGAGAATCAGCAGAATCGCGCCGAGGACCGCGAGTGGTTGCCAGTCTCCTCCCTTGAACCATTGAGAGATCACCTCGGTCAACATGACGACCAAGATCGTATCCACGATGAAGGTCACCTTGACCCGCCCCTCCCGGAAGTAGGTGACGGTAGTTTTGAATACTTCGACGAGCGCCAGCAACATGAGCGTGTTGACAATGACCTGGCGCAGGACCACTTCGGTTGAATGATCGATGAGGAGGCGAATCTCCCACAACGTCTTCAGCGCCCCTCCGGCGAGGGCGGTCAGGAGGGTCAGGATCACCACACTGAGCACTCCTTTCATGCCCTGGTTCCAGATTTCTGAGAGATCGAGATGGGAGAGCCGCTGCCTCAGGACTCCGCCGTCAAACAGACGAGCCGCTTCGAATGTCGGCATAGCCTTCCTGTGCCTCCTTTCCATCCGTTCTCGCTGACCCGAGAATATCAGCCCATCGTTTCGGAGCGGTCACGAACAGGTAAACCCTGTATGAACTCTATGGCCACTCTACGCGAGGCGCATGCCGTAAGATGGGGAGGGGAGATTATGGACTGTCTTCTAGTTCGTCATGGGATCACCGTACAGTGCCTCTTTCATCCCCAGGCCTTCTTTCCTCGTTTCAACAACGTGTTGAACAACCGGTTCATGTCCCTTCGAACGTTCCGGCGTCGTTGGTGCTGCCGTTCGACCATCCGTCCGGCGACAAACCTGACGCGGGTGCCGGATGAATGCTTGAGAAACTGTCGAATATGGCGTTCGGCTTGGATGGCATCCTGATGGATCCCCAAGAGACCTTGGACTGCCCGAGCCGCCTTGACAAAACGGACCGCAGGTTTGCCCACCGAGCCTTGTGCCAATTCAGCGGCATAGCGTGCGCGTTTGGTCTTGATCCGGATGGTGTGCAGCGCGCTCTCCGAGGGAGAGGTTTTCAGGCCCCTGATTGCTTTGCGCAGTTTCTTGAAAGCCTGCGCGGCGAGCTGCTCCACAGTCAATGAAGACTCTATCACAGAGGGTTCCTGCGCGGCCTGTTGAAGCCGTCTAATCAATTCAAGATAGCGGGCGTTCGTCAGTTCGCTGAGAATCAATCGTTGCGCAGCGTCGCGTCGAGAGTGAAGGTGGGAGATCAATTGTTCCAAGAGCGCGCGATCTCGCGCGTCGAATCCGGCAGACTCCTCCACAAAGTAGGCGATCTGAACATCGAGATCGCGGGCCGGTCCCAGTCGCTCACTCAGCCAATCGAGTTCTTGATCCAATGATGTGACCCATTCGGTCAACAAGATCGGCCGAGCCGCGCGCAGCACCGCGCGCAAGCGCCTCGTTGCGACACGCATTTGATGGAGGCTCTCGATCTCGGTTCCAAGTCTCGTGCCGGGATCATGAGCGAGGAGCCACCTGACATGCTGCGCGAGCGCCCACTTCACATGTTCAACCGCCAGCGCCTTCCGGTCAGGCTGGGGCGCCGCGGTGGGAGTCTCCAGAGAAAGAGCGCGGAAGAACTTCGGTCGTCCGTCGTGATCGGCTGCCCCGGCCTCACGCATCTGTCGATCAAGAGCACGAAGCGTGGCATCATCACCTCGCCGCAGTTCGATCTCCAGTTCGCGAAAGCGCAGGATCGACCGGTCGTCTTTCATCACAGACACCGTATCAAGGGCGATCTCAGCGACGGGAACTCGGCCGTGACGGACGAGGAAGCCGGTTCGCCAGACGCGCAGGGTGACGGCCGGTATCAATTTCTGATGCGCAAGATGCAGGGCGAGGAGATGGCACAGCGAGGCCGGTGGTTCGGGCTGGTCGCCGATCACCTCCACTTCCTGCCGATCGTCACCCAGCGGAATTTTGAGCTGCCACGACCTCTTTCCCTGTTCGATGCGATGGCGAAGCGTAATCCTGGCATGGGCTAAGTCATAGGCAGCCGTGTCGTAATAGGTCGAGGTCAGCAGCCGTCGAGGGAGCGGAGTGCCGGGCAGCTGCGGCAGACGGAAATCTGGTTCAACCGCCAACTTGATCTCCCGTTCGATGTGAGCTGAGATGACTGAGGGTCGCTGAGAGGGCGCCTCGTGGGATCGAGCGATCATAGGACCTCTATGACGAAGAGGACAGATGCTATTTCTAAGCGTACGAGGGCGGGAATTGCAACCGCCGTTGAATCGAGAGGAGTTCGAGAGGTGCTTGTGTATGGGAGGGGCGAGGGGAAAAAGGAGGGTGGAAGGAGTGATCTCAACAAGAAGACGGCGGCAACGAGGAACGAATCGACGCTAGAAGTCGTCGATAGAGACCGGTCGGAGAAAGTCTCTGACGGATACCAGGCCCACGAGCGCGCCTTCTTTAGTGACGCCGAGATGGAGCGTGCGATGCCTGTCCATGAGGTCCGCGGCTTCCGTCAATGGCCGCCGCTCCTCGATGCCTGGTACCGGGCTGCTCATAATATCTTCAACCGGAACGAAGTAGGCGGCTTTCTCCGCGCCGACGAACTTCTTGACGATATCCGATTCGGATACGATGCCGATGATCTGAGCTTGATACGCGACGAGCACACTCTCAACATTGCACGCTCTCATGAGCTTTGCCACCTCGACGACCGAGGTGCCGACATCCACCGTCACCATTTCTTTCTGCATCAAATTGCCGACTGTCACCATGGTGATCCTCCTTTTAATTATTTAAGTTGGCCTCAAACTATCAAGTTCCCATTGCACCGACGTTAGGCGGCTATTACAGGTCGGTAAACTTTTTCGAATGGGAGACAGGTCACCTGGTGTTAACGATTCGGCAATGAGGCCGTGACCGGCACAAGCTATACCTCTCTTCGATGCAACAAGTGGATCTCTTCATGATCGAGATTAGAAAAGTACTTGCTGTGTGATGAATCGGCAGCCCATGTCTTGAAACACAAAGGAGGTAGGCCATGCTGGTTACCAAATTACAAGTCGAACATTCACCCGTCAGATCCTTTATGGTTCGTTTGGCACTCATCGTGATACGTGTTTGCGGCCTGTTCGCCAGACTCAGGCCGGCTCCATGAGGTGGCCACGCGTGGCCGGATAAGCAGGATGCACCAACCCCTGCGCGATAGCGATAGGAAGTCGCTCCATGTTTGCGACTCGTAGGGGGTCTTGATGAGAGACTATCGCGATGGCCCAATTGCGGTGGGAGAGGAATGAGTGGCAGTCGGCGTTGCTGTCAACCCAAGGGGTATATTTGAGTCCGATGTTCAGATCGCGGTGAGGGAAACGGGTTGCCGCGAATGGCGGGCGATGGATTCGGCCTCAGAGCGAGAGCGGGTTGGGCATTGCTGCCCTTGTCCCAGCTCCCGCCGGTCCCTTGCCGCGCACGGTCGAATCTCCCTCCTTTTCGAAGACAATACGAGCGTGGTAGCTACTCTCGCCATGCCGCGACCATCGAATACATGATCGTCACAATAGCGATTGCCAGGATTCCTTCGACCATCCAGGTCATCATTGCTCCTCGCCTCCTTTCCCCGTCTGACTGCTTCAGCGTGGACTGTCGTTGATCACTATTGGAAGTATATCCGAGAAATGTTTCGTGGAGGTTGCGATGGTGCGAATTGTGTGTGAAGAACTCAGCAACAGTGGGAATGGGAAGAAGATGAAGTCGCCATCGGGTCTCGGATGCTTGTGAGGCTTCTAAGGGACGGCGATGATGGTTGCCAACCTAGCGGGTCCATTTTGATAGCAGTGAGTCATGATCGTCCCGCTTGGCTCTATCGAGATGAGCTGCGAGTATCACGGCCCCTCCTGAGTGGTTTACCGGACGTGGGCTTTGCGAGAGTTGTCCGCGAAGCTCCTTAATGCCGAGCAAGTGGAGCATGGCAATTGAAGCCAATCGTTTCAGGGTGTCGGCGCAGTTCATAGCGAAACTCCTTTTTGTTCTACAGTGCGATCCAGAAGCCGCGTCTCGTGCTCGTCAGCACGCCCTACTCGTGGACTCGTGAGGTTTCCAGCGACCACTTTTGGAAGTGTAGCGATGACCTGTTACAAATCGGTTGCAGAACGGTAAAGTCGAGATTAAGACAGGGTAAAGACTTGCAGAATGAAGCCGGTGCGTCCCAGCGTGTTCTCATGTGTAAACTAGAACGCTGTTAGGCGGAGATCACGCTCGAGGCAGTCTTTCAGCACATTGCCGCTTGTACATTTGCGAGTGAATCTGTGATGAATTCCTGGCCTTGGCTTTGGAGAGCATCATGCCGATCGGCGAATCGGATGGAACGAGGGTTGATGGTGAGGCTGCTTACTCGAACTCTTCCCATCCGCTCAGGCGACTGCCGAGGACCAAGATGCGGCGATTGGTCGGGACCACAATGAGCCCGTGTTCGTTGTCCACTCCGATGATCTTCTCGTGCACGTCCAACGGCTTCGAGGCGAATCCACCAAGAAGTGGTGTGAAACCAAGCAATCGCTCCGTGGTGATAATCACCATGCCATATTCGTTGCTGGACAGGCGTCGAACTTTCTCGCGCACACCTAATGTCGCTTCAAGCCATAGGCCGTTGACGCCTCGAAATCCGTAGAGGTGTCGATCAGTCCTAATAAGACTGAAAGTGGGAAGTATCTTTCGTTCGAGGACCTGTTCGTTTACATCAAATTCTTTCCTGCTCCAGGTCAGGGCACGGCTGGAAAACCCTAAGAGACGACGAGACGTCACCACGATTGCGTTGATGCCAATCGTGCCTGAACTGAGCACGATCTCCTGCGCACCGAGTGGTATTTCTCTCCGACCGCTCAGTTGACCGGTCGCGACGGCCATACCCGATTCGAGCCATACAGCCACTTCAGATTGTACTTCTGCCGTGGCAAGGACTGGGAAAACAATCAATGTCAGAGGGAGACCGGTGGTGCAGAAGAAACGGATCAATGGGCAAAGACATTTAGTCGCGTCCATATTCCTCGAAGAGCGATGCGCATCGGTGCGTCCAACGTCTCCAAGATGCTGAGCCGTGAGCGAAGCATTTGCTCTCGAACGAGATGAGCGAGCTCGGAACGCTTTAGTGACCGACCTGCATCGGGAGAAACGAAAGAGCGATGGAAAGCGCGATCAAAATGATGATAATCCACTCCAAGACCTCCATACGCCTGGTTCCGGCTCGGTCCGACATCTTGCCGTAGATGCTTTCCAGCGTCTGCAATTTACGAAGAATGCTGGCGTCCCACGCTTCCAAGTGAAAGCGCTGCGAGACGAGACGATACACGCGCGCAAGATACTGATCTCCCAGCAGTTTCAAGGTGTTGGTCACGCGCTCAAAAATCAAGGCGCTGTCGACTTGTAGTTGTGCAATGTGCGTCAGGTCTTTTTCGTGTGAGCCGGGGAGGGACAGGAGGCGCGGTTTGCGTGACAATGCTTCGTAGCCCTCATCCAGCGCACGATCGAGTTGTTCATCCAAGATCCGCATCTCCAATAGCTCGACGTTGGCGAATTCCAGTACGGCACGGACGTCGTCCATCTCTTTTCCGAATAGGACGGCGGAATGCCAGTCGATGACGGCTGCGTCCTCTCGCCCAAACGAGATCCGGCAAGCACCTGCGTCGGCCACTTCCTGCTCCGAGAACGGCGTCCGTTCAGCCCGCAGAATCTGAGCCAAGTCGATCTCGTTGCTTGTCCATAACGGAGGGGTCTCTGGGACAGCGGACTCGATCGAGAAAATAATGTAGTCCTCTACTTCATCCGCTATGACCGGCCGCTCGATCGTAGGGCCCAGCGCTTGAACCAACTGTTCCACGCGGGCGCGCGACTCAGCCAGCAATCGCTCGTTCTCGTAGAGCGACTCGCTAAGCTCCAGCAATTGCTTGAATGGTCCGTCAATGGGGAAGCGGTAGGTGATGGTGACCGCGCCGAAATCGTACACCATGACTTCGACTGTAGGGCTCGCTTGGTAGTGACTGATGCTGAAGACACTGCCTTCCTGAACGAGTCGTAGCGGAGCCGGCCGATACTCGAAATACTGAGGGGCTCTGGTCTTATGCCGTAGTCGGCCACGTTCGCTACCGGCGAGGATCCGCCGTTCCGCATCGGTTAGGTTGATGGAGAGACCGATATCATAGACGAACAGCGCAAAACAGGTTCCTTTGGAGATGGCGGCATATTCCGGCATGGTTATCCCTCGAAAATCATTGTAACAGTTTTTTACGTGTACTGATCGCTAAGCACGTGCCAACTCTGGATTCATACCGACCTGTCAACGTTGACGATCAACCAGTTCTTAGCCGGATGGCCGATCCGGCGGCCGTCCGAGATCGGCGATGATCGTCATCGCAAAAGATGACGGCGGGAGGATCGGGAGTTGAAAAGACCAGGTGATTTCAGGGGGTGGAGGGATGCGGCTGGTCAAGTAGTTTGTAGCCGAGTGATTTGATGGAGGCGATAGGCTCCACGAGCAAGGGAATCTTCACTTTCAACCGACGAACATGAACGTCGACGGTTCGCGTCGTCCCATAGTAGTCGTACCCCCAGACCGAGTTGAGGAGCACCTCCCGCGTCAACACTCGTCCGGCATGACGCAACAAATGCTCCAGCAGTCCGAACTCCTTGGCCGTGAGGACCACTTCCTTGCCTCCTACCGTCACTTCATGGCGCGTCAGGTCCATGCGAAGCGGACCATAGGCCAGGGACGTTGGTTTGTGATCATTCACGCGATCCACTCGACGAAGCAGAGCTTTCACTCTGGCCACCAGCGTTTTCGGACTAAAAGGCTTGGTCACATAGTCGTCGGCTCCGAGTTCAAGCCCGACAATGGTGTCGGACTCGTCGTTTTTCGCCGTCACCATGATGATCGGCAACAGCGCAGTTTCCGGATTGTGGCGGAGGGCTTTACACGCCTCAAAGCCATCCATCTGCGGCAGCATGAGGTCAAGTATGACAAGATCGGGATGCAGAGATGCCGCAAGGGTGAGTGCTTCAAGGCCGGTCTGGGCGATGCTGGGGTGAAATCCTTCCTTCTCGAGATAGTGCCGGATAAGTTGGGCGATATCAGGTTCGTCTTCGACAATGAGGATTTTCTTAGGCCGTTGTGAAGTCATGTGACGTTCTGCTCACAATTCGTTCGGTCCATGCGGGTAATGTATACTCCTTGTGTTACGGGCTCGTTACGGAGGGGAG